>JADFXI010000149.1:0-5518 GCA_015233655.1 Nitrospirota bacterium | reverse complement strand
AAAAGGATGATGCAGGAAGTGCCGAAGGCGGATGTCGTCATTACTAACCCGACGCATTTTGCTGTTGCTCTAAAATATGATTCGGCAGCTATGGGCGCTCCGACACTTGTGGCCAAAGGCACTAATCTTGTTGCTGAAAGGATAAAAGCTCTGGCAAAGGAGCATGGTGTGCCGGTTGTGGAAGACAAGCCTCTTGCAAGGTCTTTATACAAACTCGAGCTTAATCAGGAAATACCGGAGGCGTTTTACAAGGCCCTGGCCGCCATACTCGCTAACGTTTATAAGCTGAAAGGCAAAATGAGGCGAAAGACATGAGAGGTGAAATGTCATTAATGAGGAGTCGGCATGTTTGAGAGACTGTTAAGACAGAGCGATATTTTATTGGCTTTCGGCATAGTGGTGATCCTCGGACTCATGATCATTCCGATGCCGCCCATCTTGCTTGATCTGTTCCTGTCCTTCAGCATAGCGCTGTCCATAGTTATATTGCTTGTTTCGGCATATACTGAGAGACCTCTTGATTTTTCGGTTTTCCCTTCTGTTTTGCTGGTAGCTACACTGATGCGACTCTCTCTGAATATCGCATCGACGCGCCTCATTCTGATGAGGGGCGATGCCGGAATTGAGGCTGCGGGGCAGGTCATTAAATCTTTTGGAGAATTCGTCGTCGGCGGAAATTTTGTAGTTGGGTTCGTTATCTTCTTCATCCTGATAATAATAAATTTTGTAGTTATTACAAAAGGCGCAGGCAGAATAGCTGAGGTTTCCGCCAGGTTCACTCTCGATGCGATGCCCGGCAAGCAGATGAGCATAGACGCCGACCTCAACGCGGGACTTATTGACGACAAGCAGGCCAGGAAAAGAAGGCAGGACATAAGCAGGGAAGCTGATTTCTACGGGGCGATGGACGGCGCGAGCAAATTTGTCAGGGGCGATGCCGTTGCAGCTATTATCATCATGGTGATTAACATAATCGGCGGTTTTCTGATCGGGGTGCTGCAGAGGGGCATGCCGATGGCCGAGGCGGCGCAGACTTACACTATACTTACGATAGGAGAAGGCCTGGTCGCCCAGATCCCGGCATTAATAACCTCGACCGCTGCCGGTATTATCGTAACGCGGGCCGCATCGGAAGCCAACCTCGGCGCAGACGTGGTCAAACAGCTTTTCGTAAATCCCAAGGTGCTCGCTACAACCTCAGGCATATTGGGGTTTTTCGGAATTGTCCCGGGGCTGCCTCATGTGCCGTTTCTAATGCTGTCTGTTGTGAGTGGGGTGGCGGCATACCTGATGAGAGAAAAGCTTCCTTCGGCGGAAAAGGCTGCCGGCGCCGCCGCTGCTGCCGAGGCAGAGGCCGAGATAAAGAAAGAGCCCGAGACCCTGGAATCACTGCTGCCTATAGATCCTCTGGCCATGGACATCGGATACGGACTGATCCCGCTCGTCGAGGAGGGAGGTCCGCTTCTGTCACGGATAAAGGCCATAAGAAGACAGATGGTTACAGATATGGGTTTTATCGTTCCCGCAGTGCATATAAAGGACAATTTATCTCTCAGGCCCTATGGCTACTCGATTCTTGTAAAGGGAGTCGAGGTTGCTTCCTCGGAGGTAATGCTTAACAAATATCTGGCAATAAGTCCCGGTACCGAGGCGACACCGATTAAGGGCGTGCCGACTAAAGACCCTGCTTTCGGACTGGATGCTTTCTGGATCGATGAAGTGATGAGAGAAGAGGCACAACTGTCCGGTTATACGGTTGTCGATGTTCCGTCCATAATCACTACGCACCTTACCGAACTGATAAAGAACTTCGCAAGTGAATTATTGGGCAAACAGGATGTGCAGAAGCTCCTCGACAATCTGGCAAAGACCCACCCCAAAGTGGTGGAGGACCTGGTCCCAGGACTTTTGAATTTAAGCGGTGTCCAGAAAGTGCTGCAAAATCTTTTGCGGGAGAGAATTTCCATAAGGGACATACAGACCATACTTGAAACGGCATCGGATTACGCCGGAGTCACCAAAGACGCCGATGTGCTCACCGAGTATGTAAGGCAGGCCCTTGCCAGGAGCAATGAAACGTGCCAGAGGGAAAAACAACGCATTCAGGCTGATAACGGAACTAAACACCGTCTTGTAGTTAATAGCGGTTATATCAAAGCTGCGGACTATACCTTCAATAAGATAATAGTGAACGTCAAAGGCAAAGAACAGCGTCATCGACATCATAGAATAAAAAAGACTCAACGGACCGAGTGTCTCACTGAACAGCGGATTGAACACAGCTGCCGCAGTCATGCCCGACTCGACGCTTATCCATTGTGCGGCCATCTCGATCGCTCCCATTATTATCCGCGTAGACAACCCCATGGCCGCCCCGATAAAAAAAGCTTCGAACACCACCCTCACCGGATTATCAAGGTTTACCTTCACTACCGGCAGCAGCATAAGCGTAAGTGCAAGAGCGAGGCCGGACCTTATCATTATAGGTGTCTGCTGCGCTCCGATAAAAGGGATGAAACTCAACATCACCGCTATCCTGATGAATACCGGAATGAATTTGTCTGCATAGACAGTTATCAAGCTGTAAATTTCCATTTTAACTCCGTTGCCGGTCACTGTATTGTTCATTTAACATAAAAAGGAATGTTCTCAAAGATGCCTTTTGTAAACCCGACCATTACCCTTATCATCCATGGCAGCGCAACAAGCAGTGTTACAAAAACTGCCAGGATCTTTGGAACAAAGGTTATGGTCATCTCCTGCACTGAAGTGATTGTCTGAAAAATACTTATCAGCAATCCGATGACCATGCTTACAAGCAATACCGGCGCCCCTACCAGAAGAATGGTCTCAAATGTCTGCCTCGCAATCTGATTCAATAATTCACTGGTCATCTGAACCCCGCTATGAGAGAGCCGATAAGAAGCTCCCACCCATCCACCATTACAAAAAGCAGCAGCTTGAAAGGCATCGAAACCATTACAGGCGGCAGCATCATCATACCCATTGACAGCAATACGCTCGCGACGACCATATCAATAACAAGAAACGGCAGGAATATAAGGAACCCTATCTCGAACGCTTTTTTAAGCTCGCCTATAGCAAAGGCAGGGATGACAACCCTCATGGGCAGGTCCATCGGCTTGGCCGGCTTCTCCGCTTTGGACATCCGGAGAAAAAAGGCAAGCTCTTTTTCATGGACCTGCCGCAGCATGAATTCCTTCAGCGGGACCCCGGCCTTGTTGAGAGCGTCCTCGGCCCCGATGTCCTTTTTGGAATATGGCTGATAGGCTTCAGAGTAAATCCTGTCTATGACAGGCGACATGATAAAGAAAGTAACAAAAAGGGCCAACCCTATTACGACTTGCGTAGGCGGCACCGAAGGAGTGCCCAAAGCCTGCCGCAGAAAAGAAAGCACTACTACAATCCGCGTAAATGAAGTAACCATTACCAGTATGGCCGGCAATACTGACAGCAGCGTAAGGAAAAGCAGCAATTCAAGTGGCGTCGAAAGACCGGCAAAGCCTCCGCCGGCCCCTCCGCCTGCAGAAGAAGCGGGAGCGGCAAAGGCAGGCATAGCACAGATGACGGTAGTCAGAATACAAAAGACGGACAGCAGACTAAAAAGTTTTTTCCAGTTTTTCCTGACAGTCGGCCCTCCTGCGACTTCCGTAGTCTGACTTCCGTCGTCCAACCTCTGGGCCTCCAGCTTCTCTTCCACGCCCGCTTTGTCCAGCTTGCTAAGCAGCGTGATGCCCTGGTCGGCGACGCCGACTGCCATATAATCATTAACTATCTTAATAACGGCTATGCCCTTCCTGGGACCGAATGACTGATAATGAAGCATCTCTATTATCCCCTTATGCGGCAGCATCCTTTGCTTCAGAAACCTGAGCAGCAAATACAGCGCACCAAGCAAGAGAATCAGGACTGCTAACGCCTTAATAAGCTCTAATCCCACAAACACCTCCGGTATTTCAGCTCACGGCCCATAGCTATCTTAATTGCCTTACCCGTTCGGTAGGGCTTACAATGTCCGTTAACCTGATACCGAATTTTTCGTTCACAACAACTACCTCACCCCTGCCTATGAGCTTCTGATTAACGTACACTTCCATCGGTTCGCCGGCCAGCTTGTCAAGGGCAATGACCGAGCCCTGGCCCAACTGCAACAGCTCCTGAATCAGTATTTTGGTGCTCCCGATGACTACCATGAGTTCAAGCGGCACATCAAGAATGAAATTGATATCACGCTGCCCGGAATGTGCCGGCTGGGACTCTCCCTTAAACTCCTGCATATCAAGATTCTTAACTTCATCTGCCATGATATTTCTCCCCTTATTTGGTGCCGAGCTGTATGACTTTTGTTATTTTGACGGCCCTATATCCCTTATACACCCCGAATTTACCTTTAAACTTTTCGAGCCCTTCGACTGCCACTCCTGCATCATCGTCAACGCTTGTATCCAGTATAAGCACATCGCCTTCGCTTAACTCTAAGACATCGCTTACCGGCAGCACAGCCTTGCCCAGCACACCGGATAAATTCACCGTTGTTTCTTTCAGCCGCTCTTTCAAACGCTCAAGCCATTTTATGTCCAGCTCATCCCTGTCCGCAGAGAACGCACTGTACAATTTCTCCTTTATCGGCTCGACCGATCCATAAGGAATACAGAGAAACGCTTTACACTGTTTACCCTCTATCTCAAGTACAAACTCAACCTTGATTACGACGTCGACAGGAGTGACGATGGTGACAAATTGAGGGTTCATTTCTGAACGCACGTAAACAGGTTTTATAGGGTAAACAGGTTTCCAGGCCTCTTCCATGTCGTCAAAAAAGAATATTACGACTTTATGGATGATTTTCTGTTCGATAGGGGTGAATTCCCGTCCCTCCGGCTTATAATAACCTTTGCCTGTGCCGCCGAAAAAATACTCAATCAGACTGAAGATCATCGAGGCATCAAAGACCAGAAGGCCGAAGCCCCTGAGCGGTTCCATTTTAAATATATTAATGCTTGAAGGAAAGGGGACACCTCTCATAAAATCGTAGAATTTGGTAATCGTGACATTGACATTCGTTACATCCACCATATGCCTGATCGCGGCAGACAGGGAAAGACGGAAATTCCTGGCCAGACGTTCATTCGCGATATCCAGGGAGGGCATCCTGCCCCTTACGATCTTCTCCTGGCCGGTAAAGTCATATGCCTTTACGCCGGAAGTGTCCTCAAGCTTCTCTGTTTCTACCTCACCTTCAGCTATTCCCTTTAGCAGGGCATCGACTTCGTCTTGCGAAAGAATGTCTTCCATTAAGCTCCTCGTTCAGCGTTACTGCATTACAAATTCAGTCAGATATACATTTTTGACCGTGTTGTTGCCCAGAATCTGGTTGACCTGCATATTTATTTCGTCTTTAAGCTGCAGCTTGCCTTCGGGCGACATCAGCGATTCAGAAGTCTTGCTCGTCAGCAGATTGATAATTGCGTCCCTCACTTGCGGTGTCTTTGCCTTG
>JADFXI010000148.1 GCA_015233655.1 Nitrospirota bacterium | reverse complement strand
AACATACCTGATGAGATTTTTAAGCAGGCAAAGGAAATATCTGAAAACTTTAGCCAGACGGTTGCGGAAGCCTTAAAGGAATACCTTCGCATTAAGAAAGTTCAGAATGCAAAAAAAAGTTTCGGCAGTTGGGGCAAGCGTGATAAAGACAGCGTCAGTATTGTCAATAAATTACGTAAAGAAGGAGAGCGGAATTATGCCGACCGTGATCATTGATACTGATATCGCAATTGACTATCTGAGAGGGGTCGACTATGCGAAAACTCTTGTTGACCCCCTGCTGGATACCAATAATGCTTTTATAAGCGTTCTGAGTGTTTATGAACTCCATGCCGGACTTCGGGAAGAAGAAAGAGTGAACACTAATTATTTTATATCTGCGTGCGCCGTAGAATTAGTTACACATGATGTCGCAATTAAAGGAGGGTCCCTCTACAGGCATTACAGAGAAAAAGGGGTCACCCTAGCAGCGATAGACTGCCTCATCGCTGCGACTGCTCTTATAAAAGGACACAAGATAGCGACACGAAACACTGCTCATTATCCGGAAAAAGGACTGCTTATCCATATTGGCACAAAGCATTGAGACAGACGGCCTTTATATTGTTATTGCAGCTTTATTAATGTACGATTTACAGGCAATAGAGACAACACCCTATTGCCTGTTCTTTATGGAAGTGCGAATTGGTGGCAGGTGAAACAGCTTGTCCCGCTTAGTGAAACGCCTTTTAAATCCGCGCCGTGACATACCGTGTTCCTGCACGAACTGGTGCCGTTGGAATCAACATAAGTGGAGTGCAGCAAAATATTGGCTGTCCATGTCTGCGGATGCACGGAACCCACGCCGCCTAAATGGCAGCTTGTGCACGAAGGTCCGCTGTTTGCTACACCGCTCAAATCCGCAGCATGACAATAAATATTAGAACAGGATGAGTTACCATTGGTATTTACGTATACTGAATGCGCAGCCGGGACCCAGGCATTACCGTTATAGCTGGCAGGATGCACGGAACTCTTGCCTCCTATATGACAACTCGTGCAGGAAGGCCCGCTGTTGTCCACACCCGCTAAATCGGCCCCGTGACAATAGACATTGGAACAGGATGTGTTCCCGTTATTCACAACATAAGCAGCGTGTCCTGCAGGCGCCCAGGTATAAGAATTAAAGGAAACCGGATGTATTGAAGTAGTGGTGCCTATGTGGCACTTGGTACAGGACACCCCTGCAATCCCTCCCGACAGGTCACTTCCGTGGCATGTGGTACAGGGTGTTATATCGGACTTGGCAGATACAGAGTGACCCTTAGGCAGCCAACCGGCCTGATGCGCAGCGCTTGTGGCAGGGTCTCTCGCAGTAACTGAATTGGTCGAACTCCCGCAGCCCAAAACAAAAGAAATTACTGTCAAAAGTCCTATTACAAGAAATAGCCTTTTCATTTGTGGCATGTCCTGCAGATTGAATTGTTCTGACGGCCATGGCATTTCATACACGGCGCAGGATTTACCCTGCCGTCTATCATATGCTGGGTCAGATAGTCTCCCCGATGGGGATAGAAATTATCGGGCTTGTCCTTATGCATGTCACTGGGGATAAGCCCCGGCTTGTTAGCATGGCACTCCGAACAGAAAGAATCCTCGTGGCAGAGACTGCAGACCTGTTTTCTCTGTCCTGCATAAAAGCCGTGCTTGTTAATCCAGCCTTCCTTGTGGTCCATAGAAGCACGGTCATCCTCATGACAGGCGCTGCAGACCGCTTCGCTTAACTCTTTGATTTCGGTCGGGTGCACCTTTGTAAGACTATTGGTGTCAGCGCATGCATAGACACCGATTATGAACATCAGACAAAGTATCGTCAAAGTCATTATCTTCATTCTTTTCATTTCGCCTCTGTGCCTCCACCTCCGCCACCGGCGGACGTATCGAACTTGCAGATCAAATGCAGCAAGGTCCTGAAGTCGTGATTGTAGACAGGGTTGTGATAATAATCCACATCAGCGGCCACTCTTAATTTGTCAGTTATATTAAAACCACCGATCAGAGAGGCCGAATAAGCATTTTTCACGCCGTTCAGCCGCCGGTCGTAATCTATGTCAAGCAAGTCAAGTGTAAGATCGGTCTTGCCGAACTTCTTGAAGCCGTATACCCTGAATTCACTATACCTAAGGCTGTCCGTCTGTCCATCCATACGGTGCGCCGTGAATCCCGCGCCTCCGCTTCCAGGGACTGCATAGGAGACCTTCCCACCAAAATAATTCGCTGAGCCCTGGATATTGTAACCGTAATTCTTATAATCCGCAGAGACTGAAATGTTGTCGTTTATAGAATATGAGACTTCCTCGCCGAGCAAGCGGAGCTTCTCTGCCGGGTTCAGGACGCCAGGCATAAAATTAAAAACAGCAACGGTCGCTGCCGTGAAGTAATCCCTGTAGTTTATCCATGAGGCCTCGGTGCTGAACCTGAAATTGCTGTAGGGTCCCATAGAAATGTGGTATGCGTGCTCCATCCACCCGTCCGTAACAGCATTGTATGTTGACCTGCCTGTTATATCGATGCTCTTGATCGGCCGCAGCCACAAGTCTGCGCCCACTTCTTCTCTGGGATCAGAGCCGCCGGTTTCCTTCAGGCCGGAAACCCCGAGAGTTAATAAAGAGGGTATCTGATATGAGAGCCTTCCGCCGAGAATTGAATCGCTGCCTACTCCGTTAAGAATTTCTTCAACAGGATGGCCTGCGTACGCTGACACCGAAAAGCCATACTTCAAGTCTGTCCTGGCGTAAACTCCGTCAATCTTTTCCGCATCGCCGCCATCAGTTACAATCAGCCGTCCGAAGTTCAATATTATATTGTTCTTGTCGCTTTTGAAACTCATATAAGCATACTGAAGGTCCGCGTCTACATTCCGTCCGTAACTTCTATCGTCCAAATCGACCTTACCCCAGCCGCCGTAATGAAACGATATCTTATTGTCGGCTATGTCATCCAGACGAAAATTAAGGTACTCATAAAGAGGGATTAGCCTGCTCTGGTCTGTTGTGGCCTGCCTGAACTGCAAATAGGTATTGGACTCGCCTGTCAGATTGATTGCGTGCGATAGAACCGGAAACAACACAACCGGCATGATCACAAAAGCAATCAATACTATCAGCACCCTACTCTTCAAGCGGCCTCCTCTTTTTGCAATGCGTAAAACTGGGAATCAGTTTACCATAAAAGCTTTTTGTAAATCTATAGCATTAACTTATTTTTGAAAAAAATCTATGCATCAGAATAAACAAAATGCTATTATTAAGCAGAGAGTAGGAGGCGTATTATGACAAATGCTACTATAAAAAACAGCTTGATCGCTCAGCTTGACAATCTCCCCTATAATCTTCAGCTCCGTATTCTCGATTTCGCCAGGACCTTGGCGCCAGCTGGTGTTAAGGGGGAAAGCCTCTTGCGCTTTGAGGGAGGAATCCCCGATGAAGATTTGCTCCTGATGTCTAAAGCTATAGAAGAAGGATGTGAGCAGGTAGACATTAGTGGCTGGTAGATGTTTGCTTGATACAAACATTATTATAGCTATCTTTGCAAAAAATCCACAGATCCATGACAGGATAGCCGGCGTCGACGAAGTATTCATTCCATGCATAGCAATCGGAGAATTATATTTTGGAGCCTTCAAATCGGGTAAAGTTCAGGACAATATTTTACGAATTGATGACTTTGCGCTTAACAATACCGTCCTTTCCTGCAATTCCGAAACAGCCAAGAGATATGGTGAAATCAAAAATTATTTGAGGGATAAGGGGCAACCAATTCCTGAAAATGATATATGGATCGCCGCGATGGCCCAACAGTACTCTCTTACCCTGGTTTCATACGACACACATTTCGATGCAATAGAAAACTTGATAATCGAAAAGTGGCAGTAACGCCTTATAGTTGCAGTGTCCCCAACAGTTCTTTACACTTTTGGTGAATTCTGGGGACACCATACTGAATTGCTCGCCTAGGTTATCGTGAATTAAGTGTGTGGTTCCAGAATCTTAAATGCAATAGCAATTAGTGTCACTATATGCTAAAGTGATTGCATATAGTACAAAGACTATTTCTTCATTCATATAGACTAGATTACCACTTAAATAATCCTCGCCGCTTCAGCCACTTACTAATCAAAACTTGTGGCGTTTACCTCTTTTCCAGGAGAATCCACTTTCAATGCATTTTTAAATCATTACTTTAAAAATGCATTGGCTTTACGTGATTCTCCATAAGAAAAAAATCGGCGGACCATGCGGTCCGCCGATAAATGGTACTAATTACGCTGTTATTATGTCGTTAAGGAGCTGGTGTAACCCTGCTGGAGCCCACTGTCTTGACCTGTGTGATGGTCGTGGCCAATACAGTCGACACGAAGCTCGGGTTGTGAACACCCCAACTGTAATCTCTCTGGACAATCATTAAGTTCCAGATTGCCTTCTTGTAAATGCTGTTGGCTCCGAAGATCAGACTCAGGCCGGATGAATCAGTAGAGATGGCCGTGAGACCTGCACTAAGAGCTGAGCCCGAAGACGTCTTCAAAGCATTTCCGCTAGCATCGTAGAAATAGAAAGTGCTCTGGCCTGCGTCTCCGTTTGTAATTGAACAATTGCCGGCCGAAACATTGGCCGCTGTGCAATTTGTCGGGTTATTGCCAAGATAAATCGCCCCTATGCTCGAAACAGGGACTGCTGTCATTCCTGTCTTAGCCGTCAGGGTAGAATTATTTGAGCCTCCAATATAGATGGATGCGCTACCGTAGTTGGCTTTAAGATACGACAACATATTGGTGCCAAGTGCATCCATAAGGACCGCAACCTGATTCTGAGTGCTAGCAACAATCGCCTGTCCATCCACACTGGAGCTGTGGCAATTGGCGCAGAGCGTTGGCCTGTCCGCGTCATTGATATACCATACGTGCGTGCTCGTTGCAGCAGCACCGTGTGACAGGTGGGTCTGCGGATTAAGGGTCATGTGGCAACCCACGCAGGCATCTTCCACGTTAGCATGCTTGGAAAGCATCGGAAGACTTCCGCTCATGAAGAAGACATCGCGACCCATGAGAACTTCAGCCTGGGTATTGTCATGAGGAGTATCCAGATACAATGGAGCAACAGTATCGCCGTCCTCATGAAGGAAGGTCGCGCCGGACTGTACTGAAGGATTGGTACTAATGGAGTTACAAATACCAGGCAATGGCGTTGTACCAGGAGCATGAGCAGAGTCGCACGCTACGCCGTTTCTTTCGTTATGACAAGCCACGCAGATTGCGCCCTTGCCGAGACCCGACACGCCGAAGCCTGCCATAGTCATGGGTATCGTATCATAAATACGCAGTTGGTTCGGGTTCTTATCACTGTGCGGGTCGTGACAAGCCGTACAGGTCTGTGAATGCGCATTGTCTGCCGTCCATACAGTCGTCCCATAGGTCGTAGCACTGCCGCCAGTGATCGAATTAGGCACGTAAGTGCTCTGCAGCGCTCCTGCGGTCGATGGTATCTGCGACTGACCTGTATATTGACTGAGCTGTGTTGCATAGGCAGCAAATCCCTCAGCAGTGTGGCATCTTGAACATGAAGGGGCTGAGATAGAACTCGTCGTAACAGTGCCGGCTTGAGTAGTACTGGCTGATTGTGCTCCGCTGGCGCCGGCATAATTTGTGTAAGTGGCCTGACCATAGTTCGCATGGCCGTGGCCGCTGACGCCTGCTGTCGGGTTCCATACTATTTTAGGACTGGTCGACGTTACGTTAATAGTAACGGTACTGCCGGCAGTAAATGGATTCAGCGAAGCTGCCCACTCTGAATAGAGGTGGTGACCTGTTCCGCTGTCATGACATATTCCGCAAAGCTCTGCTGAATAGTTTACCCTTGTTCCGCCTGCAACCTTTGTGCTGCCTGCCAAACCTGAGATATGGCCGTCGCTTCCCTGAGGGCCATGACAGTTTTCGCACTGGATATTGGCCAGCTTAATCAGGTTCGAATATGAACTGGTGCCTGCCATTGTCTTCCAGTTTGAATAAGGCTTGGTTGTGTCCTTTGAAGGATATGACCAGCCGTCCAGCAATGCTATGTCATCAAACCCTGTCCCCGAGCTTGCGCCAGGTGCCTGGTCAAACCCTACGCTATGGCAGGTCAGACATGCGCCGCTGTTGCCGGTTATTGCGTTCATTCCCCTTGCCATGAATGTGGCATGCGCCGTATACGTCCATGGGGTGAACTTATCAGGGGCCGTAAGTCCGTTGGCCACTACGCTGTTGTAATGGCATGCAGTACATCCGCTGTCTACTGTTATTGTAGGCCAGTTCGTGTACGTGTATGACCCTGTTGCGCCGTTAGGCCAATATGCCGTATTGGTTGTGTCAAACCACATTCCGCTTTCCAGGTTGGACAATACGTTGCCCTTTGAATCCGTTACCTGGGTTACGCCGGAAGCGCTCACTTTCTGTGAGGTCTCTCCTGCGCTTGTTATTACGCCCGCCCATTTGCCGGCATAAATTGTAATGGTATTTAAAGAAGATGTGTTGGAACTGTCCTTCACTACATATGCGCCTGCAACGTCTGGAATAAACCATGCGTTACGTGTAGTAGCGTCTGTAA
>JADFXI010000147.1 GCA_015233655.1 Nitrospirota bacterium | reverse complement strand
CATGGCTACGGGTGAGTATGTGGGTTTTCTGGACCATGATGACGAATTAAGTCTTGACGCCCTATATGAGGTTGTTTCCCTGCTGAACAGGGGGCCGGAAGCAGATTTTATCTTTTCGGATAAGGACAAAGTGAATGAGCAAGGGGAGAGGTACGAGCCTCACTTCAAGCCCGATTGGTCACCTGATACCTTTAGGGGCAATAATTATCTTTGCCACTTCACAGTGATCAGGAAATCTCTGCTGGATGAGGTGGGAGGCTTCCGACCTGGTTACGAGGGGTCTCAGGACTATGACCTTTATTTGCGTGTTACTGAGAATGCGAGGAGTATTGAACACATACCGAAAATCTTATATCATTGGCGGAGCGTCGAGACATCAGCGGCAGGGGATCTTGCGAATGCAAAGCCATATGCATTTGAGAGCGCTAAAAAGGCTTTGCGAGACCACCTGGAGAGGATGGGGCTCAAAGGTGAAGTTGAAGACGGCAACTATATCGGCGTGTACCGTGTGCGGTACATGATTGAAGGAACACCATTAGTGTCTATCATCATTCCAACAAGGGATAATGTCGAGGTGCTGAAAAAGTGCGTGGAGTCTATACTGGCCAAGAGTACGTATGGCAACTATGAACTTCTGGTAGTTGACAACCAAAGTGCTGAAGAGGTGACACTCTCTTATTTCCGGGAACTGGAGGCCGGCGGCAGGGTACGCATAGTGCCGTATGACCAGTCCTTCAACTATTCGGCCCTGAATAATTATGCAGTAACCCAGGCGAGGGGGGAGTATCTGGTTTTTTTAAACAACGACACTGAGGTGATCACGCCGGGCTGGATAGAGGCAATGCTTGAATTTGCGAAGAGGAGAGACGTTGGGGCGGTGGGGGCATTGCTTTATTATCCTGATGACACGGTTCAGCATGCCGGGGTTATCATCGGTATCTGCGGCGTAGCGGAACATGTTTTTCGCGGGCTGCCAAGAAACAAAGATGGATATTTCGGGAGAACCAAAATTATCCAGAACCTGAGCGCGGTGACCGCAGCCTGCCTTATGATGAGAAAGGGAGTGTTTGAGGAGATTGGAGGCTTTGATGCTGGGTTCAGCCATGCCTATAATGACATCGACCTTTGCCTGAGGACCAGGGACATGGGATACGTTGTGGTTTATACTCCCTATGCTGAGTTGTACCATCACGAATCCATGAGCCGTGACTATGAAACCTCCCCTGAGAAGACGATCCGCTTCTGCAAGGAAGAAAAACTGTTTTTTGAAAAGTGGCGAGAGTTTATTAAAAAAGGGGATCCTTACTATAATCCCAACTTGACGCTGTTTAAGAGGGATTTTTCGATGAAAAATATTTATGAGATGTTCGGAGAGGAACAGATGAACAGTCTCATTAGACATTCTTTATGGGAAAAAGACACAGAGATACACCGGCTTAACAGTTCTTTATGGGAAAAAGACACAGAGATACACCGGCTTAACAGTTCTTTATGGGAAAAAGACGCAGAGATACACCGGCTTCACAGTTCTTTGTGGGAAAAAGACGCAGAGATACACCGACTGAATATGGAGTTGTGGCAAGGGAAAGTCTCCGGAAAAGAAAAGGATATTCATATTGCACGTCTGCATGACATGATTGACAAGAAGGACGCGCTTATTGACAGATACCTGTGGAAAGGGGGCCTTAGTGAGTGTTAATGGCGCTTCCTTAATGACTGAATACAGTCAATTCCTTTTGGCTTGCAGGGAGTTAGAGGGACCTGTAGAGCTGAAGATCAAAAAGGCAGAGGCTTTTTCATACAGGCCCAAGGTCAGTATTATCATGCCTGTATGGAACAGTCAGGAGAAATGGCTGAGGGCGGCCATCGAGTCGGTCAGGGGGCAAATCTACGACAACTGGGAATTATGTATGGCTGACGGGGGCTCCACGATGGAGCATGTTGCTGAAGTGCTTAAGGGATATGCGAATGTTGACAGCAGGATAAAAGTAAAGTTTCTTGGTGAGAACAAGGGCATTGCAGGAAATTCAAATGAAGCCCTTGGCATGGCTACGGGTGAGTATGTGGGTTTTCTGGACCATGATGACGAATTAAGCTCCGACGCCCTGTACGAGGTTGTTTCCCTGTTGGACAAAAAGCCTGAGGCTGACTTCATCTATTCGGATGAGGACAAAGTTAATGAGGAAGGGGTTAGGTACGAGCCACATTTCAAACCCGACTGGGCGCCAGACGATTTTATGGGGCACAATTATATATGCCATTTTACGGTAATCAAGAAACCGTTGATAGATGATGTGGGAGGCTTCCGGGCGGGGTACGAAGGGTCTCAGGACTACGATCTTTTTTTACGTGTGAGTGAGAAGGCGAGGAGTATAGAACATATACCTAAAATTTTATATCATTGGCGGAGCGTTGAGTCGTCGGCATCTGGGGATCTCGCGAATGCGAAGCCATATGCATTTGAAAGCGCAAAAAAAGCATTGCGAGATCATTTGGAGCGTATGGGAATGAAAGGTTTAATTAAAGACGGTAATTATCCCGGCCAGTACCATGTGTGCTTTGATATAGAAGGGGCCCCGCTGGTTTCCATTATTATTCAGGCTATGGATACGACTGATCCGCTGAAGCGGTGCGTTGAATCCATACTGGCAAAGAGCACGTATGGCAACTATGAGATCCTGATTGTTCATAGCCAGAGAGAGGAAGAAGTGCCCCGTTGTTTAACGGAGGTTAAGCGCGACGGCCTGGTGCGTATACTACCTTATGATCAGCCCTTTAATTGTTCGGCAGTTATCAACTATGCTGTATCGCAGGCCAGGGGGGGGTATCTGCTCTTTTTGAATAGCGACACTGAAGTGATCACCCCGGGCTGGATAGAGGCGATGCTTGAATATGCGCAGAGAAAAGACGTAGGCGCAGTGGGTGCACTGCTCTATGGCCCTGACGACACGGTGCGGCATGCCGGGATCATTATTGGCATAGGTGGTGCAGCAGACAATGTTTTTCGCGGTTTGCCGATAACCAGAGATGGATATTTCTGCAGAAACAGTCTGGTCCAGAATCTTAGCGCGGTAAGTGCCGCCTGTCTTATGATGAAAAAAAGTGTATTTGAGGAGATTGGAGGCTTTGACGACCGTTTCAGCCATTCCTATAGTGATATAGACCTTTGCCTACGGCTCAGGGACAGGGGATATCTCGTGGTTTATACGCCGTTTGCAGAATTATATAAATACGAACCCCTGAACAGGGGACATGATAGCACCTATGAGAAGAATATCTGCTTCTGCAAGAATGCGAAGCTGTTTCTTGATAAGTGGCACGAGGTGATAAAAAAAGGCGATCCCTACTATAATCCCAACCTGACCCTGTTTAAGGGTGATTTTTCGATTAAAAGTATTCCTGAGATGTTTGCAGAGGAACTTATGGCTGGAATCCTTATAAAGGATCTCGAACAAAATATTGTCAATCTCGAAGCACATGTGAAGGGGCTCGATACTCATATCAAAACTATTGAAAAGAGGACTCCTATTGGTGCTACTAATTCGGCCTTGCGAAATATTCCTGAAGAACATAGATGCCCGGCAGTGAAAATCCTTATTGTGAGCGGAATCGGTGGGGCGCCTAATATATACCGGTGCCTCAACATGAAGGAAGAACTCTACTATTGCGGGTACCAACAGGTAGTGTGTAAAGCCATTCACGAGGTGTCACCTGAACAGGATGCGCGGGATCATAACGTAATATTTCTGAACAGGGTCGACGAATCTCCTGCCATAGTCCAGTTGATTAACAGATGTAAAGAGCGGGGTGCTATAGTTGTCTATTCCACTGATGATCTGGTCACTGATCATGCTATTGAAGAATACCTGGGGCTTTACAAGTATATGTCGAAGGCCGAATTACATCGCTTCCACCGTGGCGTTGATGAGACACGCAATCTATTACGGATATGCGATGCGGTAATGGTCTCTACCAACTATCTCTGTACTCGTATTTTGCCATTCAACGGCAATGTTTATGTTCTGGAGAATGCTCTCAATGAAAAACAGGTAAGGAAGGCTGAAAGGCTCATGCCTGAATTCATTGAAAGAAAGAAGAACAGGGAGGAGACAGTCATCGGCTACTTCAGCGGATGGCTGCATGATCATGACTCGGACTTTGCCACAGTAAGCGGCGCCCTGCGCAAAGTTCTTCAGCGCTTCAACAATGTGCGTCTTCGCATTGTGGGATTTCTTGATATAGGTCGAGAATTTGAAGGACTTGAAGACAGGTTGGAACATGTGGATTTTGTCCCTTTCGAGGTGCTTCCCACGATAATCGCAGATGTTGACATAAATATCGCACCACTGGAGGACAATCCGCACAAGCGATGCAAGAGTTCGATTAAGTTCCTGGAAGCCGGCATACTCGGTGTTCCTACCGTTGCTGTCAATCTGGACCCGTACAATGAAATAATTGCGCATGGAGAAGACGGGTTGCTATGCTCTAATGAGGACGAGTGGTTTTCAAACTTGTCTGCTCTTGTTGAAGTCCCACAACGAAGGTATGAAATCGGCCTGAAGGCATACGCAAAAGTCAGGGCCGGTCACACTACAGCAGCCCGGAGTTGGCAATGCAATGAAATACTGCGGTCGCTGATAGGACAAACCGGCAGGCATGACAGCAGGCCGTCTCATGCAGTTGAGATTGAAAGCCCTACAGCGACCCTGCCACGCGAGAGACTTGCAAAAAAACATTTAAAAGGAGAGGGGATCGAAATCGGCGCGCTACATAATCCCCTTAAGGTCGATCCAGGTGTTGCACGGGTAAAATATGTTGACCGAAAGAACACTGAGGTTCTGCAGGAGCATTACAGTGGTGATATCGAGGCGCACTCAATAGTACGACCTGATATCGTTGCCAGTGCTGAAGACCTCTCTGTTATCCGGGATTCAGAGTATGACTTTTTAATCGCTAACCATTTGATTGAGCACTGCGCTAATCCTGTGAGGGCATTGACAGAGTTTCACAGGGTGACAAAGAAACATGACAGCATTATATACATAGCTCTGCCGAATCCGAAAGGTGAGGGCTCTTTCGATAAAGGGCGCGAGGTGACTCCTGTTTCCCACTTTGCCGATGATTATTATATGCGCGAGCAGGAAAGGAGGAAGAAGGATTTCGGGCACTTCAAGGAGTGGGTTTCGTCGAACTGGAATATGGCAGAAGGTGAGGAGGTGCTTGCCGAAGCAAACAAACTTTATGATATGGACTATTCCATTCATTACCATGTTTTTCATAAAGAGAGCTTTCTCGATTTGCTTGGTTTTATGGACAAAGAGTTGTATGTGCGTTTTGAAGTGGTCGAAGAATATGCTGATGACTTCGAATTTATTTTCATACTAAAACCGATATACTAAAAGAGGAGGCAATGTTTGATGAGGGTAAAAATGTTTCTTGCA
This sequence comes from Nitrospirota bacterium, assembly GCA_015233655.1. Classification (GTDB taxonomy): domain Bacteria; phylum Nitrospirota; class Thermodesulfovibrionia; order Thermodesulfovibrionales; family Dissulfurispiraceae; genus JADFXI01. The sequence goes on along the minus strand of JADFXI010000147.1, from coordinate 1,206 downwards.
GTGCTGTTGTTAGCACTTGTTACAGCATGCTCAGAACAAAAGACCATGTTTCCCGAAAATTTTGCAAATCCCGGTGTAAATACACCTCCAACCGGCTGGTTGGATGACGCTGCGTACAGCGATGGCAAGTTTAAGGCATGGGGATGGGCTGCTGACAATGAAGACGGATCCCCGGTAACGCGTGTGGCGCTATACGTGGACAATAAGCTTGTGGGATATGCGAAGCTTGGAATTGAAAGGCCTGATGTGGCCAAGACGATGCAGCGTCCTGACTGGGCAAAGGCTGGATGGCAGATAGAGGCGCAGATTCAGCTTCCAAGTGGAAGTCATAAAGCGTCTGCTGTAGCGTATGACAAGATGAGTGCTTTTACAATCCTCTCCTGTGTTAAGCCGGGCCAGTTTGAAAAAGAATTTCTTGGAAAATGAGGGCACTAATTCTTGAATAAATTGGCTAAAATTAACGATATTCTTATGTGTCCGTCATGCCGCGCCCCTCTCCTGACGAGTAAAGATGCCCGCGAATGCACTATTTGTAAGGCATCCTATCCGGTGTTGAATAAGAAAAGTCTGGCATTCATAACCGACCCTGATGAGTTAAAAGCAAATTATATTTGGAAGCAGGTTTTTGACTATGATTATGGGTCATATGAGCAAATCATCCTGAATAAGCATGCCGGCGAAGTTATTTTAGAGGTAGGGAGTGGAATTAATACATTAAAGAATACTAAATATGAGAATGTAATCCTGCTGGAGATTTACCCTTACCCAACTACTGATGTGGTCTGTTATGCCGAGAAATTGCCTTTTGCCGATAACTCTGTGGGAGGAATATTCTGTAGCGCGACTCTTGAGCATGTTAAAAATCCGTTTACTGTCATGGCGGAGTTTGTTAGGGTACTAAAACCAGGCGGCCATATAAAAATTGATAAATCCGCACCTTATCTTCAAGCCCCTGATCTCTTATATATTTTTTGCCCAATTCAAAAAGCTCAGTATTTATCTCAGTAACCTCGAAGCTCTCGACGATACCCTGTTTAACCAAATTGCATTCTTTGGGGGCGAAACTACAACCTACGGACACGGCCCGTTTAAAAGGTAATTTGTCTTTAAAGTTCTCTTTGAGAAGTTTAGGTATCCCCATTGCATCGGCGTTTGGATCTCCACAGATATTATGAGCTATTTCACTCAAAATTCTTTTGGATTTGT
>JADFXI010000146.1 GCA_015233655.1 Nitrospirota bacterium | reverse complement strand
CGTCATAAACATGACGTACAATCAAAGAGGACTGAGACAATCGTTGCCCAGGATCGTAAATTTCTTTCCAACCAGCTATGCCTATTTCACGGTAGAGTGCTTGAATAAAGAGTGTGTCGAAGGCGGTTTCGATTTCACCAGGATCATATCAGGGATGGTTGGAAACCGCAGAGCTGTTACAAAAGGCGAACTTGGCTGTCAGGGCGGCCCTGTGTCCGATCACTCAGACATCGTTTACGAAGTCGCCATCAACTACGTATAAATCATTACAGAAGAAGTCATCACATCAGGTGCACGCTCATCAAACACGCTTAAGACGCGATGTCTGCGCCGTTATATCTCCGCAAATAACAGCATCCTCTCCTGATACTGCTCCGGCTCTTCGGGATGCTCTTCCTTTTTTTCAAAAATCGCCGGACGAAAATTAATTATCGTCAGCTTTTTCCTCGATTTTCTTGAAATCTTCCTGAGCGAAGAAACTTGATCCACAAAAAATCGTCGATTTTCGATACGCCCTCGAAATCCACTATAAGATGCTCTGAGTTGCTTAATGCTACAAAGAAGGCTTTCTTTACATTGGCAGCATTTCTGCATGTGTAATCACCATACAGCTTTAAAACCCCTATCCCTTTAAACTGTTCAAAATCATACGACATAATATATTCTCGATCTCCTTATTATTCCTCGGAAATGTATGCCGGCTTACAATCTCGCGGCATATCAGGACAGAAAAATTCTAAATCCTTAATACAAAATTATACGATGTATCCTGTTACAGGATTATTAAGGCATGGTTACATATTTTTTACTCTTTGATGGAATTACCTGCCTGTATATTTCGTATACATCATGGTCAATTGTTAGTCATTCGCTTTCTCACTTCAACTTATGAACGCTGTATCCAAGCCTGCTCCAACAATGGCACGCTGATTGCTTATAAGTAATTTTAATGGAACTATTAGGTCCAGTAATCAATTAAAACCGTGGAGGGAAAAATGATCGGAACGAATAGGGATGTCGGGAATGCAAGGGAACTCTTACTGGAAGGTTTCCCCCGTATCCAGGATTCACTCGACGACGAGCCCGCAGAAAACATTCTTCGCTGGGCCTTCGAGACCTTCGATAACAAGGTGGCCATAGCATCGAGCTTCGGCGCAGAGGATGTGGTTCTGATAGATATCTCTGCGAGGATCAAACCGAATGTCAGGATATTTACTCTCGACACGGGAAGGTTGCCTCATGAAACTTACCAGCTTATAGACGAGATAAAAGAAAAGTACAACGTTGCCATCGAGGTATGTTTTCCAGACGAACAGAGAATAAGAACTATGGTTCAGGAGCATGGATTCAACCTCTTTTATAAGGGGGTGGCGGAAAGGCGGCTCTGCTGCAATATAAGGAAAGTGGAACCTTTGCAAAAAAAACTTGGCGAGCTGGGTGCATGGGTTTGCGGACTTAGAAGGGAACAGGCAGTGACTAGGACAGGCATAAAGACAGTTGAAATAGATACCTCCAACCATGGAATCATAAAGATAAATCCGCTTGCCGCCTGGACAGAAAAGGACATTTGGAATTATATAAAAGAAAACGAGGTGCCTTATAACAGCCTTCACGATAAAGGCTATCCCTCTATTGGCTGCGCTCCCTGCACCCGGTCCGTCAGGGCAATCGAGGATGTCCGCGCAGGACGCTGGTGGTGGGAGTCACCGGAACTGAAAGAGTGCGGCCTTCACAAAAAAGACCAGAATTAAGAGGATATCGAGGAGGTGCAGAATGAGTCTGCATAATGAGATTGCAAAGGTTGCTCATGAGTTGTACGAAAAGAGCGGACATGCCCACGGGCGGGAACTGGAGAATTGGTTGAAGGCCGAAAGGCTCGTCAACGAAAGGCATCACGCTGTAAATGCCTCTTCGCTCAGTGTCGCCAAAAAAGCGGCTCGTAAAAACTCCGGCCTTAAAAACGTGAAAAGCGCCAGGAGTGCATAATGACGAGGTTAACGAGACAATTGAAAGAAATTGCCTGCCGCTTCAACCTCCTGATGGTCGCGATAAGTTTTGCGGAGGCAGGTGAATATGATGCCGCCATCGGCTTCGCTGAAAAAGGAAGGTGCGTGAGCGAAACAGTCAAACAAGCGAGAAAAAAATTCGCTGTGCAGTTATCAACAGGTGCCCGGGACTTGGGCAAGATCAAATCGGCCATCATGTTTGCCACTTTAGCCCAATGTTCCGGATGTGATGCGGTTGTTTTTTGCGTTCAGGACGGGGCCGACGCACTCATTAAGGGGGAAATAAAAGAGGAGGGATTACCACCGGGTGTCTCTTCGTTTGAGGAGCGTCTTCATGATGCGCTTAAGGTAGGCGTCAAGTTCCAGCTCTGTGAGCAGGTGGCGGTCAACAGGGGCCTTTCGAGCAAGGACCTGATCGAAGGAGTGTCTATAGTGGATGGAAGCAATCTGATTGCTTACGCTCTCGAATACGACGGGATGCTCTATTTTTAAGGAAAAGGAGATTTGCCATGAACAGTCTGTTGCCGGGTGAGACTTTGGACCTGCGCGGGACCAGATGCCCGCTCAATTTTGTAAAAACAAAGATCAAGATCGATGAGATGGCAAATGGCGAATTGCTGGAGATTATGTTGGATGCCGGGGAGCCAGTCAAGAACGTGCCCCAAAGCATCACCGCGGAAGGTCACGAAGTCCTCGGGATCGAAAAACTTGATGATGGAAACTTTATGGTACTTGTAAAAGTGTGAGGTTCATAGCAGTCTTCGTCACAGGCGCCGCCGCTGATAACTAATTTAAAAACGGAGGATTCATGGTAAGACAAATTATAATTTCACTCTTTATCATGGCTGTAATATCCGGGCCCGCAGTACCGGCCTCAGCAGCGGATATTACTTTGCTTAATGTCTCATATGACCCTACACGTGAACTGTATCAGGATTTCAATGCCGCCTTTGCAAAATACTGGCAGTCAAAAAAAGGTGCGAAGGTGACGATAAATCAGTCCCATGGCGGGTCGGGCAAACAGGCCCGGGCAGTCATTGACGGACTCGAAGCCGATGTCGTCACTCTTGCTCTGGCATATGACATTGATGCCATTCAAAAATCAAATTTGATTGCCGAAAACTGGCATAAGCGGCTTCCACATAACAGTTCGCCGTATACCTCAACTATAGTGTTTCTCGTTCGCAAGGGCAATCCCAAAGGAATAATGGACTGGAATGACCTGATAAGACCAGGCATATCCGTGATCACGCCGAACCCCAAGACTTCTGGCGGAGCCCGCTGGAATTACCTCGCTGCATGGGGTTATATACTTAAGCAGAAGGGAGGAGATGAAAGACAAGCAACCGAATTTATAACGCGACTTTATAAAAATGTTCCGGTGCTGGATTCCGGAGCCAGGGGATCGACTATAACCTTCATGGAGAGAGGCATCGGCGATGTGCTGCTCGCGTGGGAGAATGAGGCATTGCTCGCAATCAAGGAGACAGGAAAAGGCAACTTCAAAATAGTCGCCCCCTCAATCAGCATTCTCGCGGAGCCACCTGTCGCTGTCGTCGACAAGATTGTGGATAAGCGCGGCACGAGGGCAGTGGCTCAGGCTTATCTTGATTACCTGTATACGACGGAAGGGCAGGAAATCGCCGCAAGGAATTACTACAGGCCGCGGATGGAATCGATGGCAAAAAAGTACGCAAAACAGTTCCCGAAGCTAAAACTGTTCACTATCGACGAGGTCTTCGGCGGCTGGCAGAAGGCCCAAAAAACTCATTTCAGCGATGGTGGTATTTTTGACCGGATTTACCAGCCCGGCAAATAAAAGGCTTGAGAGATGAGAGTTGGAATTAAAAAATTCAGCGTTCTGCCCGGATTCGGAATAAGCATGGGGTTTTCGGCGCTCTATCTCAGTCTAATTGTGCTAATTCCACTCTGCACGCTTTTCATCGCAACCGCCGGGCTGAGTCTAGGAGAATTCATGCAAATAGTAACATCGCCAAGGGTGGTTGCCTCGTTCAGGCTCAGCTTTGGGGCCTCACTGATTGCAGCCCTTGTCAACAGTGTATTCGGCCTGCTCCTCGCATGGGTGCTGGAACGCTACAGCTTTCCAGGCAGGCGCATACTTGACGGCATGGTGGATATCCCCTTTGCATTGCCGACTGCGGTAGCCGGCATCGCCCTTACGGCGGTATATGCGGCGAATGGCTGGATTGGCAGATACCTTGAAGTGTTAGGCATAAAGGCCGCCTTTTCACCTCTTGGCGTCGTGATTGCCCTGACATTCATAGGCCTGCCTTTTGTGGTCAGGACAGTCCAGCCGGTTCTCAAGGACCTTGATTTTGAAATCGAAGAAGCTGCGGCGACGCTTGGAGCTGACAGATGGAAGACCTTCAGCATGGTTATTCTGCCGCATCTTATTCCGGCAGTTATTACCGGTTTTGCACTTGCTTTTTCACGGGCGCTCGGAGAATATGGTTCGGTTGTATTTATTTCAGGGAACATGCCGATGAAAACAGAGATCGTTCCTCTTCTCATCATAACCAGACTTGAGCAGTACGACACGAAGGGGGCTGCTGCAATTGCGGCTGTAATGCTCGCAGCATCGTTTGTCCTGCTGCTGATAATCAACCTGCTCCAGTGGAGGAGCCGTTATTACCATGCCGTTCGTTAGAAAGGAGCAGCGCCTGATATGAGCATTACAAGAACCTCAGCAGTCCCGAACTCTACCGGAGAACCCGCTGTCGTGAGATGGCTGCTGACCGGTATTGCGCTGACCTTTATTTTTCTGTTTCTGATCATTCCCGTAGCGGCTGTTTTTGCAGAGGCATTTGCCCGGGGATTTGCCGGATACGTAAAGGCGCTAAAAGACCCTCTTGCCGTCTCGGCAATAAAATTGACACTTTTGACAGCAGGTATTGCAGTACCTCTCAACATGTTGTTCGGAGTTGCCGCTGCATGGGCCATTGCAAAATTTGAGTTCCCCGGCAAAAACATACTCGTGTCGCTCATTGACCTTCCCTTTGCAGTATCTCCTGTTATTGCCGGACTTATATTCGTCCTCCTGTATGGCACCTACGGACTTTTGGGCCCCTGGCTGGTGAAACATGACATAAAGATAATCTTTGCCGTGCCGGGCATAGCTATAGCCACGATTTTTGTGACCTTCCCCTTTGTCGCCCGTGAACTAATACCTCTCATGCAATTGCAGGCCAACGACGAGGAGGAGGCCGCAACAACACTCGGAGCACGCGGATGGCAGACTTTTTTCAGAATTACCTTGCCGAACATCAAATGGGGCATACTTTATGGGGTTATACTTTGCAATGCGCGGGCGATGGGTGAATTCGGTGCTGTGTCTGTTGTGTCGGGCCATATACGCGGTCAGACAAACACCATGCCGCTGCACATAGAGATACTCTACAACGAGTATAACTTCACCGCAGCTTTCGCCGTAGCGTCACTGCTGCTTATGCTTTCGCTTATTACAATCACACTCAAAAGCCTTTTGGAAAGAAGGATACATCAAGGGAGATACAGTCGATGAGCATAGAAATACGTTCCGTAACTAAAAATTTCGGCAAGCACTGCGCTTTGAAAAACATAGACCTGTCCATACCAGGAGGAGAACTGGTTTCCCTTCTGGGACCTTCAGGGTCCGGAAAGACCACCCTGTTGAGAATTATTGCCGGCCTGGAAGCTCCGGACAGCGGCTCCATCCTCTTTCATGGAGAGGATGCAACAAAGCAGAGCGCAAGGGATAGAAAAGTCGGCTTCGTTTTTCAGAATTACGCGCTGTTCAGACATATGACGGTTTTCGAGAATGTGGCATTTGGCCTGAAGGTGAAACCGCGCAGGGACCGCCTGTCAAAATCCGGGATAAGGGACAAAGTCTTTCAACTCCTCAAGCTGGTCCAGATAGATTGGCTTGTGGACCACTATCCGTTTCAACTCTCCGGGGGGCAGCGTCAGCGTGTGGCCCTTGCCCGTGCTCTCGCGGTTGAGCCCCGGGTATTGCTTCTTGACGAACCCTTCGGGGCACTCGATGCAAAGGTAAGGAAGGAACTCAGGCGTTGGCTCAGACGCCTTCATGACGAAATCCACGTCACAAGTGTCTTTGTTACCCATGATCAGGAAGAAGCCCTTGAAGTGTCGGATATAGTCGTCGTCATGAACGAAGGGCAAATTGAACAGGTCGGGGCACCCGATGATGTCTATGACCATCCGGCAAATCCCTTTGTGCACGGCTTTCTCGGCGGAGTAAGCATTCACGGGCTCCCGGCATCTGCATACGTCAGGCCTCATGAGATTGAGCTTTCCAGGAAGCGCAATGGAGTGCCGGGTTTTTACGGCGTAGTTAAATATATATTCAGAAAAGGAACGACCGTGCATCTTGAACTTGAACGGGACAACGGTGAATGCGTCGATGTAGAAATCGACAGAGACTCATTCCGGGACTTGGAATTGAAAGAGGGTGAGAAAGTCCATGCTGTGCCCGGAAACAGCAGGGTATTCAGCAACTGATCACCGCCTGACTGCCAGTACGCCGTCCATTTGAGAGATCTTGTTTACCAGAGAAACAATCTGGTTCCTGTTTCTGACTTCAAGAGTAAACTCAAGAAGGGCTCGCTTGTCATGCGTCGATGCGGCCTGCAGGTGACTGATATTTACATTGGCGCCTGATATAAGAGCGG
>JADFXI010000145.1:2016-6722 GCA_015233655.1 Nitrospirota bacterium | reverse complement strand
GCCATTGAAAAGTTCAGACTGATCAACGTTATTTCCGGTGCCAAGAACTATTTGAAAAATGTTCTGGACCATTCTGCCGACATTATCATGACTACCAATCTCGATGCGGAAATCGTGGAGTTTAACACCGGCGCAATAAGACTGCTGAGTTATTCAAAGGAAGATGTTAAGGGAATGAAAGCCGCTGAGCTTTGGGCCAAACCTGAAGAGCGCCTTGAAGTGATGGAAATACTTAAGCGGGATGGATATGTTGCGAATTATGAGACACAGCAAAAGAAAAAACTTGAGGAAAACAGCGAGATTGATCTGTCCTTCAGCATCAAGGGACTGAGCCGGTTCAGGGCCAACATCTTCATGCAAAGAGGCACTGTTGCCGGTGCTTTCAGGGCCATACCTTTCGACATCAAATCATTCGAGGAGCTCTGCCTGCCTGAAGCGCTGACAGAGCTCGTGAAAAAGCCTCAAGGGCTTATTCTGATCACCGGTCCTGCCGGAAGCGGAAAATCAACCACAATGGCGGCAATTATTGACAGAATCAACGCCGAGAGGGAAGCCCATGTAGTTACTGTCGAGGACCCCATTGAATTTCTCCACCATCATAAAAAATGCCTTATCACCCAACGCGAAGTCTGTTCGGATACTGCCTCAATGAGTAGCGCTCTCAAAAATATTATGCGGCAAGACCCTGATATCGTCTTTATAGGCAGGATGCAGGATATCGATACAATAGAAGCTGCGATAACCCTCGCTGAGACAGGGCATCTCATTCTTGCAACACTTTCAACGAACTCGGCGGTCCAGGCGCTCAACCGTATAATACTCTCTTTTTCTCCACACCAGCAGGAGCAGGTAAGGACGCGTCTTTCGTCGGTGATCGAGGGCGTACTGTCGCAGCGGCTGGTTCCGCGTATCGACGGCAACGGCAGGGTGCCGGCATTTGAGATTCTCCTGGTCACGCCTGCTGTCAGAAGCCTGCTGCGCGAGGGCAAATTCCAGCAGATTTTTTCGCTGATGCAGGCAGGGCAGGGACGGTCCGGAACGCAGACTTTAAACCAGGCCGTGTATGACCTTTATTCAAAAGGACTGATATCCTCTGAAGATGCCGTCAATTATTCCCCTTTCCCTCATGAAATGCTGCAACTGGTTGCAAAGGGGCCTTCTTCATGCAATCAAAAGACAGAAGACAGAAAGCTGAGAACTGAGGACAGAAGACAAAAAGAAAAGTAATATGTCGTGAACACTATTTGTGTTTACAGTGCTTGTAACCGCAACTCTTGATTTTATGTTGCCGAGGCTTTCACCGACTTATCCGCATATTCAGAAAAACGAAACTCTGACGAGGTTATAACCAGAAAAAAACACAAGAGGAAAAACCCGAGGGTGCGAGGTACGGCCAATAGCTTATTGCAATGTCAAAACTCTGGTAATCGTCTCACTCATCTGTTCAATCCTGTAGGGTTTGATCATTACGCCAGAGAAACCGTATTTTTTGGAGTCAGACATTATAGGGTCGGTGGCATAGCCGCTTGATGCTATTACTTTTGCCTTATGGTCAATTTCTAATATTTCCCCTACAGCCTCCTTTCCCCCAACACCGCCAGGAATTGTCAGGTCCATTATCACTACCCTGAAAGGATTCTTCTCTTCAAAGGCTTTCTTATACATGGCGATTGCCTTTTCGCCGTCTTCAGCAAACTCGACATTGTACCCCAGCGTCGTCAGCATCTCACCAGCTACGTCTCTCACCAGCTCTTCATCATCCATTAACAGGATTTTACCGTATCCAGTTGTCATTGTGTCCTTTGTTGAAGTATCAGTATGTCCGGAATCCTTTGTCGCGGGGAGGTATATAATAAACCTTGTTCCCGTACCGACCTTTGAATCCACGGTTATATACCCGTCGTGCTTTTTGATTATGGAAAACACTGTGGTCAACCCCAGTCCGCTGCCTTGTTGCTTTGTGGTGAAGTAAGGATCAAATATCTTCGACAGGTGCTCTTCAGGAATGCCTGTTCCGCTGTCAGAGAAAACTATTTTTACGTAGTCCCCTGCACGGAGCGTAGGCACGCTATTTCCCTGGAGGGTAACGTTCTCCATACTTATACTGACCGTGCCGCCTACGGGCATCGCATGCATGGCGTTTATCGAAAGGTTATTGAAAACTTGCGCTATCTGTCCCTTGTCTACCTCAGCATTCCATAAGTTGTCAGGTATGTTGTAATTACATCTTATCTTAGAGCCGGAGATTGCAAAATCCACTGATTCCCTGACTAGTTCACCCATAGGAAGCACCCTTTTTATGGGAGCTCCGCCCTTTGCAAAGGTCAACAACTGCTGGGTTAGGTGCGTAGCCCGTTCCACAGCCCTGTCCGCTGCCGTCAAGCGAGCATAGTCTGTATTATCCGGGTTGAGATGCATTTTGACTATGCTAATATTACCCATAATACCCATTAGCAGATTGTTGAAGTCATGAGCCAGTCCTCCGGCAAGGACTCCCAGGGACTCAAGCTTTTGCATCTTCTGCATCTCGGCTTCCATCCTGTACTGCTCTGTTATATCCCGAAAAACGAGAACGACGCCGATGATATTGCTACCACGGTCTCTTATCGGTGCTGCACTGTCAGCTATTATTATCTCTGTTCCGTCTCTTCTAATAAGTGCGGTATGATTGGCAAGCCCGACTATCAGTCCTTTGCTGAGCACGTCGTCTACCGGATTCCTGCAGGGCAGCCTTGTGCCTTCGTTTATGATATTGAAAACCGCTGATAAAGGCTTCCCCAATGCCTCTTCTCCGTGCCAGCCGGTAAGCTCTTCGGCAACCCGATTTATCAGGGTGACTGTCCCCTTAGTGTCGGTAACTATGACAGCGTCACCTATGCTTCTCAAGGTTACCGTCAGGCGCTCTTTTTCATCAGCCAGCGCATCCTGGGCCTTCTTGCGTTCAGTAATATCTCTTGTTATGCCAAGTAGGGCTATGATTTCTTCTTTGTCATTGCGAAGGGGGACCGCATGGGTCTCCAGCCAAATATGTCTGCCTTTAAGTCCTATTGTTTCAAACTCAAGAGTGCCTGATTCCCCACAAAACACCCTTTCCGTAAGAGCCTCAAACGCCGCCCGATGCTCAGGAGCAACCAGACCGCAGACGCATTGACCTTTAACCTGTTCCAGGGACTCGGCCTGGATCATGTCAAGTCCGGCCTGGTTCATGTGCAGTAACGCGCCGTTCGCATCAAGAAGTTTGACGCATTCCGGCTCGGTGTCGATAATAGTTTGCAGGAACTTTTTGCTCTCACGCAGTTCCTCCTCGGCCCGTTTGCGCTCAGTGATATCAAGGCTAATGCCGTTTAGCTTAAACGGCTTCCCGTTTCTATCTTTTATAATTTCCAGCCTAACGCCGATAACCCTTTCTTCCCCGGAAGGTCTGATTATACGAAAATCAAGCTGGACCTGAGAAAGTTTTCCCGACATTATATCCGGGAAATATGCTTCGACAACTTTTCTGTCTGCCTGATGAACAGATTCTATAAACCTATTAAATGTAGGTTCAAACGATCCAGGCTCAAAACCAAAAATCCTATATGATTCGTCGGACCATTTGCACTTGCCAGTTTGCAAGTCCATATCCCAGTTGCCAAGATGGGCTGTCCTCTGTGACTCCAATAACTCTCGCTTATTCGCTAATAAATCTTCCTCAGCCTGTTTCTGCTCGATAATATGATGCTTTATCTGTGAGGAGAAAAGAGTGATAATAATAAAAAAACCTTCTATTAAAGATAGGTTCCACATGATTGTAAAAACAGATAAATGGTGTTCAAGAAAAAGATAATTAGCTGTGCCAATAGTTGCCACGCAGATCAGTGACATAATAATTCCAGCCCTTATCCCAATAAACCAGACAACTGTTAGAAGAGGCCCCAGATAAAAAAGAGTTAAGGAAATATCGTTACCCGTAAGGTAATCAAAGTAGCCAATAATAAGATTCAGACATAACGCTACAGAAAAAATAATACCTTTGGGTTTGTTAAGAAGGCATTGTTCAATTTCTTTAAAAGAAAATTTAGATAGCATAAATATACTTCCTGGCCATTTCTGCTTTTATTTTAATAAAAGAAGACAGTAAAAGTCATTCCCGGGTGCCTAATGATTATGAGAACTTGTAACGGCTATGAAAATATTCAGAAAATGGAAACAAGTTTCAGCAAGGAAGAAGACGGAGTGAGCACTGAGATTCATACAAATCAATTGAACGATCTGATAGGTTTTTTTCTCCTCCCAATATATGATATAAATGAAGTAGGGATATCTGATAGGCAGGGCACTTAAATAAAGGTCCATGCTATAATTTAAGTATCTGGTAAAAGCAAAAGGAGACACTCGTGAATATTTTGAGCAATCTTAAGACAAAACACAAATTAGCCATCCTTGTAATTTTCGCCGTTATAAGCATGATATTGCTGACTGCAGGGTTTATGTATTCTCTGAACAGAACCCTTCTGGAAGACAAGAAAGGCAAAATCAGAAACGTGGTTGAATCCGTCTATGGCATACTTGAACATTATGGAAGTCTGGCGGACAGCGGGGGGTTGACCCAGGATGCTGCCAAAGAGGCGGCAAAAGTCGAGATAAAGAAGCTCAGATATGATGAAAAAGAGTATTTCTGGATAAACGACGACAAAAGCCCTTTCCCGACCATGATCATGCATCCT
>JADFXI010000145.1:0-2000 GCA_015233655.1 Nitrospirota bacterium | reverse complement strand
GGACGGAAAAGTCCTGGATGAGCCAAAGTTCAATTGCGCCACGACTATGCAGGCAGGCACCAGTTCTATAGTCAATACAGACGGAAAGAAGAACCTTTTCCAAGCCTTTGTAGAAGTTTCAAACAGTGCAGGATACGGCTTTGTGACATACAACTGGCCAAAACCTGTTTCTGGTGGCGGTGCTACAAAGGAAACCTATCACAAGCTCTCTTTTGTAAAAAAATACAACCCCTGGGGCTGGATAATTGGCAGCGGAATATACATTGACGATATCGAGAAAGAATTTAGAATCAAGGCCCTGATTCTTGCTCTGTGCATGTTGATAATAACGGCCCTGATGATATTCATAGGATGGGGCATATCGTCGGCCATAAACGCGCCCCTTAGTGAAGTTAACGAGAAGATAGAGCATATGGCGCATGGGGACCTGACAGTGACAGTCAATTACAGGGGCAGGGACGAAGTTGGAACACTGGCCAGCAACATAAACACAATGATAGGTTCGTTCAAAAACACCATAAGCAGCATACTGACGTCCGCCCCAGAGGTAGTATCGTCTGTATCAAGTCTCAAATCCGACTCCGAAAAGGCTACTGAAGGAGCGAAGAACCAATCAGGGCAGGCACAGCAGATAGCAGCAGCAGCTGAAGAAATGAGCCAAACGATAACTGACATAGCAAAGAATGCATCAACGGCATCTGAATCATCAGCAGAGGCTATGGAAATAGCCGAAAGCGGCAAACATATAACAAATATAACAGTAGATACAATTAACGAAGTCAACACGTCAACGACAGAACTTTCCTCTATGGTCGGGAAGCTCGGCACAAGAGTAAATGAGATAGGCAGCATATTGACTGTTATCAAGGATATAGCCGACCAGACAAATCTCCTTGCTCTCAACGCCGCTATTGAAGCCGCCCGAGCCGGGGAACAGGGAAGAGGGTTTGCGGTAGTTGCCGATGAGGTCAGGAAGCTTGCGGAGAAGACGATCAAGGCAACCGCTGAGATATCGGACAGGATCAATGCAGTCCAGGCTGAGTCGATGCAGACCATGCAATCCATGGATAAATCCTCAAAAGGCGTCACGAAGGCGACCGGGCACATAAGAAATTTGAGTAACGTTCTCGACTCTATTGTGGATTCGGTCCAAAAGGTCAGAGATCAGATAACCCAGATCGCCACAGCAGTGGATGAGCAATCAGCAGCTTCGGAAGAAGTGGCTAATAATATAGAAAAGACATCGAATATAGCGAAAGACATGGAGGGCATGGCGGCTGATGTCATGGAAGAGGTGAATAAGCTGTCTTTGACCGCTGAAACCCTCCGCGTATCGGCGGCCGGATTCAGTGTCGAGAAAGGGAGTGCTTTAGCAAGCTCTGACTTTATACAATGGACCCCCAGTTACAGTGTCAATATAAAACTGATTGATGAGCAGCACATGCAGCTTATGAAATTCATAAACGACATGCACAGGGCCATGCAAGCCAAGAAATCGAAAGATGTCGTAGGCAGAATACTGAATGAACTTCTGGATTACACCACGAAGCATTTCAAGGTGGAGGAAGACTGGTTTCAGCAATACCAGTATCCGGACTATCATACTCACAAGGGCATACACGACGACCTGATCAGAGGTGCTCTTGAGATGAAGACAAGGTTCGAAAAAGGAGATGCATCGGTAAACGTGGAACTGATGAGTTTCCTTAAGAACTGGTTGTCAAACCATATACTGAGGATCGACAAAAAGTATAGCTCGTTCCTGAACAGCAAGGGCGTGGTCTAATCATATGTGCTAAAGAAACCGCCCTCTTGCTTATGGCATGTGTGAAGTTTTGTGTTAAATATTATTGTATTAGAATGACGAACATTGTAAATCAGCCCTATCACTGAGAAGTCTGGAGTGTCGCTTATAGCAGGTGTTTACGCTCTACAAGACCATTTACAGAAAACGAGGACTTTGGGAAAAAATCATTGTCATTTCTGCTTATCTGCTTCAG
>JADFXI010000144.1 GCA_015233655.1 Nitrospirota bacterium | reverse complement strand
TAACGAAGACCATATACGCAAGGCCGCCTGGCTTTTCCCGCTTTATCTGCTCTTAATTAACCTCTTTGTACTGCCTATAGCATTCGGCGGCATTTTGGCTGGCGGAAACGAAAGGGCGGCCGATTATTTTGTGCTTACGCTTCCGATGACACACGGTGCCAGATACCTTTCGCTGCTGGCGTTTATTGGAGGGTTTTCAGCCGCAACCGGCATGATCATAGTCGAGGCCATTGCGTTGAGCACGATGGTGATGAACAGCATTATTATGCCGGCGGTCATAAACTTTCATGATGCGCCACGCTTTCCGGCGGTGATCCTGAATATAAAGCGAGTAGTGATTATGGCAATTGTATTTCTCGGGTATTCGTTCACCACTTCAGTTGGAGGGTTTTACAGTCTGGTTGATATGGGATTGATATCTTTTGAGGCAGTGGCGCTCTTTGCCCCCTCATTCTTCCTGGGTCTTTATTGGAAGCGTGGAACAAAGGCAGGTGCCATAGCCGGACTGGCTGCAGGATTTGCAGTCTGGTTCTACACACTCATCCTGCCTGCGCTGATAGAGGCCGGCATAGTCAGGAATATAGGACTTGTGGCCCAGATGACCGGGTCCGAGTTATTGAATCCTGAAAAGCTCTTAGGCATAGACGGCATGGGCAGATGGGGCGGGTCTCTTTTCTGGAGCATGCTCGCCAATCTGCTGACGTATCTTGTCGCCTCAGTCTTCACCCGTCAGACGAAAGAGGAGGAATTGCAGTCGCTGATATTTGTCGAATCCTACGAAAAAGTGAGGGACTTGGCTCGTGGCGGATCTTATTCCATCGAAGATATAGAAGAGGTCCTGACCCAATGTCTGGGCAGTGCCGAATCTGAAACAGCCATCAGCAGCTTTCTGAATAAGAAGAACAAAAAACGATATGAGCTTACTCCGTATGACATAAATGAGTTGAGGAATGTTGCTGAAAATGTCCTTTCAGGGGCCATGGGCTCTTCCATGGCAGCAATAATATTCGAAAATAAACTGGTCCTGACTGACGATGAACGTGCCGTCCTTTCGGAATCTATCAAAAACATAACGGAAACCCTGCGGCTGTCTCGCCAGGACCTTGCTGACGCCAATAAAGAGCTGTTTTATCTAAAAGAATTCAGTGAAAACATTATCGAAAGCGCTCCTATAGGGATTGCCACTGTCGATGAGTTTTGCAAAGTCAGATACTGGAATAAGGCGATGGAAACGATTACATTGATAAGCAAGGGCGCCGCATCCGACAAGTCTCTGAACCTCCTGCTTCCCTGGTTGTCATGCAATCTGCTTTTGGATGATGAAGAGAAGGAGAGTTTTTTCGAGACACCTGACAGCCGTACTTTGAAGATGAATGTAAGCCCGTTCAAGGACCCCTCGGGAGGGCATGTAGTCATTGTGGATGATATTACGGAAAAGAAGATTATGGAAGAGCAGCTGCTGCAATCCTCGAAGCTTGCCAGCATAGGCAAGCTTACAGCCGGCATATCCCATGAGATCGGTAATCCGCTCGCTTCGATCTCATCGCTTGTTCAGGAGCTGAGAGCGGCTGACATCGATACTGCCGAGACAAAGGAGTTTACGGGTGAATCATTAAAGATCATAAATAATCATGTCGAGCGTATAGCAAAAATTGTAAGAAGTCTTAGTGATTTTGCCCGCATGTCATCTACTAAGAAAATATCCTGCTCGGTTACAGAAATTCTTGATCGCACTATCAACCTTGTAAAGTATGACAAACGCTTCAAGATGATTCAGTTGAATACAAATATCGGGGAAATCTCTCCCATGCTCCTAAACCCTGATCAGATACAGCAGGTCTTTTTGAATTTAATGCTTAACGCTCTTGACGCTATGCCGAATGGGGGCAGTCTGAACATTACGATGCAACAGGATGGGCCGTCTTTGACAATTGTATTTGCCGATACCGGCTCAGGCATCGAAGAAAACGTTATGGACAAGATTTTTGATCCCTTTTTTACTACTAAACCATTGGGCAAAGGCACTGGCCTGGGCTTGAGCATTTGCTATGGTATAATCAGGGAACATAAAGGGACTATCGATTTTTCGAGCAAGAGGGGAGAAGGAACGTTGTTCACTATACGGCTTCCTCTGAAGAGTGATGGCTGAGCGGTTACTCATCGTTGAGGATGAAGATACGCTGTGCGAGTCGCTTAAAAGGGTCTTTTCGAAAGAGCGATATGAAGTCGATGCTGCAGGCAGTGCGGAGGCAGCCATTGATCTCCTCGCAGAAGGACATTACAGCCTTATCATCAGCGATATTATTCTGCCTGGAATGAACGGCATAGAACTCCTGAAACTCACAAAGGAAAGAATCCCGGACCAGCTTTTTATCATAATGACGGCATACGCTTCACTCGAGACCGCTGTAGAGGCTTTGAGGGCAGGCGCTTATGATTATGTAATAAAGCCGATTATACACGAAGAGATAAAGCAGATAGTCAAGAATGCCTTGAACCAGAAGGCACTCCAGACCGAGAACGCAATCCTCAGAAAACAGCTCGAGAAAGAGTATGATTTCAGCAGAATCATCGGGGAAAGCCCTGCGATCAAGAAGATCATCGGCGAGGTAAAGAAGTTTGCCGATGCCAAGAGTAACGTACTTCTTCTGGGTGAGACCGGCACCGGAAAAGAATTGCTGGCTCGGGCGCTTCACTTCAATAGCCAGAGGACGGACAAGCCCTTTATCCCCATCAACTGCAGCGCTATCCCCGAACAGCTTTTGGAGTCAGAACTCTTCGGCCATGTAAGAGGGGCGTTTACCGGGGCCGTAAGTTTCAAGAAAGGGCTTTTTGAAGAGGCCAATGGCGGTACGGTATTTCTGGATGAAATAGGTAATTTGAGCATGGGGCTCCAATCAAAACTGCTTAGAGTTCTTGAGGATTACCTTATCCGGCCTGTCGGAGGGACGCAGAGCGTAAAGATAGACCTCCGCTTCATTTGTGCGACAAACAGTAACCTTGAAATAGCGATGAAAGAAGGTCAATTCAGGGAAGACCTTTTCTACAGGATCAACGTAATTACGATCAAACTTCCGCCCTTGAGGGAAAGAAAAGAGGACATCGAGCCTCTCCTGAGACATTTCATACAGAAATATTCTGCAGATTTGGGGAAGCCTGTGAAGGACATGAATACTGAGACGCTGAAATTGCTTGTGGACTACAGTTGGCCGGGCAACATCAGAGAGCTGCAGAACATTATTGAACGCGCCATACTTATTGCTGATAACGGCGTATTAGATTCAGAGCACCTGCCGGACAACGTAAAGACAGGGATGTTATTTTCTCAGGAAGTGATTGAGAACAGACTTTCCATTGAAGAATATACAAAGACATTTATTCATAAGTACCAGAATGAATTCACTGAACAGCAGATGGCTGATATGCTCGGTATTACGCGCAAGTCTTTATGGGAAAAGAGAAAACGCTGGGGAATCAACAGGTCGTAAATTTGACTCTTTGAACATCAGCCGCATCAAAGTTAAGTTACTTTTTGTAGCACTCCCCTTGGCATGTTACCATAGGTTACACAAACATATCTCGTTAGACCAACCCCATTTTTCTGCAAGGCCTTATATTCAAGGAGTTATTTCATTTTTGTAACCTGGCATTCTATTTGCTACTTCTCACCCTCTGGGAGACATGGAATGCTTTTTGAGGATGTAATTGATTTTTTTAAGAATATTCCACCCTTCCAGTTTTTGGAAGAGGCTGTGATTAGAGACATTGCCGGCAGCGTCTCAATGGAATTCTATCCAAAAGGCAGTGTGATTTTAAGGCAGGACGGACCGGCAAGCGATTCACTCAGGATCATTAAAAAAGGCGGAGTTAAAATATCGATGAGATCGGGGACAAATGAGGACGTTGACCTTGATTACAGGGGCGAAGGTGAAAGCTTTGGCCTTGTATCTCTTGTCGGGAAAGAAAAGCAAAAGACCACTATAGTGGCTATTGACGACACAGTATGTTATCTGCTTGACAAGCAGAAGGTTTTTTCACTTATCGAATCACAGCCCACCTTTACCGAATTTTTTCTCCAGAGCCATTTTACCAAGTATATGGATAAGACCTGCAGGGAAATGCGCAGCAAGAGTTCTTTTCAAGGCAGCAGCGACCATATTCTGCTCACGACACAAGTTGGTGAGATTGCAAACAACGATGTAATTAGTATCGAGGACGGCTCAACTATACAGGACGCAGCACTCGCCATGTCAAAACATAAAGTCAGTTCGGTAGTCATCCTTGGCAGTGACGCCCTTCCCTGTGGGATTGTTACTGACAGGGATTTGAGAGAGAAGGTCGTTGCGAAAGGACGTGACGTACGCGAAACAGTTAAGAACATAATGAATTTGCCGCTGATCAGGGTAGACGCAAAGGATTATTGCTTCGAGGCAGTGCTGAAGATGCTGAAATACAATATTCACCACCTGCTGGTCATAAAAGACGGGGCACTGAAGAGTGTAATTACCAATCACGATATCCTGCTGCTTCAGGGAAAATCACCGCTCTCGCTTGCCAAGGATATCGATAGCCAGCAGACGATTAAAGGCCTGATTCCTGTCTCGCGGAAGATTAACAGTATTGTGGGGTTTCTTCTCAAGGAAGGCGCAAGGGCAGGCAATATAATAAAAATAGTCTCTGAACTGAATGACCGTCTCGTTAAGAGGGTGCTTGATATTGCGGAGCGCAAGTTCGGCCCGTCTCCGGTCCCCTGGTGCTGGGTAGTGTTTGGAAGCGAAGGCCGCGGGGAGCAGATATTCAAAACAGACCAGGACAATGCGCTTATTTACGCAGACACTACGTCTGCAATGCAGGAGGAAGCGGCCCATAAATACTTTTCCGACTTAACCGCATTTGTAAAGGACGGGTTAGAACAATGCGGCTTTCCACCTTGTCCGGCGCATTATATGGCGAGCAACCCTCAGTGGCGCCAGCCGCTCAGAACGTGGAGGAAATACTTCTCGGACTGGGTGACAAGGCCGACAGCCGAGGCCATCTTGAACTCACTGATTTTTTTTGATTTCAGGCCTCTTTACGGTGATTTTTCACTGGCGGAGGACCTTCGTTCATATCTTGCAGAGCTTCTCGAAGGACAGGAAGTATTTCTCGGATACCTGGCCAACACAGTGGTTCATAACCGGCCCCCTCTTGGATTCCTGAAGTCTTTTGTTGTTGAGAAAAGCGGGGAGCACAAGGATGAACTGAACCTCAAGATCAAGGGCATCATGCCGCTCGTCGATATTGTGAGGCTTTTCGCACTGGAGCGTGATGTCAGAGACAGCTCAACTTTGGGTCGTATCGCGGAGTTGAGGAACAAGCATACGATAATCAGGGAACACGCTGATGAGATAGAACATTCTTTCGAATTCATAACACTGCTGACAGCCCACCATCAGGCAAAGTTATTGGAGGAAGGCAAGGCCATTGATAATTTTATTAATCCAAATAACCTGAGCAATCTCGAAAAAAAGACGATAAAGGATGCCTTTCAGCTCATAGCGGGATTGCAGGACTCGATTGTCGAGTTATACAAGGCCTTTATATGGTGAACGGCATGATGGGCTTATTCCAATATTGCAGGAACAAGATAAGACCTGCGGCCCGCATAAATGAGAAGATTCCGGTCGAAAAAGTCCGCTACGTAGCTATCGATACAGAACTTACCGGGCTTGACGAAAGGAAGGATTCCATCGTCTCCGTAGGCGCCGTGCGCATGGTTGGCGGCAGAATAGACATCGGCAGCAGCTTCTACCGTCTGGTGCGGCCCGACAGTGAGCTGACGGCAGCCAGCATCGTAATCCACGAAATTACTCCTTCAGAGGTGATGGAGAAACCGGACATATCCGAGGTGCTCGAAGAATTTATCGGCTTATGCGGTAATGATGTAATAGTCGGTTACTGCCTGTCTATAGACATGAGTTTTATCAACAGGGAAATGAAAAGGATCTTCTGCAGGCCGCTGACCAACGAAATGCTTGATGTCCGCCTTCTCTGGGATTGGTTGAGCAAGCGCCACACAAATCATAAGGCATTTTCAATGCCGCTGCGGGAGCAGTCGTTGTATGAAATGGGCAAGAGGCTCGACATCATGTTGAGCGGTGCACATAACGCGGTAATGGATGCCTTTATCACAGCGCAGGTCTTTCAGAGGTTAATACCCTTGCTGCTCGAATCAGGTATTCGGCGCATAGGGGACCTACTAAACATCGGGAGTCCGGAAAGGGGGGGAGGTCGGTTTAAACTCGGCGGAGAGGCGAGTAATTTTTAGTAAATCAGAGAGTGAATAAACGGTAGCGAATACCGGCGAAAAAAAGGAGGTCTATTTATGAGTGGGAAGAAGTTGACGCTTGAAATCAAGAATGATCCTGATTTCATAGAACTGAAGAGGCAGAAAAGCGCAATATCGTTGATCCTGACGGTAATTGAACTGGTCCTCTATTTCGGGTTTATCGGTCTTATCGCTTACAACAAGCCTTTTTTGTGTACGCAGATCTCGGGCGCTATAAACATTGGGATACCTCTTGCTGTCGGCACTATCTTTCTGTCATGGATACTCACCGGGATATATATATGGTGGGCCAATGCCAAGTATGACGTGCTTGTAAAAAAGGTCAAAGATAAGGTAGGAGGTCAATAATGCAACAGGCGACATCGATAGGACATGTCCATGTAACTTCAGTATTGTTTTTCTTCTTTTTCGTAGCGATAACCCTTGCTATTACATATTGGGCTGCCAAACGGACAAGGACC
>JADFXI010000143.1 GCA_015233655.1 Nitrospirota bacterium | reverse complement strand
ATCTTTCTTAATAGAAAGAAGGATAAAATTAACTTTTTGGCAAGAAAGGATGATCGTATATTTAATAATCTTGCCAGTGCTTGCTTTCTTTATTCCTATTAGTGATCTTATAGCTCTTTTTATTGGTTCAATTGTTGCTGGACTGATAATATCGGTAGTTAAAAAAGGCAAAGACGAGCATGGGCCAGAAAAACATAGAGACATCGACCATTAAGAATATCACGTGCTGTCTCTCATTTTCAGGAATGAAAGATGACTGATAAATATCATAACTGTTTTACTGGTTGGCACAATGCTTGCAAGTCATAAAAGCAATAAACCTACGAGGAGGAGATTAGGACAATGCTGAAACCCCGTGACCAACAGGGAAGCTTTTATGATGCAGACTATATCTGCGAGCAACTCATTCGGCAGGACAACTTTTACAGAAAATTCAGAGAAATAGTCTGGCCTTTAGTAAAAGATGAATATTTTGATTAACTCTGGGAGGAGATGAAGCAATGCTATCAAATACAAGATTAGCGGTATTCATTCTTCTTGCGCTGGTATCTATTATACTTTGTCCCTCCTTCGGTAGAGCAGCCACGTATACTTACGATTCTCTCAATCGTTTAATTTATATAGTGAATGACGACGGTAAAATAGTAGAGTACACCTATGACGCGGTAGGAAACAGAATAGAGAAGGGACAGATTTTCACCATTACTGCAAATTCTGGAAGCAAAGGCTCCATCCTGCCAGCAGGCGCAAGCACAGTTTATAGTAGCACCAATCAGACATACACAATCACACCTAATACAGGTTATTACATATCAGACGTGCAGGTGGATGGTGTATCAGTGGGTGCGGTAACAAGCTATACCTTCAGCAATGTAACAGCAAATCACACGATCTCGGCCACTTTTACAATAAACACATACACGGTAACACCATCGGCGGGCACTAATGGAAGCATAAGCCCCTCAACGCCTCAGACGGTTAACTACAATGCAACAACATCCTTCACGGTGATACCCAACACCGGATATATTGCATCGGTAACCGGCTGTGGAGGGACGCTATCAGGTAATACGTATACGACGGGAGCAATTACGTCAAATTGCACGGTAGCAGCGACTTTTGGCTTTTATACGATTTCTACTAATACGACGTTGTCGGCCGGCACATATACCTATGGAACCTTATGGGTCACAAACGGTGCAACGCTCACGTTGCAGGGCAACACCACTACCGGCACCGGGGTGATCATCAATGCAACAAATATCATTGTTGATGCAGGGGCTTCCATTTCGGCGGACGGGCAGGGATATGCAGGTACATACACAAGCGCTGGTGGCGTACCCTCGGATGCCGGACCGGGTGGCGGTTATTACTGTCCCGGTACTGGGCAGCAGGCAGGATCTTACGGTGGAGAAGGCGGAGCAGGGCGCGGGGGATGCGGCGGGATGAACACTAATACTTACGGCTCAGTCACACAACCCGTCTCTCTTGGCTCAAGCGCTGCCGCCCCTACAGCAGGTGGCGGGGCGATAAAGCTTGTCGTATCAGGCACGACAACCATAAACGGTAATTTATCCGCTAACGGACAGCCGCTTACGCAGGGTGGCGGCTCCGGTGGCAGCATCTGGATAAATACAGCTACTCTTGCAGGCAGCGGAACTATATCTGCAAACGGTGGTGACAGCGGCAACTGGGCTGGCGGAGGAGGTGGCGGTGGCAGAATCGCACTATATTCCACAACATCAATATTTTCAGGCTCAGTAACGGTCAACGGTGGAGCAGGAGGGTCTGCTGCAAGCAGCGGCACTGTGGGAACCATCTATGAGAACAACAACGGCGTTTTTAACTGTTTCTCAAACATGGCGTCAATCGATGCTTCAACGCTGACAGGTCTCACCGGGTTCGACATGTCTAATGGATGCACCTTAACTATGACAAACAACCTGTCCGTGAGCGGGAACATTCACATTGCTTCAGGCGGTACTCTAATTATGAAGGCAAATACATCCACTGGCATAGGGAATGTCATTACAGCCAGCAATATTATCGTTGATTCAGGAGGATCGCTTAACGCAGACGGGCAGGGATACGCAGGTACATACACAAGCGCTGGTGGGGTACCCTCGGATGCCGGACCGGGTGGTGGTTATTACTGTCCTGGTACTGGACAGCAGGCAGGATCTTACGGTGGAGAAGGCGGAGCAGGACGCGGGGGATGCGGCGGGATGAACACTAATACTTACGGCTCAGTCACGCAACCAGTCTCCCTCGGCTCAAGTGCAGCAGGCCCTACAGAAGGTGGCGGGGCTATAAAGCTTGTCGTATCAGGCACGACAACCATAAACGGTAATTTATCCGCTAACGGACAGCCGCTTACGCAGGGTGGCGGCTCCGGTGGCAGCATCTGGATAAATACAGCTACTCTTGCAGGCAGCGGAACTATATCTGCAAACGGTGGTGACAGCGGCAACTGGGCTGGCGGAGGAGGTGGCGGTGGCAGAATCGCACTATATTCCACAACATCAATATTTTCAGGCTCGGTAACAGTCAACGGTGGAGCAGGAGGGTCTGCAGCAAGTAGTGGAACTGCAGGAACCGTCTATTATGAAAACACTTATACAGTCACTCCGTCGGCGGGAGCTAACGGAATCATAAGCCCCTCGACTACTCAGACTGTGAACAAAAATGCGACAACATCGTTTACGGTGACGCCCAATACAGGATATCTGATCGCATCGGTAACCGGCTGTGGAGGGACATTGTCGGGGAACACATATACGACTGGAGCAGTCACATCGAATTGTACAGTAACGGCGACCTTTACAGCGATGACTTATACAATTACTGCTACAGCTGGAAGTAACGGCAGTATAACTCCTTCAGGTGCGGCTACTGTCAACAGCGGCGGCAGCCAGACATACACGATCACTCCGAATACAGGTTATCAGATATCTGATGTACAGGTGGATGGAGTGTCTGTTGGCGTTGTTTCAACTTACATATTCAGCAACGTAACAGCTAATCACACCATAGCGGCAGCGTTTACGAATAATGCATACACAGTAACCCCATCGGCTGATACAAACGGTACGATATCGCCAGCAACGCCTCAGTCTGTAAATTACGGCAACACTGCATCCTTTACTGTTACTCCAAATAGCGGTTATGTGATTTCATCAGTTTCGGGCTGCGGCGGGACTCTTGTAAACAACACTTACACAACCGGAGCGATCACCTCTGACTGTACCGTAAGTGCAACATTCTCTGTAAACACATATACCATAACCGTCTCACAGGGTCTAAACGGCACAATCGCACCATCAACTTCTATAGTAAATGCCGGCGATGATCTTATATTCACGGTCACCCCTGCTCAGCATTACCATGTTACGAGCGTAGTTGTCGATGGTGCCGACCAGGGACCTCTTTCTTCGTACAGCTTCACCAAAATTGCAGGCCCTCATACTATTACGGCCACGTACTCTATTG
Source organism: Nitrospirota bacterium (assembly GCA_015233655.1). Taxonomy (GTDB): domain Bacteria; phylum Nitrospirota; class Thermodesulfovibrionia; order Thermodesulfovibrionales; family Dissulfurispiraceae; genus JADFXI01. The sequence goes on along the minus strand of JADFXI010000143.1, from coordinate 3,434 downwards.
ACCAAGTCACCCTTACCGTGCAAAAAACAGGCACTGGCACCGGCTCAGTCACCTCGACGCCCTCAGGGATTGATTGCGGCAACACTTGTTCCACGACGTTCAACTACGGGACCCCCGTGACCATTTCCGGTGCGGCAAGCAACAATAGCATATTTAATGGCTGGTCAGGCGGATGTTCTGGTACCGGCACATGCTCTGTTACCCTTACAGACAATACAATTATAACCGCTGACTTTGAAGCTCCGCAGATATCGGTAACTCCTTCCAGCACGGATTTCGGCAGTGTTAATATGGCTCAAAGTTCGGCAGCACAAGCATTTACTATTACTAATAACGGTGGAGCCCCGCTGACAATCTCAGGGGCGGCTCTTACCGGACCAAATACAACGGATTTTTCCGTGACATCGGATAGTTGCAGCAATGCTACGCTCCAGTTCAATAGAACCTGCGAGGTCGATGTTGTCTTTAATCCGGCAACCGCAGGAATCAAGTTTGCCAAAGTTACTGTAAGCTCAAATGACCCGTCCACTCCCACCTTTGACATTACGCTAAATGGTACAGGGGTGCAGACCTATACGATTACGCCTTCGGCAGGCAATGGCGGTAGCATAAGCCCGTCAACGGCACAGACTGTGACAAATGGAGCCACAATGTCATTTACTGTCACTGCGAACTCGGGATACTCTGTTTCATCTGTTTCAGGGTGCGGGGGCTCTTTGACGGGCAATACATACACTACGGGAAGCATTACTTCCGACTGTGCGGTAATTGCCTCATTTGCTGTTACAACATATTCGATTGCGTCGTCTGCGGGTTCAAACGGCTCGATTTCGCCAAATGGTTCGACCAGTGTCAATTACGGCGATTCTCAGTCTTATACAATCACCCCAGCCAGCGGCTACCATGTTGCTGACGTGCAGGTGGATGGGACATCGGTAAGCGCAGTGACCGGTTACACCTTCAGCAACGTCACGGCAAATCATACTATCAATGCGACCTTCTCGAAAAACACATCTAACACCTTTACTATTACATTGGTACCTGGAGCGAATGGCACAATAACCGGGGCCACTACAGTCAATTACGGGGACAATCAGACTTATACAATTACTCCGAATACCGGGTATCAAATTTCAAATGTTACCCTCGACGGGGTGTCTCAGGGGGCAGTCTCTTCTGTAGTGCTGCTAAATATAACGGCTAATCACACGATAAAAGCCACTTTTACAATAAAGACTTACTCTGTTACACCAAGCGCTGGAGCGAATGGAATCATAAGCCCCTCGACGGCCAAGACAGTGAAATACAATGCAACAACGTCGTTCACAGTGAAGCCTGATACAGGATACCAGATACAATCTGCGACAGGTTGCGGGGGGACGTTGTCAGGGGGCACATACACAACTGGCCCGGTCACAGGAGATTGTACAGTATCGGCTACCTTTGTTGCGAAGACTTATACTGTTACGCCGAGTGCCGGGGCCAACGGTAGTATAAACCCCTCTACTGCCCAGGCGGTCAGTTACAAAGGGACGGCCTCATTTGCTGTGACACCTGACACAGGATACGATATAAAATCGGTGAAGGGTTGTGGCGGAACATTGTCGGGCAGTACATACACGACTGGTCTGGTCACAGCAGATTGTACAGTGTCGGCTACCTTTGTTGCGAAGACTTATACTGTTACGCCGAGTGCCGGGGCCAACGGAAGCATAGGCCAGTCAACGCCTAAGACAGTGAAATACAATGCAACAACATCATTCACAGTGATGGCGGATATAGGATACCAGATCGAATCGGTGACGGGTTGCGGTGGCGCATTGTCCGGCAATAAATACACGACGGGTCCGGTCACAGGGGACTGTACAGTATCGGCGACCTTTACGGCAAAGAATTATACTGTCACCCCTATAGCCGGGTCCGATGGAAGCATAACCCCCTCGTCTGCTCAAACAGTCGCTTACAAAGGGACAACATCATTCACGATCGCGTCGGACACAGGATATCAGATAAAATCAGTTTCAGGCTGTAAAGGAACGCTATCTGGTAGTACATACACTACTGGACCGATTACGGGAAATTGTACGGTAGCGGCTTCATTTACAGCACAGACTTATGTGGTTACGCCGAGTGCTGGAGCGAACGGAAGCATAAGCCCCTCGGCGGCCAAGACAGTGAAATACAATGCAACAACAACTTTCACAGTGAAGCCGGACACAGGATACCAGATACAGTCTGTGACTGGTTGCGGAGGAACGTTATCCGGTAGTACATACACGACAGGCCCAGTAACAGGAGATTGTACAGTAGCCGCTTCATATACAACCAAAACTTATACTGTTACGCCAAGTGCGGGAGCGAATGGTAGTATAAACCCCTCGACTGCTCAGACGGTCAGTTACAAAGGGACGACTTCATTCAATGTGACACCTGACACAGGACACGATATAAAATCGGTGAAGGGTTGTGGAGGAACATTGTCGGGGAACACTTACACAACAGGCCCTGTAACAGCTGATTGTACAGTATCGGCAACTTTTACCCTCAATGCTTACACTATAACAGCCAGCGCAGGGGCTAACGGCGGCATAACACCTTCAGGAGCAACCACGGTAAACAGTGGCGGCAGCCAGACATACACGATAACCCCAAATTCGAACTATCATATTGCAGATGTGCAGGTCGATGGGACATCGGTAGGCGCGGTAAGCAGCTACACCTTCAGCAACGTGACTGCGAATCATACGATATCTGCCACTTTTGCAATAAACACTTATGCGGTTACTCCTTCTGCCGGGACAGGCGGGAGCATAAGCCCATCGGCTTCTCAAACGGTTAGTTACAATGGGACGGTATCATTCACAGTAACGCCGAATGCGGGCTATTCCATTGGTTCAGTGACAGGCTGTGGTGGGACGTTGTCAGGGAACACTTACACAACAGGCCCGATAACGAGTGCCTGTACGGTTACAGCCTCTTTTACAATAACGACTTATACCATTACTGCGACAGCGGGAAGCAACGGAAGCATAACGCCTTCAGGTGCGGCTACTGTCAACAGCGGCGGCAGCCAGACATACACGATCACTCCGAATACAGGTTATCAGATCTCTGACGTGCAGGTGGACGGACTGTCTGTTGGCGTTGTTTCAACATACACATTCAGCAACGTAACAGCCAACCACACCATAGCTGCAACGTTTGCGAATAATACCTACACAGTAACACCTTTGGCGGATACAAATGGTACGATATCGCCATCTGCGCCTCAGGCTGTAAATTACGGCAACACAGCATCCTTTATGGTCACTCCCAATAGCGGTTACGTAATTTCATCAGTTTCGGGCTGTGGCGGGACTCTCGTAAACAACACTTACACAACCGGGGCGATCACCTCTGACTGTACGGTAAGTGCAACATTCTCTGTATACACA
>JADFXI010000142.1 GCA_015233655.1 Nitrospirota bacterium | reverse complement strand
ATGTAGTCAGCCGTGCTTGCGTGAAACGACCCGCTGACATCCAGTTTTGCATTGGCCCCGAACACAATGCCGGCAGGATTGATGAAATACAGATCGGCCCCATTTATTGTCGAATGTATCGTACCGTCTATGCTCGATGACTGGCCTCCGGTCACCCTCGAAATTATATTCTGTATACTGGCAGGCCCTGAAAACGTGGCGCTCTCTGCCGATGTGATGTTGAAAGTCCCAAAACTGTGGAATAAATTACTCCCGGTCTGTTGTCCCACCGAGGCCGGGATTGAATAGTTAGGCCCTGTCAGCGCCCCCTTTGTGCCAAAGCTGCCGTCAAGGGCAATACCTGCGAAGGCATTTGTTGTGCTCACTAAAAAAAGAAAACATAATATTGCAACTGTCAGACATTTTAAAAAGCCGCTTCTACCGACAGTCATCCGTTATGCTCCCCCCTCAATATAATTGATACGAGATCTGAAAGTGGACTCCGTCATCCTGGAGGTCGTGATCATTATTAATGACCTTACGCAAGCCGTATCCATAATAAACGGCAAGATTGAGTTTTTTGATTCCGCTCCACCTGATGCCTGCTCCTATGCTCGATATCGTCTGAGGATTGGGAGTCGATTGTCCCTTGTTCCAGGACCAGCCGAAATCCGCAAAGGGCGCGAACTGCAACGCACCTCCCTCGCCAATCACGGTGTTTTGAAGCACCGGTATGCGGAACTCCAGCGACGTCGCAACACCGTTGTCGCGCACCAGCAAGTTCTCACGGTAGCCCCTGACACTGTTCATACCTCCTACGGAAAACTTCTCCATCGGCAGAAGCGGGCTGTCCGACAACTGCGCGTCTATGCGAAAGACCGCCTGAATCCCGCCTTCGGTCAGTCGCCTGAGCCATTGGGCCTGACCTACCCACGAAAAAAACCTTCCGTCTGCTACTGACGGCGCTATCGTTGCGCCAAAGGCGTCTATACCGAGACTGAATGTGGACCTGACTGCCATGACCTCTTTCTCGCTGCGATGGACCCATTCCTGGAAAAGGCGCAATGCGGTGATGTGCGTTGTGTTGCCCTCATAGTCAGTGAATGAAAAAGGCCGGCCCAGGAGAAAGGTGGCGTCTTTCCTCAGCTCGACGTTCAGTCCTGCGGAAAACTCTACTGAAGGATTTCGATAAAAAGGGTGACTCAGACCTACCCCTAAAGTCTCGGACCGGCTCTTGATGTCGAGGCGTTTAAAGGTATCGTCAGTCACGGTAGTTGTATCTTTGCGGTAATAGGCCCGAAGAGTGGTGTCCCTCGCATTAATCGGTATCCTATAGTCTACGCCCCAATCCGTGGTCCCATCGGTCAATCCGAATCTCCCTTCGAGAATGTCGCCAAACCCAAAAAGATTCTGATGCGACAGAGTCACTTCACCGTGATAAGGACCGACGCTCGGAGACTGGTCGTTCGCAAAGCTCAGAAACACTTTGTATGGCCGTTCCTCCTCCACCTTGACTGACAGCACCCCTTCTCCAGGCATAACGCCGGGACTCAATTCGGCATTGATCCGTTTGATGCGCTGGTCCTGCTGCAACAACTGAAGGGAGTCCTGAACATCATTTATGTTCAAAGGAGCGGATGACACAAGCCGCAAGCGGTTGGCAATGTATGATTCGCGGAACCACCTATTGCCCTCCACATCGATGCGCGATATGTATCCCTGGACGAGCTGAAGCCTTATAATGCCGTCCGCTAGTTGTTGGTCCGGGATGACAACTCCGGAATTAATGTAGCCTTTGTTGACAAGCTGAAGCGTAAGCTGCTGGCGAAGGGTATCCAGTTCCTCGAAAGTAATCTCTCTGTTTATATATGGGGCGGTAATGCCCGACAGCTCTTCATCTGAGAAAAGCTTGTTACCTTCAAGAACAACACTCTTCACATAAATGCTGCCGAGAGTGTCCGGAGAGTCCATCATCTGCCCGTGGCTTTCAAGGGCTTTATCCAAGGCAAGTGCTTGTACCGGGTTGCAAGCAATACACAGGAAATACAGGAACTGGGACACACAAACCCAATAAAGTATTTTTTTACTTAAAATCAAAATATCAGACATGGCCTTAATAATACTTTTCCATTCAATGCAAGTCAATGAAATATGCAAGTCTCTCCATAAAAATGCACGTACCCACGCCAATATTGACAATATTCGAAGCATTAATTATAGTAATGGCATGATTAAATTGCCTTATTACATGATTGTTAGAAGCTGAACTAGACCATGTCGACAGTCAGCTTTAAACAGATGCCTATAAGATTCAAGATTCTCCTGCCCGTTGTCCTTATAATGCTGCTGACAGGCATTGTCTATGGCGTTTTTGTCGGGATCAAGCTCGATGATATCTCCACAGAACAGAGCGAGCGCGAGCTTACCGTTTTGTCACAAACCATTTTCGGCGTTATGACCGGGTACATGAACGCCAATATTCTGGACACCTACAAGGCGGGATTTGTAGAGCATATGAATAAAATGATGCCTATGAGGATGATCCGCGGTGAAATGCTCGATGCGCAGTTCGGCAAAAAAGCGCCGGAAGAATATCCCAAGGACGATTTGGAAAAGGAAGCATTCAAAACAGGCAAACCGGTATTTAAAATGGAATCCGTAAATGGAGAGCCTTATATACGGGGCATTTTCCCTTATATAAACGTGACTAATTTTATGGGTACTAATTGCGTTGGATGCCACAGCGAAGGCGTAAAGGAAGGGGATGTCATCGGCGCCCTGAGCGTTGCAAGTTCAATAAAGGCCACTCAAGTGGCAGTCAGGCGCACCAGGCTGCTGATTGCATTTATAATAGCAGGGCTGTCACTTTTTACCATCTCTCTTTTATATATGGTAATAAAGAGATATGTCTCAAAGCCGCTTGCGGATGTCGGCGGCTTCGCGGAACTTGCATCGAAGAAAGACCTCAGCCAGAGATTGAAGGTCCTTTATAACGACGATATAGGCGCAGTAGCTAAATCTATTATAACTATGGTCGGCGAACTGGCCAAGACGATCAAGGAAGTGGCCAATGTCTCGAATAAGCTTTCGAGCAATGCCGCTGATTTGAAAAACGCTATAAACGAATCGCTTGAAGGAACGAACAAGCAGGCGCAGCAGGCCACTCAGATCGCAACTGCAGCCGCTGAAATGTCACAGACAGTGACCGAAATAGCAAAGAACAGCTCAAAAGCCGCAGACTCTTCTCGCGAGGCCATAAATGTGGCGCAAAAAGGCAAAAATGTGGTTGAGCAGTCCGTCGAGAAAATAAATCTGGCAGGGACTGCAACCCAGGAGTTGGCCTCCATGATCCGCCGTTTGAATTCAAGCGTCACCGAAATCGGCGAGATCGCCTCTGTCATTAAAGACATCGCGGACCAGACAAATCTTCTCGCTCTTAACGCTGCAATCGAGGCGGCAAGGGCCGGCGAGCAGGGCAGAGGCTTTGCAGTTGTGGCCGATGAGGTGAGAAAGCTTGCTGAAAGGACCATGAAAGCGACCACGGAGATCACAGGCAAGATAGATTCCGTTCAAAACGATTCCGATCAAACCTCCAAATCCATGGAAATATCACTTAGCCATGTTAAGGAAAGCGTAAATTTCATGGTGACGGCAAAGGAATCGCTCGACCTTATCGTCAATGCAATTCAGCGGGCAGCAGACGAGGTATCGCTGATCGCAACCTCTGTTGAAGAGCAGTCGGCTACGTCTGAAGAGATTTCAAGCAATATTGAAGACATATCCCTTATCGCAGAAAAAACACGTCAATCCACCGAGCACCTCGGTTCCGTCTTCGACACAATGAACAGCATTTCGCAGAACCTAAAGACAATGGTGGGCGAGTTCAAATTTATGGGCAGCGGCAAAAAAGACAAGTAGAAGTTGCGACCTGATTTCGGTTTATGTATATGCGTTAGAAAGCGGGCCGGAAAAAGCGATAGTCTTTGTAATTCAGTATCACTCCCTCCGGAGTGATCTTTTCGAGTTTCAGCCCTGCAGCAACATACTGACCCTCATGCAAGACATTCCCACGCATACTCACGATACGGGCCGCCGGATCAGCGTCATAGAAGTGGGCTGCAATGTCTATTCTGGGAAGTTCCTGCTGAATTGCAGACGGCAGTTCGCTTTCCTTCATGACCGTTTGTTTCGAAGGCGTGCGCGGTTCGCGGGCCTCAACAATTCTTTCAGTTTCCCGCACAGGCACCCGCGCAGCAACAGGCGGAACGGTTTCTCTCTGTACCGGCTGAACAACCGCTGCAGTCGCCGGCGTCTGGACCGGCACGGCAACTTGTACCGGCTGAGGCGGTGCAGCAGGCACCTGGACCTGAGCACTTAAAGTAACGCCTGGACGCACTTTATATAGCCATACAGAAACCAGACCGCCGACAAGCAATAAACTGACAACAACGTAAGTCCCCCAGGGCTGTTTCCTCGGCTTCTCTCCAGGACTTTCATGAACGGTCAGCAGGTCCGGAACTGTGCCCTGCCGCCGTTTCTGCTCCGATTTTTTTAATGCATCGAGGATATACGACATGTCCGCTATTTTACCTCCGGCATTGGCTGTATTGTCGGCGCAGTATCCGCATGGCCGCTAACTTCAGCGCCTTTCTGGGTTTCCGCCCTTGTGCCGAAAGTCATGCTTGCGCCATTGCCCAGCCGCACTTCATTTGCCTGTTTTGCCGAAGGCGCGGCAGCGTTAGAAGATCTTTCCCTCAAGCGGGCCGATACGGCACGTCCGCGAGGACTTTTCTTCTTTTTGGCAACGACCCCTGAATCTTCTTTAAAGTCCTGCGGCTGCCAAAGCGAAGAACGATCATTGAACCACCACATTGTATCAAAGTGCCTCTGGTCAGCCGCTGCACCGGATGCCTCCGGCGTCCTGCGCCCCGAGCCGCCATAAAGAAGCAGGGATGCTATGGCCGCACAGACCAAAAGGGCTGCTGCAGCCGCTACAGCCCACCGGCGAGTCATTTTCCGCCGCGAAGCAGTTCCATGCGTACCAAAAACTTCCTTTGCGGCCTTGTCGAGAGTATGACCGTCAGCACGCTCCTGGCCCTGGACATAAGCACCGAGCAAGGCCCTATCGCATACAACATTTATAAGTCTGGGGATGCCTCCTGTCAGCCTGAACAAGCTATCCAGCGTCGAGGACGTGAACAATGTACCACGAGCGCCTGCCACAGCAAGACGGTGGGACACGTATGCAGATACTTCCGCCCTTGTCAGAGGCCCCAGATGATAACGGGCAGTGATCCGCTGGGCCAGCTGTCTTAGTTCCGGACGCTCAAGTTTTTCCAGAAGCTCAGGCTGACCGATCATAACTATTTGAAGCAGCTTGCGCTCATTAGTCTCAAGATTAGTCAATAACCTAACATGTTCCAGGACATCTTCAGAAAGGTTTTGGGCTTCCTCGATAATCAGTATGGTCCTTCGTCCCTTGGCGTGGGATTCAAGCAGATATGCATTTATGCGGTCTATAAATACTTTTTCGCTTTTTGATCCTTTGGGATAGCGTATTCCCAATTCATCACATATTGAAGCCAGCAACTCTACAGCATTTAATTTTGGATTCAGGATAAATGCGACATCTACCGTATCAGGCAGGTCCTCAAGCAGGCACCGGCATACTGTTGTTTTGCCTGTGCCGACTTCCCCGGTCAAGAGTATAAAACCACCGTCTCCCTTAATGCCGTAAAGGAGATGTGCAAGTGCCTCCTGATGGCCGTCGCTCATGTAAAGATAGCGCGGATCAGGAGCTATGGAAAACGGCGTTTCTTTAAGTCCGAAATGTTCTTTATACATGCAGTTACACTCTGAAAAAAACAGGGAACTCCTTCGGAGAATTTGAGCCTTTTATCACGACATAAGTCCTGCCGTTCTTCTCACCCTCCCGCAATCTCATTACATCTGAGCAACTTCCGTTATCTGCTATAAATTCCTGATCTGATAAAACAAATGCCTGGATGGCACTCTGTATGATTTTTTCTCTTTTCTCTTCAGCTTCCGCTTCCTTGAGAAGGGCCAAACCTCTTTTTCTCATTGATTCAGCTTCGCTGATTAATCTCTCGCCCTCTTCCTTTTTTTCCCGGATTTCGAGCATCCTCTGTGCGTCGGAAATGACTTCACGGCAACTCTTGCCGTCGTGCCGGTATGCAGCCTTCAATAACTTGTGTCCTTCAGCCATAATAACCTCAATATCTTGACTCATATGTATTATTCTATGAGGCCCGGCAGTATGTCAATAAGAAAACACACGCAAACAATGGGAATAGAATATGAACAATGAACTACTTAAACAGGGGCTACGATGCCGTTGCTCATTCTCATCTGCCGTCCGGTTTGCCTGGCAAGTTCGGAATTATGCGTAACGATAATGAAGATCGTGCCCTTTTCGTCGTTTATTTTTTTGAAAAAACGCAGTACATCCGCCTCGTTTTCTTCGTCAAGATCTCCCGTAGGCTCATCAGCAAGGACTATTTCAGGATTGGTTATAAAGGCCCTCGCTATAGCGACCCTCCTCTGCTGGCCGCCGGAAAGCTGTGACGGGTAGGACTGCATTTTGTCACACATGCCAACAGCCTCGCAGAGCTGCGTGGCGTAGCCGGCAGCGTCTTCCGCATGGGTGCCGAATGTGACCGGGAGTATGATATTCTCAAAAACAGTAAGGGTCGGGATAAGGCTGGCAAACTGGTAAATGAAACTTATCTTCTTATTTCTAAAGTCCGAAAGATTATTGTCGTTCATCGACCATATGTTGTTGCCGTCGATAACAACCGAGCCGGAGTCAGGTTTTGTCAATCCGCCAATTAAACTGAGGAGTGTCGTTTTGCCGCTGCCGGAATGACCTACTATCCCCAACATCTCGCCCTTCTGCACTGTCAGGCTGGCGTTATCTACTGCCTTGACTTTCTTCCCGCCAATATCATAAAACTTGTTCAGTTCCTTAATTTCTATCATT
>JADFXI010000141.1 GCA_015233655.1 Nitrospirota bacterium | reverse complement strand
GAGCTGAAGCACGGTGGCCTGCCTGCTCTTGATTTACCGCTATCCGTATTTGACTTTAAAAAAGAGATTTATCAGGACAAAGACAAAAGACACGCTGTTTGCGACCATAATAGGCAGGTTATGAATAAAGAAGCCGTATACCAGCCAGAGAAACAGTCCGACCCCCATGAAAATGAACATCAGGAGAGAAATGTCCCTGGTCTCTTTCATCCTCCACGATTTTATCACCTGCGGCAGCAATGACGTAGTCGTCATCAATGCCGCGATTAATCCTATAAGCATGACAGCGTCAGATCGCATTAATTATTTCACTGTTGAAAAACGCTGACTCCCTCTGGAGGCGTAAAAACAAAGATCTTTTCACCAAGACCTGAGTTGACTCTAACATCTTTCAGGGTAATATCGATTCTATTGGACGCGGTGTCCAGGATAGACAGGGTTTCGATCGGGAAAGCAGCGTCGGACAGTGTAAGCTCTATTTGCACAATAATACCCATCGGCTTTCTGGGTTTAAGCAAAAGCCTGCCTTTTTTCATGGAGACATCAAATTCTTTGTTGATGTCCCCGAAGCCGCCGAGCAGCGCAATGGGGGCCTGGCCGTAAGTGGCCCTGTCGAACTTGGCCCTGATCGCCTGCTTCTCTTTTTTCTGATAAATAATTATATCTTCGGCTGTGATATACACCGATTGCGGCTTATCTCCGCTGAATTCCCACTTCATTCTAGGCGGTTTTATGAAAAACCGGCCACCGTAGGTGTCCGTTCTCTTAAGGTCCCTGATGTAGCTTTTTTGGACAAAATCACCCTTTACGTCCTTTATACTCTCGTAAGCCTTTTGAATCCTGGCAACCTCGTCCCCTGCGGAATCTGATGCATAGAGCATGGAGCATAGAGCACAGAGCAAAAAACAGGAAACAAAAAATAAGAAATTAAAAATACGGCCGCCCAGGCACTTGGCCATCTTCATCCTCTTCTCCCCAGAAAGTCTCTCGGCTTGCCGGCACCCTTTGGAGGCCCGACAAGGCCGTCCTCCTCAAAAAGCTCCATAATACTTGCGGCCCTGTTATACCCTATCTTAAATCTCCGCTGTATGGATGATATGGACACCTCGCCTGCGGCTTCTGCAAAATCCGCCGCCTTATGATACAGTTCGTCCCTCTCTCCTGAAACATCCGAACCGTTGTCCTGGGCCTCAGGTACCACAAGACTTTCGAATAAAGTATAGTCCGGCGCCCCCTGAGACTTGACGAATTCGGTTATCGTCTTTATCTCTGTTTCGGTCACATAGGCTCCGTGGATCCTCAAGAGCTTGACACCCGGGATCATAAACAGCATATCTCCCATTCCTAGCAGCTGCTCGGCCCCCTGCCCGTCGAGAATAGTCCTTGAATCAATACGGGATGTGACCTGAAACGATATACGCGCAGGGAAATTAGCCTTTATCAGCCCCGTTATTACATCGACAGAGGGACGCTGCGTTGCGAGTATGAGATGAATGCCCGACGCCCTCGCCATCTGCGCAAGACGGGTTATGGCATTTTCGACATCGCTCGGCGCTGTAAACATCAGATCAGCCAATTCATCAATAATAACGACAATATAGGGAAGTCTCTCATTTTCGGCAGCCTGCCGGTTATAAGTATCTATGTTGCGGGACCCCTTTTGGGCCAGGAGCTTGTACCGCCTTTCCATTTCGAACACCATCTTCTTCAGCGCTTCAGATGCCTCTTTAGGGCTGTTTATGACCGGCGAAATCAGATGCGGAATTCCTGCATAGGCCGCAAGCTCCAGCAACTTCGGGTCTATCATCAGCATCTTCACTTCATCAGGAGTCGCTTTATACAGCAGACTGATAATCATTGCATTAATTGATACACTTTTCCCAGAGCCTGTGGCGCCCGCCACCAGCAGATGAGGCATTTTTGAAAGGTCCGTTGCAACAGGATTGCCGAATATGTCCTTGCCGAGGGCCAGAGTCAGGAGAGAGGTGCTGTGCTGAAAGTTTTCAGCAGCTACGATATCTTTCAGGGCCACTGTGGCCCTCTGCCTGTTAGGCACTTCAATGCCGATAGTTGCCTTGCCTGCGATTGGATAAACACGGATGCTTGGAGCACGGAGAGCAAGCGCCAGGTCTTCAGACAAAGACACAATTCTGTTGATCTTCACCCCTGCTGCCGGTTCGAACTCATACATTGTGACCACCGGTCCGGGATGCGCCCCCTTTATTTTACCGTTTACGCCGAAGTCTGCGAGTTTTCGTTCAATGCCTGACGCCAGGGCATTCAGTTCATCTTTCCCCGGACCTGACACTCCTTCCACATCTTTCAAGAAATCCAGAGACGGAAGCATGTAGCCGTCATCTCTCTTGACCTTGGGGAGCGGTGCCGCTTTGGGCGCAGACTTAGTTGCGGAGGGTCTACTTTCAATAAGCACTTCTTCGTTCTCAACAGGGTACAAAGGCAATTCCTGCGGCGGTACGTCTTGCTCCCTTTTTGTCTGGTTCTCCCTATTCGTCAAAAAAGAAAATATGGAAACCGGACTCAGAAGGATAAGCGCGACAACAGCTAGAGCGGCCCCCAATATATATGCCCCGGGCTGAGAAAGCAGGCCCTCGAAAAAGTCCGCCATGACCAGCCCCGCAAAGCCCCCGGCAGGATCAACCGGCAGGGCCACAGTTCCCGACACTAACTGTGCAAGCATGGAAAATGACGCAAAAAGGACCACCGTGCCCAGCATGTGCAGAACGTTTCTTTCTTTCCCAATGATTTGCCTTATACCGTAAATCAGGAGCAAAACGGGAGCGATGTATCCGGAAAGTCCAAGAAAAGAAATAACGGCGTCGGAGACATAGGCCCCTGCAATACCTCCGTAGTTATGGGTCGCAGACTGAGAGTATGTAAAAAAGGACCGCTCCCATTTGTTATAGCTGAACAGGGACAGGGCCAGGTAAATGCCGCCGCCCAGGGCCATGACTCCTTTGATCTCCTGCAGTCGTCTGCCTATGCCGTGTTCAGGCTCTGCGGAAGTTTTGAAATAGGGGATTTTGAGAGAGTCGGCCATGGACTCCTTGCTAGAGACCGTTCCGGTCTTTCTCGGCAAGCGCCTTCAGGTCCGACGTTATCTCTTTGGAATGAGGATTGAGCGCCCAAGCCTTTTTCAAGGCTTCTATGGCGCTTTTTTTGTCAGCCTTTTCCAGGTATGTCTTGCCCATGCTGTAATAACACTGCGCATCATCCGGAGATATTTTCAAACAAGATTTGTATAGTTCAATCGCCTGCTCGGGCTGCCCCATCTTGCGGTATGCTTCAGCCAAACTACCCATGATAGTTGTGTCCGAAGGGTTCTGCTGGTACGCCTTTTTCAGCATTTCGAGCGCTTTCTCGCCTTCGTTCTTCGCCAGGTACATTTCCCCCATAAGATGGGCCGACTCCGCGATGTCCTGCCGCATGTCCGAAACCGCGTCTTTGAGGATTGTTTCCGCCCGTTCAGTCTCGCCGGTCTTGTTCAATAGTTTACTGAGCGCCAGGAGGCGGTCGGTATTGGCAGGGCTTATTTCATGGGCCATTTCGTAGTATTTTATAGCCGTAGCGAAGTCCCCCATATTTTCATAAATTTCACCCAGGGCATTAAATGACTTCAGGAACATCGGGTTCTTTTCTATAGATTCCTTGAAAAACCCTATGGCCCGCTGTACGTCTCCTTTCGCCAAGTAAAGGACCCCGAAATTATGAACGACCTTTGCCGCATCGGGGACCAGTGCCGCAGCCTTCCCGAGGGACTCTTCAGCGCGCTGAAAGTCTTTCTTTGCCATAGCTGCCGCAAAATCCCTCATTAAGGTCTCTACAGAACCTGGTTTATGCATTTTCTCAAGGGCCTTTGCTAACTTGTCTTCGAGAGTCCCCATAACAAAGGGCTTGATGATATATCCCTCGCCGCCATCTTCCGCCGCCCTGGCAACGGTCTGCCTCGTGGCTTCGGCAGTAACAAAAATAAAAATGATATGATCGAAATTCCGGTCCTCCCTCACTGTCTTGAAAAGCTCGACCCCGGTCATCTCAGGCATATTCACATCACAAACAACTATGTCCATCGGGCTGCTTTTTATGACGTCCAGCGCTCTTCTGCCGTTCTCAGCCGTGACGATACTTTGAAAACCTATTTTCGACAGCATATTGCTGATAGTTTTGCGCATGGAACCTTCGTCATCGACAACAAGGCACTTCTTTTTCAGATATTGCAGTGGAACGCCCATCAGTCAATCACTCCTTTAATAGTCCCCGGGAGAGAAAAAACAAGACGCGCTCCCCCCCCTTTATTGTCTTCCGCCCATAAGCGTCCGCCGTGAGCATGCACCACAAGTTTGCAGAATGTAAGCCCCAGGCCTGTCGTTGTCTTCCCATATACCTTGCCGGTTTCGATCTGGAAGAACTTGTCGAAAATCCTTTCCTTGAACTCATCAGGAATTCCTGCGCCCTCATCGGAGACACCCACAGTGGTTTCCTTACTAGCGGCATCATAACGAATGTCAACCGTTATTCGTTTCCCGTCAGGACAATGCTCGACTGCATTGAGCAACAGGTTCGCAATCGTCCTGCTTATCAGATTCACATCAACAAACATAGTGCGCGGTTCCCCATCCAGGACCGCCTCTATGTCCCGCATGGCAAGCAGGCTCTTTATCGACTCAATCTCCTGACGCACCAGTTCGCTGAGGTCGGTCTCCTCCCTGAATATACTGATCTTGCCCTCTTCCAGTTTCATTACATCCAGTATATTCATGACCATGCGCTGCATTTTATAAACGTCATGCAAGGCCAGGGTAACAAACTCTATCTGCTCCGCGCTCAGTTGTTCGTAACTCAACATGTCCATGTTCGCCATAATAGTGCTGATAGGCCCCTTAAGGTCATGCACGATGAAACTGGTCAAACTCGTCTTCATCTGGTCAGTCTTTATAAGCTGCGCCATCGCATCCTCATAATTTTTTATCTTCTTTTCGAGGAGTTCATCGGCTTGCGCGGCATAAAGATGAGCTGCCAGTTGTTCCGCTATCTCAATGGCCCTCATCATTTTGGTCTTGCTCAACCTCTTGGAATTTAGCGTATCGGTGATATTAATGACGCCGATCTTCTTGTCATTGTACTTGATAGGTATGCTCAATGAATGACCGGAAGTGTACTTCGTAATGTCCGCCGGGACAAAGTAGGAGAGTCTTTTCTTGTCTGCTTCAAAGGGTTCATCCTCGAGCAGCGATCTTGTTGCCACGGTAACATCCGACAGGTGTCGCTTCATTCCTACGATTGCGTTATTAGTTGCCGCACCAACCTCCAGGGTCATATCTTCACGGTTAATGAGCATGATCGAACATTTTTCTACCTCGAAATACCGCGCAACAAGGCCCACTACCTCATTGAGCCGTTCGCTAAAAGACCTCGCGTCGGATGACATGGTCTTGTTGATTTTATAAACAAGGGCCTCGAACCTTCCGGCATTCATAGGTTAATATAGCAAATTTCCCCCAAGTTTTCTATGGACATAGCACAGAAGCCGAAAGACGGAAGCCTGAGCACGGAAGATATAAGAAGAACTGATGACTAAAAACAAAGAAAGACTTTTTATTTTTTCCCGACTATACTTCCATTATAATCGGCATAATCATAGGTCTCCGATCCATTGTGTTCCTGAGGTATTTCTTTAGAGTCGAGCGAAGTTTGGCCTGTATCAGAGACACATCGGATATGATGTCATCCTGAAGGTCAAACAATGTTGAAGACATAAGCTCCCGTACTTCATTGATAATGTCCTGGGATGCGTCCTCAAAAACAAACCCCCTGGATATTATCTCAGGCCCTGAAACGATTTTCTTCGAGAGCCTTTCGATTCCCACAAGAATAATAACGATGCCGTCATGGGCCAGCGTCCTCCTGTCTCTCAGCACTATATCTTCCACTCCGCCTATCCCTTTGCCGTCGATAAATACCCTGCCGGCATTTACCTTCCCGGCCTTCGCGGCCCCGGACCCGCTTATTTCAAATGCGTCGCCATTGCCCAAAATAAATATATTATCTTTCGGGATGCCGGACTTTTCAGCCAGCCTGGTATGGTATTTAAGATGGCGGTACTCTCCATGAACAGGGATGAAGTACTTAGGCCTCACCATGTTCATCATTAGCTTAAGCTCTTCCTTGGAGGCGTGTCCGGAAACATGTATTTCCGATACCTTCTCATACTTGACATCAGCGCCCCTGCTCATCAGGTGGTTTATGATCTTGCCTATCGAGCGCTCATTGCCGGGTATCATCTTGGCCGACAGGATGACAGTGTCACCTTCCTTAACTTTGATGTGCTTGTGCTCGTCCATGGCTATACGCGACAGCACGCTCATAGGCTCGCCCTGGCTGCCGGTAGTAATTATCACCACTTCGGAATCGGCAAGGTCCTTCAGGTTTTCCAGCTTGACCCAGGTCTCAGTGGGTATCTTAAGGTAACCGAGATCGAGGGCTATCTGAGAGTTTGAAACTATGCTCTTGCCGCACATGATTACCCGTCTGCCGTGCTGCACAGCTACGTCTATCGCCTGCTGTATCCTGTGAATATTCGAGGCAAACGTGGCTATGATAATTCTTCCATGCACCTTAGAAAAAATATCTTCGAAGGCCCTGCTGACTTCTCTCTCCGAGAAAGTGAAGCCTCCCTTTTCAGCATTGGTGCTGTCTGAAAGAAGCAGGAGCGTTCCATTTTCGCCGTACTCGGAAAACTTGTGGAAATCGAGCAGTTCCCCGTCTACCGGCGTGGGATCGATCTTGAAATCGCCGGTATGGATTACCGTTCCGAGCGGTGTCGTTATCGCGAGACCGACCCCGTCCACAATGCTATGAGTGACTCGGATAAACTCTATTGAGAAACTGCCGAGCTTGACAATATCGCGCGGCTTTACAGAAATGAGTTCAACATCTTCCAGCTCATGCTCCGCAAGCTTCTCTTTTACCAGCGCAAGGGTGAGCGGCGTGCCATAAACCGGGACAGCCACTTCTTTCAACAGAAAA
>JADFXI010000140.1 GCA_015233655.1 Nitrospirota bacterium | reverse complement strand
GTAGAGACACAGGGTTTATGATAGCAGAGAGGGTGCATTTATTGATGTCCTTAGATCAACAATTGTCTTTACAAGGGTAGTCCTGTAAAGATAGTGATAGTTGCTAAAACAATGGACAAATATGGACAATCCAATTAAATTAGCTTTTTTAATACAGGGACCATATACTCCTGTAGAGTTGTTAATACGGGATAACGATAGATTATTATCTCCGATAATCCAGGGCATTTTAGATTATCATTATCCTAAATTTAACAACCGTGCCCATCTACAACAATCTTTGTTTCATAGCAGTGGACACCACCTACTCTATGAAATTGCTGTAGAAATTTCAACCAGCCCCGCGACTGTAAGGAGCGATATGAATCATTCTGGCTTCGTTGTAGTTTCACTCATACCCATTGATTTTTACGTAACTTGGGTTTGTAGAAGTTACAACCACCTAACCAATCTCTCAAAGATCAACTTTACGATTAAAAATAGCATAAAGAGATTGAGATTGTCAACTATATAATTTTTATTATAATTGTAGTGGATAAATGACCATGTTTGGGTACATTTGTCCACAGATTGAATGAACATTTAAGATACTGCTTCATGAGCTAACCAGAGAAGCATTATAATTATGGATGAAATACCATGCCGCTCCAATAATGCCATCCTCTCCAATAACAATTTATCAATTAAATTCTTAGTTTCTTGTGATATTATTATGTTTTGTGGATTTTCTACGAATTGTCTGCCGCACTCTTTACACATAAATTTTTGTTTTCCATTGTGAATGCTACCATTCTTAACAACTTCCTTTGAGCCACATTGTATACAAGTCAAGTGAACGGTCAGTCCATTGAAATAAAAAGGTACTCAGGCGTAGAATAAGAAGCCTTGCACGTAAAAAGAACGGAGTGTAAACAGATTTACATCAAGTTTATCAATCGTTTTAGTTGTTCTGCACTCTCTTTCCAGGTTAACCATGGAATACCAGAAACATCTGGCGCATCGCCTTTGACATAAAGCACCATCCACTCGTTAACGGAATCTGCTAAATCCTGAGCGGTCAGTCCACTGAAATAAAAAGCGTGCTCACCGGCAACCTCCCTAAATACCGGTATGTCCCTTGCAATAACAGGTAACTTGTGTTTTGCGGCTTCTATAAGCGGCAACCCAAACCCCTCACCTTCCGAGGCAGCAATCAAACAGGTGGAGCAGGTATAGATATTTTCCAGATATTCATCACTGATCCCCTCCAACCAGAACAGACGCCTATTAAACTCCTGATGAGGGCGCAGCCTTTTAATCATGTCTTCAACTAACCATCCCTTTTTTCCAACTATTACCAGATTGACATCAAGACCGCCTACCCATAGTTTTTCAAATGCTGCAAGGACTTGCGTATGGCCCTTGCGTGGCTCAATAGTGCCTACCATTAAAAAGGTGACACGTTTTTGGATCTCCATTATTATCATACTTGCGTTATTTGGCATACCGCGGGAAGGTACAGATCCAGCATAATCAGCGCCCAGGTGGAACCATGAAATCTTGAAGGGACGCAGTCTTGCCCTGGCATGCGTATCTACCCATGCAATTAGTTCGTCAGCCACTGCCCTGGAGATGCAGACAGATCCATCGCATTTGGTCACTACTTTCAGCCATAGTTCATGGGTTTTTGCGGCACCGTAGGGAAAATACTGAGGCATCAAAACACACAACAGGTCGTAAACCACGAATTGGACATGCACCCCGTCGCGTCTCAATCGCTGATAGAAGGCCTCCTGTGCCTGGACTACATGTGATTGTAGGTCCAACCCAAGGAAAATATCGCCGACTCTATATTCAACTGGTTCGTCGTTCAAAACCTCATTATGGTGTCCTAAGAAATTTGAGGTAAAACAGCGGGCATATCGATAACCGTGCTCAACAGTGGCATAAACAGGTTCCACCCTCACGTCATCGGGCGGATTGGTAAGGAGTTCCTTCAACAGGCTGCGTACCACTCGCTGGATACCAGTTCTGGCATCGCGTTGAACCAATTCGGAAACATCCAAAAATAACTGTTTAATACCAGTTTGCGGCTGGTTTCTTCCTATGTTATCGGCCAAATGTATAATGCTTTTGTCCGACAAATCAAGCGGGATGATATTAGCTATCCGATCAATCAAAACATGAGTTGCCTGTGGTCTTTTGTGGTTACCAGCACATCTCGCATACAAGCCCTCAAACGCCGAGATGGCAGTAATTGCGCTCTTGTCCCAGGTGAACTTTTTAGCCTGTTCCAACCCGTGTTTACACAAACTCAGGCGAAAATATTCGTTTGTCAGCGATTCTGTAATCTTATTACAAATACTCTCTTCACTGTACGGTGAGAATAAGGCATCGCTGTTTCCAACCACCTCCGGCAAGCTGGAAGTGTTTGAGCAAATAACAGGAGCGCCGCAAGACATTGCCTCCAGAACCGGTAATCCGAAACCTTCGTGCCATGAGGGAAAAACAAACAGTTTACACAAATTATATAACTTAATCAAGTCGTAGTCTGAGATATAACCGGTGAAAACCAACTCATTCTTTCGTAAACCGGCATTACTGGCTTCCTTCCACAATTTATTGACGTTGTCTGCTGGTATCTCTCCCCCAATTATCAGTTGATGAGTATTTCTCAGATTTGGCGAAAGCCTGGCGTAAGCTCGAATCAGGCGCGGCAAATTCTTTCGTGCATCGGAGCCGCCGGTATAAAGCACGAATGCCGGTGACGCACCGGTGACGCACCGGCGACGCGCCGGTTTCTTGCTCAGGTTTCTTGCTCCGGTTTCTTGCTGGCGCGTAATTCCTAATTTGTTCTTTGTATCCTGAATATCTTGTTCATCCAGTGTTAACGGGCAAAAACAAGAGTCAATTCCTATATATGTGTTAATCAGAGATTTGTCTGGCAGGTGCAAGTTTTCCAATGCCTCAAGGCGAGTAAACTCCGAAATGGAAAGCATCATCGATGCACGCCGCAAATGGCTGATTTTTCTAAAATAATGCCCTTTATAAACAGGGTCCGGCTTAAGGTATTCCCCTGCATTCATAAGAGGAATGAGATCAAACAATGTAATGCTTACAGGTGTTGTTTGATCAAACAGCCCGATACTTGTAACTGCATCGTCCATATATCCCTCAAAAAGGCTGATTATATGAACGATATCAGGCTGCAGGCTGGCCAAAAAGGCCTCCCTAATAAGCTCTGCTGCCTCCCGGCGCCAGGTATTGACGGGTTGAATTTCACGTACTGGCCCTGGCGTATACCACACACGGATGTTATCCTGTGGCAGCAGACCATCGAACTGTGAGCGTATAGGCTCAATCGTATCAGGAAAAAGACCGTTAAGGGCAATGAGGATTTCATGGCCGCCACGGTTTTTGACAATTGCCTTGACCATCGCTATGCTATAGCGGCCGATACCACGAAAACGGCTTGCAGTCTGAGCCCCCTGCAGGTCAATCACAATACGCATCAGTGGTTCTCCCTACTGCGTTTGTCGATAGCGGCCTTTAGAGCGTAATAAATCATCTTTCCATGTTGACCAATCTGGGTAAGGTCGGTAGGAAAACGTGACTCGTCGTGGCCGGTGACGCACCGGTTTCTTGCTCTGGACGAATGAGCTGACATTGACATGACTGCGAAAAACAGACGGTCTTTTAATCCCGGGAAGCGCTTGAGTATCAAGAGCACGAGTTTTTTTAACCTCGAGTGGTCGTTATTTACGGTATGAGCCAATAATAATTTCGACGATGACCGGACGTTATCCAAAAATACCGGCACGCGATAACCTGTGCGTTTGGACAGGTTAAAAAGCCATGTAAGATTATCATTCAACTTACGAAGCGGCGAGGTGATGCGCCACGATTTACTGTTGTACACTGCCTTAATCTGGCTGTCAAGCTGATTAGCTAAGGTCAGGCAGTGGTTGTCTCGTTCTTCGACTTGCTGACTGTAAGTTATTGCCAGTTGCTCCAGGGTTATCCCGTATTCGTATTCAAAAGCATTAAGGAATAAACCGAGCAACTCGTCAGTCGCTGATTTTTGCGCAACTACAGCGTAATCAGGACTGACGCCATCAATCACGTTCAACAGACTCAATTTATTATTATTGGCTAATTCTGCAGATTCCTGTAAACGTAATATTTTTATTTTTTTAAACCCGCAATATTCGCAGGTAAAGGCAAGTAATTGTGGTGGAATGGGCCGATTATGCGTTGGATCAAGATAGAATGTTGATGTTGCAATGACAATGTTTTCCGGGTTTGGCGTTTCAAGAATTAAAAGCCCGGCAGGTCTGAGGACACGCAGGGACTCTTCTACCAATGCCTTTAAGTCATTGAATGGCATGTGTTCAGCTATATGAAAACCTGAAACTATAGCCTGACTTTGATCGGGGATGTTTTTTAAGAAGGAAAGCGCTTCCCCCTCGTGGACACGAAGACCACTGCCCAGACACAATGTAACCATCTCATGATTGAGATCGACACCCTGGTTTGCAAAACCTTTTTCGCCTAAAATCTCCAGCCATTCTCCACGACCACATCCTATGTCTATTGCCTGAGCATCTGAATAGATGTTTTTGAGGGGGCTGATAAACGGCAGATATATACCCAAGCGTGCCTTGATCAGCTCACGGGAACCCCTGAATCTGTTTTCAAATGACATGTAAAAATCTGAACTCATAGTGTTGTAACCGTTACTTTTGGCTCTATCCAGGTGCAGCCAAAAAACTGCGTTTTGTCAGTGTTAACAACGTTAAATACGAGCGCAAGGTCGCTCCACTCATAGTTTTTGCTCATATGAGTATCTTTATCATGTAGCGCTATTGCAATCGAATAACTTCCAACTCCAAAATTTGCAGGAAATGCAATCACAAACCTGTATTCACTACCAACCATTAGGTGATTGATGCATTGTTTTGTATGCCATGTGTTGTTGCCATACATCACCTGCCCAAGCCGATCCTTGATGGCATAGCCTAAAATCAATGTTTCTAAGGATTTATAAACCTTGACCTTAACGTGCAGCTCTACCGGATCGCCGACTCCGACAGTTTCGACCACTTCACCCTTGTAGTTATAAAGGGCTATTTCTTCTAACCGAGCCTCGCCAGTGCCAGAGGTGGTTTGTACCTTGCCGCTATCGAGTTTTTTAAGCGTTACGGTACTGTGTTCTCTGTCAGCAATAATGGCGTTGTAATAATCAAATACTTCTTCGCTATTTCCATGTTTTACGAGTTGGCCTTTTTCGAGCAATACGGCCTTGTTGCACAGACTCTGGACGGCGGTCCGGTCGTGTGAGACAAACAGCAGGGTGGTATTATGTTGTTGAAACTCGCGTATGCGGCTGAAGCTTTTATGTTGGAAATATGTGTCGCCGACAGACAAGGCTTCATCGACGATAAGGATTTCAGGTCTGTAGGCGACAGCAACGGCAAAGGCAATGCGCATCTGCATACCGCTGGAATAGGTACGCATCGGCTCATCAAAATATTCTCCAATCTCGGCAAAGTCCTCGACAGCAGCCATGAGTTGCTGGATTTGCCTGGAGGAAAAGCCATTCAATCCTAGAGCATGAGATGCATTCTGTCGTCCACTTAATTCATGGTTAAATCCCATGCCAAGTTCCAGCACGGCAGAGATACGGCCATTGCACTGCACTGTCCCTTCGGTAGGCTGTTGAGTTCCGGTGATCAGCTTGAGCAGGGTACTCTTACCTGCCCCGTTCTGGCCTATGATACCAATAGAGTCGCCGTAATGGACGTCGAGGTTTATGTTGCGCAGTACCCAGGTTTCCTCGCGCGGTCTTACCGGAACGCCAAACCAGCTCGCGAATCGCTGAAATTGATAATGGTAAGAGCGATACGCCTTACCAAGATTTTTGATGTCAAGTATCACCATATTCTTGACGTATTATAGCAGCCCGCAATCGTAAGGAGCAACATATTGACTTTTCCACCTGCCTGTGCTAAAGTAAATGAGTTTCATCTGAACTATGTGGGATATAAAGCAGGCATGAGTTGCTGGATTTGTCTGGAGGAAAGGCGTTTCATCTGAACTATGTGGGATATGTAAAGCCAAACCCAGTGGCAGATCGCTGCCACTGATAAGATATTTATAAGACGTCTACAATATCGGAGCTGGCACGGCGAAACATGAAGAGGCTAATAGCTGCTAAAGCCAACGAGATAGCGGCAATGATGGCAATGTTTTTGAGCTGTGGGACGGAGTTGTATGCAAGAATCTGGTGATAGCTAGCGATAATGGTGTACATGGGGTTTAGATTCATCAATTGTCGATAATGCGCTGGGATGATGCTTTCCGGATAAACGATGGGGGTTAAAAAGAACCATATTTGCAATATAATTGGCATAATTTGACCAATATCACGCATAAATACATTCGTAATACCTAAAATCAATCCGATTCCGGCTGCTAACACTACTACAGTGAGTGTGAGCGGTACAATCAACAAAATAACTATACTGAAATTATGACCTAACAGTGCAAAAATGCCTAAAATGGCCGTCAGCAACATGATATTGTTGAGCAGACAGGAGCCTATCATGATGCAAATCAGAGTTATGCGGGGAAAATTTACTTTCTTCATCAGGTTTCCATTTTCGATAAAGAGGTTGAGGCAGCGGCTGATGATTTCGTTAAACAGTGTCCATCCCAACAGTCCAGCCATCAGGTAGAAGGTGTAGGCGTATTTGTTGCCGGCTCCTTGTAGCCGCCCCGCCATCAGATTGGAAAAAATCAGCGCGTAGATCGCAACCTGGGATAGCGGGTGGATGATCATCCATAGCCCACCCATCTTGCTGCGCGTAAAGCGCAAGACAAGTTCGTTACGGATTGAGCTAAAGATGAATTGCCGGTACTGCCATATGTTACGAAACATATAATTTTATACTTTCACTCGATGTTCAAGTTTTTAGTAGTTTGACAAATCATGCTGCCCTTTGCTCATGATATTTATATTTTAGAGAGGGGGTAGGTTCAATTCTTCCTAAATCTTTTCCGACCATATGTTTTCTCGAAAAC
>JADFXI010000013.1:33952-40266 GCA_015233655.1 Nitrospirota bacterium | reverse complement strand
AGACCGTCTCTATTATGCATCCGATTATTTCGAGAAGCTGTATGAGTTTGCCGTGCAGCTTATCAGGGCCGGCAAGGCATACGTGTGCGACTTGAGCGCCGAACAGACAAGGGAGTATCGCGGCACCCTTACGTCTCCCGGCAAAGACAGCCCTTACCGCAACCGCTCAGCAGAAGAGAACCTTGCCCTTTTCGAGCGCATGAGGGCCGGTGAATTCGAAGACGGCTCGCGGGTTTTGAGGGCGAAGATCGACATGTCTTCAGGCAATATAAATATGCGTGACCCGGTAATGTACCGCATAAAGAAAGAGTCTCATCATCGCACAGGCGATGCATGGTGTATTTATCCCATGTATGATTACGCTCACGGCATTTCTGACTCCATTGAGGGGATAACGCACTCCATCTGCACTATTGAATACGAGGACCACCGCCCGCTGTATGACTGGTTTCTGGATGAGCTGAAGGTTTACCATCCTCAGCAGATAGAGTTTGCCCGCCTCAATCTGAGCCACACAGTTGTGAGCAAGAGAAAACTCCTGAAGCTGGTAAATGAAAAACATGTCAGCGGCTGGGACGATCCGCGCATGCCGACCCTGGCAGGCATCAGGAGGCGGGGATATACACCCGGTGCCATCAGGAACTTTTGCGAGCGGATAGGGGTAGGCAAGAAAGAGAGCATAGTCGACATGGCGCTGCTCGAACATTGCATAAGAGAAGACCTGAACAAGACAGCCCAACGCGTAATGGCTGTACTGCGTCCTCTCAAGGTGGTCATAGACAACTATCCGGAAGGCCAGGTTGAGTATCTCGATGCAGTGAACAATCCTGAAGACCCTTCTGCCGGGAGCCGGAAGATCCCATTCTCCCGCGTCTTATATCTGGAACAAGAAGATTTCATGGAAGACCCGCCGAAACAGTTCTTCCGCCTGGCGCCAGGCCGTGAAGTACGTTTGCGGTATGCATATTTTATCACCTGCACTAATGTGGTCCGGGACCCTCGGACAGGAGAAATATCAGAACTTCATTGTACATATGATCCTGCTACGCGCGGAGGCGATGCACCTGACAAGCGTAAGGTAAAGGCCACACTCCACTGGGTTTCGGCCTCACACGCGCTTGAAGCCGAAGTGCGTCTGTATGATACTCTCTTCAAGAAAGAAAACCCGAATGACGTGGAAGAAGGCAGTGATTTTACGGACAATCTTAATCCCAAATCGCTGGAGGTGCTCCAGTCATGCCGGGTGGAGCCGGGCCTGAAGGATGCTTTGCCGGGCAGCAGGTACCAGTTTGAGAGGATAGGATATTTCTGCGCGGACGCCCTGGATTCCTCTCCTGAAAAGCCGGTATTTAACCGGATAGTCACTCTTAAAGATGAATGGGCTAAATTACAAAAAGCAGGCAAAGGCAAATAGGCAAAATTGCCTTTAGCCTATCGCCTTCTTCAGTCTTTTTAATACTTTCTCTTTGCCGACTATTTCCATGACCTCAAAAATCCCCGGGCTTGCTGCTGTCCCGGTTATCGCTACACGCGCCGGTTGTGCAATATCGCCCAGCTTCAACTGACGTTTTTCCGCCAGTGACATAAAAGCCTTCTCAATTTGAGGGGCAGTAAAGTCAGCGATGTCCGCCAGCAGGTCTTTTAATTCGGAAAGCGTTGTCAAGTTCTCGGGCTTAAAGAATTTGGCTGCGGCCTTTGGATCAACTTCAATGTCATCAAGTATGTAATAACGCAACGAATGGGCCAGTTCGATTAGTGTGCGGGACCTTTCCTTGAGAGAAACGATTGCCCTTGAAAGCCATTGCATGTCAAGCTGCCCCTCCGCTGTTATAACCCCCTCACTTATCAGAAACGGGACCACCTGTCTTGCGAGATCTTCGGGGGAAGAGGCGTTGATATATTGACTGTTCAACCAGAGAAGTTTTTCAGGATTAAACACAGAGGCGGACTCACCGACATTTTCGAGCGAGAAGTAACTTACCAGGTCTTCCCTTGTAAACACTTCCTGATCGCCATGGGCCCATCCCAGCCGCACCAGATAATTAACCAACGCACCCGGCAGATAGCCCATATCTTTATAAGCCATCACCGATGTCGCACCGTGACGCTTGCTCAATCTGGCCTTGTCTGCCCCCAGGATCATCGGCAGGTGAGCAAACTGGGGGACGTCCCATCCAAAGGCCTTGTATATGTGTATCTGCTTTGGGGTGTTATTCACATGATCGTCGCCCCTTATGACATGGGTTATCTTCATATCTATGTCATCCACTACCACTACAAAATTATATGTGGGAGTCCCGTCCGAGCGAAGAATAATCATATCTTCCAGGACACTGTTTTCAAATTCGATCGTCCCTTTTATCAAATCATTCACTGCGGTACGCCCCTCCTGGGGCATCATAAACCTCACAGCTGCGGCCCTGCCTGGCACAGGTTCTTTGAGATTGCGGCACCTGTTGTCATACTTGGGCGTCCTGCCTTGAGCGAGCGCTTCTTTCCTTCTCTGCTCAAGTTCTTCAGGGGTACAGTAACAATAATATGCCTTGCCTGCCTCAAGCAGCTTATCGACATAATTACGGTATATATCAAACCTGGCTGTCTGACGGAAGGGCCCCTCATCCCAGTCAAGTCCCAGCCACTCCATGCCCTTTATAATTGCCTCTATATACTCGTCGGTAGAGCGGCTTGTGTCTGTGTCCTCAATTCTAAGGACAAAAACACCCCCGTGATGCCTCGCAAACAGCCAGTTAAAGAGCGCTGTTCTTGCACCGCCGATGTGCAGATGCCCTGTCGGGCTCGGTGCGAAACGCACCCTTACCGCAGCATTCAATTGACCCTCCTGCGCAAATAATATTGTCCCTCAAAAGTCCCGGACTTCTTCGGATGCTCCTTCAATGATGTGAGATTTAATAATACGTTATGCCACGCGGATGATTCAAGCCGACAGATGACAAATAAGTCATTATGCTGTAAAATTCTTTAATCTTATAGTTCATTGCTGCAAATTGATTGAGAAAGGTGCTTATGCCGGATTATGATGAATTAATTAATCGCTTATCAGACACATTCGGAATAATCCCTGAGTATTGGGACATCTTCGGCAAACAGCATGTAACATCCATCGATACGAAGAAGGCAATCCTCT
This sequence comes from Nitrospirota bacterium, assembly GCA_015233655.1. Taxonomy (GTDB): domain Bacteria; phylum Nitrospirota; class Thermodesulfovibrionia; order Thermodesulfovibrionales; family Dissulfurispiraceae; genus JADFXI01. The sequence goes on along the minus strand of JADFXI010000013.1, from coordinate 37,121 downwards.
CCGCTCTGAAATTGGATGTCGGCACAACCGATAGCCTTGCCTCGGAACTAAGCGGAGAGCAGGACAAAGCATGGCGCGGTTTTATCGGGCCTGTCAAAGTCATTTCGGTCAATTCCCAACCGTTTACCATTTCTGTTTACGTTCCGGCGCCTGAGGGCGAGGAACACAGACTCGCTTTTTCATGCTATCTGGGAAATGGGTCTGGTGTGCGGGAAGAGCTTGCACTGCCGCCGGAAAGTCTGAATGTCAGGGACCAGCGTTTTATCGGTGCTGCCAGATACGTGAGAATAGATATCACCGACAGCCGTCACAGAGATATCGGTTATTACTCAGCAACAGTTATGTGTAAGCATCCTGATAAAATTTTCCCTGGCGGGAAGTCAGTGCTGCAGAAGACCTGCCGCATCATAATTACTCCTGATGCCTGCTACATCCCTCCGAAGCTCGACCCCGGAAAGACCTGGGGGCTTTCGCTCAATCTCTATTCCCTGAAGTCGCTCAGAAACTGGGGCGTCGGCGACTTTACCGACCTTGATAATATAGTAAGATATACTGCGGGGCTTAAAGGAGGTTTCGTCGGGATAAACCCTCTGCATGCCATTCCCAATATGATGCCTCACGGTATCAGTCCCTATTCGCCGGTCAGCAGGTTTTACAAAAATTTCATATACCTTGACATGGATGCTGTTCCTGAGGTGCGCGCTTCAGAAAGCGCACGGGAAATCATGAATTCGGATGAATTCAAAAAAGAGCTGCGTTCCCTTCAGACAGGCGACCTGCTGCAATATGAGAAAATCGCTTTTTTGAAAAAGAGGATACTCAGACATGCTTTCGATTTTTTCCATCAGTCTGAATATAAGAAAAACACGCCCCGCGGCATTACCTTCAAGAATTATATTGAAGAAGAGGGGGCAGCCTTGGATTCATTCGCACTTTTTTCGGCCCTTTCTGAGCATATAAGTAAAGAGCTTGAGGCATGCGCATGGCAGGACTGGCCTGAAGAGTTTCTCAGTCCATCAGGCAAAGCTGTCAAGAAATTCAGGACGTCAAATGGAAAAGAGCTGCTCTTTCATAAATATGTGCAGTGGTGTATAGACGAGCAGCACAGAAAGGTTGCGAAACAGGCGAGCGATTTGGGAATGGCCATAGGTCTATACCACGACCTCGCCATCGGCTCCATCGGCGGCGGGTGCAATTCGTGGAACTACCAGAACATTGTCGCGGAAAACATCGATGTCGGGGCCCCGCCCGATGACTTTAACCCCAACGGTCAAAACTGGGGTTTTCCACCGCTGATTCCGGGCATGCTCAAAGAGACGGGCTATGAATTTTTTATCCAGGTCATTCGAAAAAACATGAAGTATAACGGCGCCCTGAGAATCGACCATGCGCTGGGACTTTTCAGACTTTTCTGGATTCCCTGCGGCATGCCTGCTGAAAAAGGCGCCTATGTGACCTATCCGACAGAAGACCTTTTGAGGATCATAGCCCTGGAGAGCGTTATAAACAGGACTATGGTCATAGCTGAAGACCTCGGCACAGTGGGAGATAATGTTCATGAGGAACTCCGGAAGTTCCAGATGCTTTCGTACCGGTTATTCTACTTTGAAAGAAACTATCCTGATCCATCCTTTACGTCTCCTGAACAGTATCCTCCTCTCGCACTCTGCGCCATAACAACGCACGACCTGCCTACTATCTACGGTTACTGGTCAGGCCGCGACATCGAAGAAAAAAAGAATTTGAACATTTACCATGATGACGAGTTGAACATGAAACGCATCGATGACAGGGAGCGCGACAAGATGCTTCTGCTGAAGGCCCTTAAATCGCGCGGCATTATTCCGGAAAACTTTCAGGCCGGACCATCCATGACTCATGAATTATGCCTCGCTATATATGAATACCTGGCACGCACGCCATGCAAGCTTGTTGCAGTCAGCCTCGATGATGTCATAGGCACGCTGGATCAGCAGAATATGCCCGGCATTACCGGCTCGTATCCCAACTGGATGCGTAAAACTCCTCTGGGCCTGGAGCAGATATCGACTGACCGGCGTTTTTTCGATCTTGCCGAAATGTTTCGCCGTAACAATAGATAGGCTTACTATTAAATTTCTTGCGAAATTGCTAATCAACCGCAGTCTCCAATAAATCTTCATAAGATTGTCATATTCCTGTAACATTAATTATTGTAAACTTTTGTATCAGTTTTTAATCAGCAAATCGCATAAGAGAAGGAGTTGTTCATAATGGCTATTCGGTTAAAATGGCAGGTCAGCAACAAGGAAGAAAGCTTTTATGTCGCAAACGATATAAATAAAGCCTGTAGGCAGAGCATTCTGGACCTGCTCGATCAGAAAGCCTTTACTATCCACTTTCAACCTATCTTTTCTTCTTCGGACGGAAGGGTATTTGGGTACGAAGCATTGACGAGGATTAAAGGAGAGAACCCTTTCACTGATATTAGCGAACTGTTCCGCAAAGCGGTGCTGACTGATACAGTATCGATCCTGGATGTCCATTGCCGGGAAAACGCGATTAACCAGGCCTCAACTTTGGGCCTATCCCAGAGCAAAGCTAATCTATTTATAAACGTTTGCCCTGAGACAATGATGGACTCGGCCCACAGGGCCGATATTACAGATCAGTTGGTCGAAAAATGGAATATACCGAAAGAGCGGATTGTGCTCGAGGTGACTGAAGAAAGCGCTATTTTTAACTATAATCTTTTCAAGCAATCCATCGAATACTATCGCAAGAGAGGATATAAAATAGCCATTGACGATTTCGGAGCAGGACATGGCGGACTGAAAATGCTTTCTATCATAGAGCCCGATTTCGTTAAGATTGACAGACATTTTGTGTCCAATATCGATAAGGCAATAGTAAAGTTCAACCTGGTAGACTCAATAGCCACTGCATGCCACAGAATGGGCATAAAAGTTATAGCGGAGGGCATCGAGCAGCAGGAAGAGATGGAATCTATTCTCAATATGGGCATCGAATTGCTGCAGGGCTACAATCTCCAAAAACCATCGCCCATGCTGGACGGCGAAAATGCCGTCATCCCGGCCCTTCAGAGCAAGAAGAAAAACAATGTGCTTGGAAGAGGTGAGCAGAGTCTGATTGGTGAAATTGCGAACTATATGGAGCCTATACAACCTTC
>JADFXI010000013.1:27860-33841 GCA_015233655.1 Nitrospirota bacterium | reverse complement strand
CACCGGAACTGGTTCCTTGAGAACCAGATACTCGGCAGATGCGGCTATGGCTTTGCGCTGAATTCCTACAAGAACGTGTCAAAACTAATGGACCGCCAGTTCATGGTTGTCGAGTCGACCACCACGCTCGAAGAAGTGGCCCAGAGGATCAATGCCAGGAAGTCTGAATTCCTCTACGATGATATATGTATTACAAAACACGGCAAATATTTCGGCACTGTAGCCATCAGCGCCCTCCTTGATGCGATGACTGAACGAAGCCTTATTCTCGCAAAAGGGGCCAACCCTCTGAGCGGGCTTCCCGGCAATGAGTTTATACAGAGGGACATAGAGAAAAAATTGACACAGAACATGCATTTCGATGTTTGTTATGTCGACATCAACAATTTCAAGCCGTACAATGACCACTACGGGTTCGAAAGAGGGGACATAGTAATCAAGAAACTGGCCAACATTCTGGAAGATACCGTAAAATCATATGACACGGGAAGTTTCAATTTTGTCGGCCACATAGGCGGAGACGATTTTATTATAGTGACAAGGCCGCAGATTTCGATCCCGGTCTGTGAAAAGGTCATCAGCCAGTTTGAGTCCCAGTTGCCGGACCTGCACGGCGCAGACGATTTTATAAAAGGGGAATATAACTCACGGAACCGGAAAGGAGAGGAGGAAACCTTCAAACTGCTTTCCCTATCAATAGGAATTGTCAGCACCGAAGTTTATATGGTCGAATCCTATGCACAGCTCGCCTCTATCGCCACCGAGGTCAAGAAGGCTGCAAAAATGAAGGGCGGCTCCTGGATTGAACGCGACAGGCGCAGAATGGGAAAAGAAGAATTGAAGCTGTCTTGATGGACAACGGATTTCTTTGGGGGGTTGCTACATCCGCCTTTCAGCTGGAGGGATCTCCATATGCCGACTGGACCTCATGGGACTCAATTCTTAGTGAGAAACCGAATGTCACTAATCATTACGCTCTGTACAAAGAAGACCTGAACCTGCTCAAAGACCTCGGGGTCAACTCGTATCGCTTTTCCATAGAATGGAGCAGGATACAGCCCAGAGAGCACATCTGGGACGACGCTTCACTGGCCCATTATCAGGAAATCATAGACATACTTTTGCAGAACAACATTGAACCTATGGTCACTATTCACCATTTCACCCATCCCCTCTGGTTCATCAAAAAATACCCGTGGCACAAAGAAGCCTCAGTCGAAAAATTCATGAATTTTGCTGAGAAAGTCGTTTCGAGGCTCAAGGGGGTCAGGTACTGGATAACATTCAATGAACCCTATGTCCTGCTCTTGGGCGGCTACCTTGAGGGATGCATGCCGCCCGGCATCCGTGATCCTGCACTCGCTATAAAGGCACTTCAAAATATACTTATCTGCCATGCAAAAACCTATGATTTCATTCATGGCAAAGCGATGGACTCCGGTACTGCTGCCAATGTGAGCGTCGCGCATAACATGGCGGCCCTGGCACCGTGGAGCAGATACAATCCACTGGATCGGCTATTGTCAAAAATCGCAAAGTATTTTTATAACCATTCTCTGCTGGATGCTTTTTTGACCGGCGTTCTGAAAATAAAGTTCCCGTTCAGAAATGAAATCAGCGTTCCCGTACCCATAAAAGGCAAGCTGGACTTTTTCGGGGTCAACTACTACACGCGGTTACATATCCGCTTCAATCCTTTCAAAAAGATGGGGGTCGAGTTGAGAAACAGGGACATCGACGGTTACGGCCTGACCGATATGGGATGGGAAATACATCCACGCGGTCTCGAAAAGGTCCTGAGATATGCTTCAAAACTCCACATACCCCTGATCATAACTGAGAACGGCATCGCTACACGCGACGGGCAGAAAAAAATAAAATACATGAAAAGACATATCGATGCCGTTGAGAAGAGCATAAAAGATGGGATTGATGTGAGGGGTTATTATTACTGGTCGCTGATCGATAACTATGAATGGCTGCAGGGCCTCGATGCCAGGTTCGGCCTTTACCGGGTGGATTTCGATACGTTGAAACGCCAGCCGACCAATGCCGCAGCATATTATTCTTACATCATAAAAACCCGTGAAGCCTGGAGCGCCGAGCGCCAAACGCCGACGCAGGGACGAAACCTTTAGGCCTTTTTTTTCGTAACACAATCTTAATCATCCGTTAATAATCATGTAACCGAAATATTCTATTATCAACCTGATGCTCTTGTGTGATTTTCATATACACACCACATACTCCGATGGTTCAGTGGAGCTAAGACGCACCATCGACCTTTTTGGCCAGGCAGGCTTTGATGTGATTGCAATTACCGACCATGTGGTAAGCGGAGACAATTCGATAGGCAAGTTTGCAAATCGCTTCAACCTATCTGTTAGAGAAGATAATTTCGAAGAATATATGACAAACATACGACAGGAAGCCGCAAGGGCCTGGAATAAATACGGGATGCTGGTAATTCCGGGAGTTGAAATCAGCAAGAACCATCTGTCTTCGGACAAGTCGGCCCACATGCTGCTCATTGATATAAAGAGTTTTGTACCCGCATCCTGGAATTATGAAAGGATCTTCCTGGAGGCCAAAGAACAGGACGCGCTGATCGTGGCCTGCCACCCTCATTATATGTCGGACATGAGCAAGGACACTCTGTTCCTCTGGAACAACAGGGAAAAGTATGCCAAATACATCGATGCGTGGGAAGTGGCGAACAGGGACGACGTTTTTAATGTGATAAGCCTTAAGAAATACCCTTATCTCGCCAACAGCGACTTTCACAAAGCGCGGCACCTGTATTCATGGAAGACGCTCTTAAACTGCGAAAAAGACACGGCTGCCGTTAAACAATGCATTAAACACAATAAAGGGGTCGCAATTACCCTTTTCAGAAACTGAGCAGGGAGGGATTATGAGCTTGTTCTGGATTTTTGCTTTTCTTACTTTTTTCGGCCTCATAGCTTATGGCTTTCAAATATGGGCAGTTCGCTCATATCTTTCCACTCCCTGTAGCTGCGGGGAAGGGCTTGCCCTTCCCCGACTTTTTCCTCCTGTTTCGGTCCTTAAGCCTCTTAAGGGACTGGATGATAATCTGTACGACAACCTTCTAAGTTTTTGCAGTCAGGACTATCCTGAATATGAAATCATATTCTCGCTCCAGAGCCACAACGACCCGGCATACAGGATAGCGAAGAGAATAAAAGACAAACACCCCGGCAGAAACATAAGCATTATTGTTGAGGATTGCAGTATCGGACTCAACCCCAAGGTAAATAATCTTTTGCCGGCATACAAAGCTTCGAAGTATGAATATATTCTGATCAGCGACAGCAATGTAATAGTCGACAAGAACTATCTGCGTGAAATTACCAAACCTATAGACAACTCCGGACCAGTCGGCGAAGTTGGATTGGTCAGCAACATTATTAAAGGCGTCGGCGGACGGTCGCTCGGCGCCATATTTGAGAATCTGCACCTTAACTCATTTATTGTGGGCAGCGTATGTTTTCTCCACAGCTTTTTGAAGCTGCCCTGCGTAATCGGAAAATCCATGCTGATGAGCAAGAAAGATCTGGAGGCAATCGGCGGGCTCAGGTCCGTAAAAGACATTCTTGCCGAAGACTACGTAATCGGCGAGAGAATGCATAAAGCAGGCAAGAAAGTGGTGCTGTCAAACTACATGATAAGCAATGTAAATGAGTATTGGGGGTTCAAGCGTTTTCTCAACCGTCATACAAGATGGGGCAAGCTCAGGTGGAAAATCGGAGGCAGCAAATATGTGTTTGAACTGATCGGGAACCCGGTATTCATGTCAGCTATGCCGATTGTTTTCTGGCAATGCTCCAAATTGACCGTGACTTTTGCAGTTCTCACGTCCATTATCAAGGTGTTCGGTGACTTTTATCTGGGCAGAAAGACGGGAGCAGAGCTGGACAATCCTTTCCTCTATCTGCTTTCCCCGGTCAAAGACCTTGTAATCGGGCTCATATGGACTGTTCCAATTGTCAGCAATACGGTCGTATGGCGGGGCAACAGGTATAGCATCGGCAAAGACTCCATACTCTCGCCCTGCCCTGAAACAGGCATCTGGTCACTGCGGTACAGGATTATAGATGCCATTAAGGAACGATTTGCATAATGAAAACGCGCTTTAGCAAGAACCTATTCCTCGGCAACATTAAAATCGGCTACCGTCTCCTTGTGCTTGTTGTTTTCATGCTGTTGTTACTGACAGTGATAGGCGCACTCGGCATGATAGGTATGAAAAAAACCATTGCCGGTACCGACATCGTATATAAAAGACACGTTCTGCCGCTTAAAGATCTCCAGATGATTTCAGACATGTATGCAGTTAATATCGTAAAGTCGGTGCAGCGTATCAGAGACAATTCATTCAGCGGGGACAAGATGATATGGCAGGACGGCCTCAAGAGTGTTGAAGAGGCGCTGCTCGTGACTGACACAAAATGGAAAGCCTATGTGGCCCTTGAACATACGGAAAAAGAGCAGAAACTGATAGCACTGACTCAACCGTTATTTGAGTTTGCAAACACCCCTCTGAACAAATTGAAAGATATGTTGAAATCAGAGGACGTGCGGAACCTTAACAATTTCTTCATAGATGAGCTTAATCCCACCATCGAACCTATCGAGCAAAGACTGAGCGAGCTTATAGCCCTGCACATGGAAGAGGCAAAAGAGACCCATATGCAATCAGAGTCGCTTTATACAATGGTGCGAAACATAGCCCTAATGAGCATTATCGTCGGTTTTGTGCTGGCGATAGCATTCGGACACATGATAGTCACGGGTATCATAAACCCCCTGACTGAACTGACCGCAAACGTTGAGCAGATAGCAAACGGCGATCTGACAGTACATGTGGATAATGAGAGCACAGACGAAATCGGCCTGTTGAGCAGGGACATTAACAGGATGATCCAGTCGTTCAACAACATGATAGGCGGCATGCTTGCGTCAGAGAACAGGGTGATTTCTTCTGTTCAGAAACTGAGGCAGGAGGCTGAGAAGACTTCCGGCGGCGCAAGAAACCAGTCTCTCCAGGCCACTCATCTTTCGACCTCTGCCGGCGAGATGAGCCAGACGATCAACAACATAGCATCAAGCGCCACAGCCGCATCCGAGACCTCGACCGAGACCACGTCGACTGCGGAAAGGGGCAAGAAAGTGGCGGATGGCGCCGTAGCCGTCGTAAACAAGGTCCATGCGTCAATTGTAGATGTTGCTTCCATGATGGAAGGGCTTAACAACAAGGTGGGTGAGATTGGCAATATCGTCACGGTTATAAACGATATAGCGGACCAAACCAATCTGCTGGCACTCAACGCCGCAATTGAGGCGGCCAGGGCGGGTGAACAGGGCAGAGGGTTTGCAGTAGTGGCGGACGAAGTGCGCAAGCTCGCTGAACGGACTATCGGCTCCACCGCCGAGATTTCCCATAAGGTCGGGGCGGTGCAGTCCGAATCCCTGAAGACAACAAAATCCATGCGCGATGCCTCAGAAGAAGTCGCCGCTGCAAATGAATATATTAAAGAGGTTGGAGGCTCACTGCTCCATATTGTGCAATCCGTTGAAAAGGTGCGCGATCAGATAACACAGATTGCCGCAGCAGTTGACCAGCAGACTACGGTTTCTGATGACGTGGTTAAGAGCATCGAGGAGACATCCTCCATAGCAAAAGAAATGGAATTGATGGCAGTAGAGGTCACCCAGGAGGTTGAGTCCCTCTCAGGCATTGCCGAGGAACTCAGAAGGTCATCGTCGGGATTTAAAACGCGGTCCAATGGCGACGGACCCGTAAAGCCAAGCCGTTGACGCAAACGGATTTCGGTCTATATGAGGTGAGTATGAGCACATATTTGGCAGTCAGTGAAGCAGGTCATAGGGTTGCAGCCGTAGAGTACAACTGTCCTTATTGCAGTAACGACGGCAGCGTCTGTGCGGCGTCTCTTTCGCAA
>JADFXI010000013.1:0-27786 GCA_015233655.1 Nitrospirota bacterium | reverse complement strand
AATTTTTCTGGCCAGAACCCTTAGAAGGAGGTAAATGCCATGTGCCCAAAACTTAAAGAAGGGATGTGCGAGGTTACTAGCATCGAGCCCAAGAAGATATCATGTGCGGATGAAAAATGCTGTAATGGCAGCGAATGGGACCGCTGCAGGGTATATATTGCTCAGTTTTTTCTAAAAGGGATGGACTAGACTTAAGAGCCGGAAAGCACCAAAAGTTAAATCTCATTTCAACAAAAGTTTATCTAAAGCAATCGTCACCGGTAATGGGTTACAGCCTTCAATTGTTACGGAATCGTAACATTGCTTTAATATTGTTGTAACACTGGATTGTTATTATATGAGTGTCATGGAGGGTCCAATGTACATACAGAGTAGTTACATACTCTGTCCTTATCTCAAGGGCAGCCCCTTGGGTGCCCAATGTTGTGTAGTCAACCAGTATATTAAAGACATGAATGACGTCAACATCAAAGTATGTATGAGCCGGCGCCATGAAGCATGCTCAGTTTATTTCTCGTCTCTGCGTGTAATGCCGCATGACGACTCTTTGAGAGCTGCGTCATGCGCCTGAATTTAACATAAACGTAACATTGCTGTCACAGTTGTGTAATAGGGGCCTGTTTATAATATGAACATGGCGGCAGATGCGGCAAGAGAAGCTGTAAAAGAGTGTGGAACGATAAACTGTCCGCACTGCAATTTAGACGCCGTATACAAATATGGCAAAACGTGGCAGGGGAAGCAGAGGTTTTTATGTTTGATATGCGGCAGGCAATTTACCCAGAACAACGGGCGCGCGGAAGTAAAGGACAGGCCCGTATGCCTGGCTTGTGGAAAGGTCATGCATCTGTATAAGAGGGAAGTAAAGGTATTAAGGTTCAGATGTTCGGGATACCCTGTTTGTAAGACATTCAGGAAAATTAATGTGGAGGGGGAGCATGAGCTACTACATTCATAATGTACCCGGAAGGCTTAGACTGAAAAGCCCAAAGATCAAGAAAAACGAGAATGTCGCCGACGAAGTCAAAAAGACCTTAAGCACAATAAGCGGCATCGCAACAATCGACATTAATCTTACTACAGGCAGTCTGCTTGTCAACTACAATCCAAAAACGACCAGTCATCAGGACATAATAAGCATATTGCAGAGGAAGGGTTATTTCGATGAAACCAAGGCAAAGACAAATGAGCAGTATATTCACGGCGCTGCAAGCAAAGCCGGCCATTTAGTCGGTAAAGCCGTGTTGGGAGCATTTGTTCAGGAGGCGTTGGAAGGCTCGGCACTTTCATTATTGGCTGCTCTGTTATAAACCCCGCGGCAAACTGGCTTGACTGCAGTTCAAAGAATATATTATTCCCTAAAGCAATCTCCGTCTAAAGCGTAATTCCCAACTCTGTGTCGGCAATTAAACGTTTATGGCCTTCACGTACTCTGTCAAACACCGAGGAAGAGAGAGTTTTCCTGTCGTTCGTGAAATGGTATAAGGGGGCATTGAAATGGAGACAGACATCAATGCGCCTCAAGCCCAGAAGGTTCCAGAAATGAGGCAGAAAATCCATGTCCGAATGCCATGCCACGGTATCAATTGTGCCGGCTGTTACGGGCCTGCGCTCTATGTGAGAATATGCAATACTAAGGGGCAAAACAGGCACGCTGCTGTCTATCGGGGCCTTGAAAAGAGTGCTCTTGAAATCCCTGATGGTGAGTCCATTACTCGTCGTTCCTTCAGGGAAAACCACAACGCTGATACCGCTGCTGAGACGCTCTTTAATGGACTCCAAGGCCTTTACAGATGCTATTTTGGATTCCCGGTTGACGAAAACAGTCCCGGCGAGCTTGACCAAACGGCCCAGAAAGGGCCACGATGCGACTTCACTTTTTGATACAAACACCGAGGGCATTATAGTGCCGATAACAAGAATGTCCAGATAGCTGCAGTGATTGCTTACAATAAAAAACACATCATTCTTACTGTAAGCCCCAGTGGGCGTAATATGGATTCCGAGAATAAAACAGTTAGACCGTGACCACCACCGCATGCCGCAGGCCCGGAGACCCATTTTCTTCTCGGGTGAAAGGAAAAAGCCCGACTTTATCATGCTGCCGCATAGCAGGAAAAACAGATTGAGATTCAGGAGCAGAAATAATCTGGCGAATTTCAGCAGGCCCTGCATAGTGTCTCGACCGGTTCCTGGAAAAACCTCCGCTTGTACCTGCTTATAAGCTTATCGGTATCCAGGAGCAGGAACAGGTCTGTGGTGCCGAACACGTCATCGTATGCCGGTTCTCCGCAGATAAGAGCACCAAGCCGCAAATACCCCTTGATCAGAGGCGGGAGCTTACCGAATGCGGTTTTCTGGTCCGCAATCTCGGTCACGCCGATCTTGCCGCACTTTCTAAGAGGACTCACTGTAAATTCCTCACCAGCCCTGTGAAACGTATTCATATAAGAGTATACCATGCCTACTTCAGCCGGGTCACTGGTATGGAGACTGGCGCAGCCGAATAAATGGCGCACATTATAGATTTCCATATATCTTGCTATGCCTGCCCAAAGAAGATTTATGACTCCGGCGTTCCGGTAATCCCTGTGGACGCAGGAGCGGCCCAGTTCAAGCTTCTCGCCCCTTATGGTCTTTACTGAGGCTATATCAAATTCACCCTCGGAATAAAAGCCTATATTGTTTTCGGCTACATAGCCAAGCATCAGCCGGTACGTGCCGACAACCTTGTTAATGCGGGTATCGATAACTATAAGATGATCGCAATAGTCATCATAAGAGTCCCTGTCAAGACCTGTGAGATAAGAGCTTTTGAGCCCCTCATTCAATTCTGTATTAAAAACGTCAAAACGCAGCCTTAATGCATTTTCGAGTTCTTCGAGGTATTCAGCCAACTTAACGACAAAATGACCGTTGCGCATTTCTGGAAATCCGTACTGATTCTGCTCCATTTTTCGCCCTCCCCAATGCTGCGAATTTATATACTTTACAGGGAAAAGGGTTAAAGCAGTGTTACACAAATATTAATTTTAAGTTAAGATGCATTTCCGGCACACCCGGGGGATCAGGCTTGTACGAATAATACTATTGAGTTACAATTAACAATCATGGCAGCAAAAGCGCCCGGGTAAAATTACGGAGGAGGACAAGAATATGAGAAAGGCATTCGCGCTATGTGTATTGATGATTTATTTTGCTGTTCTGGGATATGGATGCACTGCTACCATTGCTCCGGAGCCACCACCACCGCCGCCACCGGCATTCGTGGTTCCGCCGCCGCCACCGCCACCATTGCCGCCGCCACCTCCGCCGCCGCCTCATTACTAAAGAAGAGCGGGGAAAATCTGTCGGCAGCATACGGGTAACTGAATTCGTGAAACTCGGCTTTTCCTTATGCTGCCGCCTGAAACTAAGGGGTTATGCCTTCAGCAGATGGGTCTTATCGATGACTTCCCAGGGCAGACCTATATCCATCCTGCCGACATGTCCGTAGACAGCGAGCTTCCTGTAGAATCCACCTTTAATAGTTGACGGCAGATGCCTTAGATGGAACTGTTTTGCAATCCCTCCGAGCCTGAATTCAAAGTTCTTTTCTATCATTTCGGAAATGGCGGCATCAGACTGTTTACCAGTTCCAAACGTCTCTACCTGAATGCTGACCGGACGGGAAAGTCCGATTGAATAACTAAGCTGGACTTCGCACTCGTCAGCCAGACCCGCGGCAACTACATTCTTTGCAGCGTAACGGGCTGCGTAAGCGCCTACGCGGTCGATTCTCATAGGGTCCTTGCCGCTGAGGGCCGCGCCACTGTGGCGGGAATACTCGCCGTATGTGTCGATCGCGTTTTTTCTGCCGGTAAGCCCTGAATGGACAGAAGGACCGCCTGTGATAAACGGGCCGTCGGGGTTGACGAAGATCCTCGTATCCTTGTCTGGTTTAATGTCCTCATCATAGAAGACATTATCTATAATCGCCTCACGTATGTCATCGTTCAACTTCTTCATATCAGGACCTTCGCCCTTTCTCTGGCTTGCAATGACCGTCATGCTGTGTATTCTGAATGGTCTGCGGTTCCTGAATTCAACTCCCACCTGTGTCTTTCCGTCCTGGGAAAGATACGGAAGTATCTTCTGCAGCCTCGCAGAAGTGAGACGCCTGGCGAGCTTATGGGCCAGCCATATCGGAAGCGGCATAAATGCCGGCGTCTGATTGCAGGCAAAGCCAAAGACCGTGACCTGGTTCTTTACCGTTATGGCGTCGATTTCACTGTCCGTCAATTCCTGTTCATTAAAGCAGAACTCCGCGTCACGGGGAGATTCTTTAAGGCTTGTAAGGATGCTGCATGTCTTGCCGTTGAACTCATGCCGATCATAGCCGATCTGATTAATTACCTGACGCGCTATGTAAGGAAAGTCAACGCGCGCTTCAGAAGCAAACCTTGCGGCGATAAAAAGAATAGACGTCGAAACAGCACATTCAGCGATAACGCGCGAGTAAGGGTCTTGCTGGAGGAAATGGTCTACGATGGCATCGCTTACCTGATCGCAAAGCTTGTCAGGGTGCCCTTCTGTTACCGATTCTGACGTGAACATGAAATCCTTTTTCATACCGTTTCTCCTCGCATAGATTTCTTAGTCGCTTCATTGACAATAAGAGGGAGCACCGCGCTTCCGCCGACGACAATAGCATCCGTGAGGCCTATGGCTGTAGTCCCCAGGAGCCCCCTGATGCCCGGCACCGCTATTGTAAGGGCCTGCAAGACGAAGGACCCGCCCAAGGCCGCATCGAGATACCTGTTTGGAGGCAACGGCTCCTTGTCAAACATGCTGTGTTTTTCTGAACGGCAGCTTAAAGCATGCAGAAGCTGGCTCGTGGTAAGACTCATAAAAGCCAGTGTACCAGCCTGTGCTCCGCGACCGTACTTCGCAAGCCCATAGCCGTATGCGCCGAGCGTGGTGGCGCTCATCATAGCCGATTCAAAAGTTATCCTCTTAAAATCGCCGGCCATTATTATGGGATGGTCCGGGTTGCGCGGCGGCTTGCTCAGCACATCCGGTTCAGGAGGTTCGAGTGCCAAGGCCAGGCCGGGGAAAATATCGGATATGAGATTTATCCATAGCAGCTGCATAGCATTGAGCGGCTGGCCGAGGCCGGCGGCAATGGCAGTGAACATGACCATGATTTCACTCAGATTCGTAGCCAGCAAAAAGTGCACTGATTTTCGAATATTGTTATAAATCGTGCGTCCGTGGCTTACGGCCACGATCATGGTCTCAAGGTTGTCGTCTTCCAGCACTATATCAGCCACTTCACGGGCCACATCAGTCCCAGTGTGTCCCATTGCTATTCCGATGTTGGCCGCTTTCAACGCAGGGCCGTCATTAATGCCGTCTCCGGTCATTGCGACAACTCTACCAGTGCTCTGAAGGGCCTGCACAATTTGAAGCTTATGAGCAGGGCTTACGCGGGCGAACACATGGACGCGCTCAGACAGGGCTTTCATCACACCAGGTTCTATATCCGCCAGGTGAGTAGAATCGAGTATCTCAAGCTGTTCGCCGTTGCTCAAATCAAGTTCTGTCCCTATGGCATAGGCCGTTGGCGTCTGGTCGCCTGTTATCATAACAGTCTCTATGCCGGCCACATGGAAAAGCCCGATAAGTTCCTTGACCCCCTTTCTGGTGGGGTCCGCCATGCCAACCAGCCCAAGCCAAACAAAACCGCAGTTGACATCGCACGACAAACCGTTTCCGTTATTGCCATGGAGATAAGCGAAGCCGAGAATACGCAACGCATCGCCTGCCATTCGTTCATTCTCGGTCTCGATTGCGAGCCTGTCATCATCTGAAATCGGGATCTTTTCTCCGTCCCTAATATGCCAGTCGCACATTGCCAGGACTTCATTGGGGCTGCCTTTCACGGCTATGACCATGCCCTCGCTCCCGAAGTCATGGCTGGAGGCCATAAAGTTGCGGTTTTCAGAACGATGCTTGATATTAATAAGCGGATGCGTTTTCCTGAGTTCAAAAATATCGACGCCCGCGCAAATAGCCATGTGTATGAGGGCATTCTCGGTGGGTGAACCCTGCAGCACGTATTTGCCGCCGCCGTTCTCTCCATAAAAACTCCCGGCAGGAGCGTCGCCCGAATGTTCCCTTAAGATAATTTCAGATTCATTGCAGAGCACCGCCACATGAATAAGTCTGAGGAACTCGTCAGTAGTAAATGGGTTGACCGGCTTTCCGTCAGCCAGAAATTTATCTTCAATCACCTTGATTCTCTTCATTCCGGTATGGACTGCAACGACCGACATTCTGTTCAGCGTTATGGTCCCCGTCTTGTCCATGCATATGGTCTGCACAGAGCCGAGTGTCTCAACCGCGTCCAGATGGCGTATCAGCACCCTGTGCTTCTTCATATTCATTATCCCCAGCGCAAGTGTCGTAGTTGCAACTGTCGGCAGCCCTTCGGGGACTGCGGCAACAGCAAGAGAAATCGAACTCTTGAGCATCTCGAGGAAACCATATCCCCTGAGCAGGCCGATCACAAAAACAAGGCCGCAGACTGCTCCACTGACCAGGACCAGCTGAGTACCCATTTTCTTAAGCTGCCGTTCCATAGGAGTGTCAGGCGTCTCCGCTGATCCCACAAGTTCCTGTATCTTGCCTATCTCGGTAAACTTGCCGGTGGCCACGACCACGGCAAGGCCCTGCCCGCCGGTAACGAGGGTGCCCATGTATGCCATATTGACCCTGTCTGCAAGAGGCACGTTGGTTTCATTCAAGCTCGCAGAAGTCTTCTTGGCCGGCATGCTCTCTCCGGTAAGCGCGGATTCATCAATACTTAAATGCGCAGTTTCTATAAGCCTGCTGTCTGCGGCAACATAACTGCCGGGCCGAAGCACCAGGATATCGCCGGCAACGATCTCCTCGGCAGGGACCTCTTTATAAATGCCGTCCCTCACAACAAGCGATGACGGCCTCACAAGACTTTTGAGCGAATGGATGGTCCTTTCCGCCTGGCTCTCAGTAACATAGCCGATGACCGCATTGATTCCGACAACCCCCACAATGACAAGCGCGTCGGCAACACCGCCTGTCAGCACGGAAAGACCGGCTGCAACACCCAGCAATGCATTTGGAATGGAATTTAACTGCTCAATAAGTATGCTCAGTCCTGACCGTGGCACCGATTCGGGCAGAAGATTGGGACCAAACTTTTTCAGCATGGCCCCGGCGTTTTCACTCGAAAGACCATGAAGAGCGGAAGACCCCAGCCGCTCAAGGATCTCGGGCGACTCGAACGTATGCCAGGCCTCGACAGCTTGTTCCTCAGCATGGGCAACCAGCCTTCTCGTTTTCCCCCTGCTTTTTATTTCTTTGGCAGGAACACTTCCGGAGATATTCTGGCTGGGACTTGTTCTTTGTAAGGTCTGCGCCGGTGCAGGATGTTCACCATTGTTCCTGCCATCGCCGCCCTTATATTCGACGACTATATTTTGGATGACCAGAGCGATTGACTGGTGAGTATTGAAGGAATTGAAAAACACAAGGACGCTGCCTGTCAATGTGCTTATAGAGACCTGAACAATCCCCTGCTGCCCCAAAAGGCCCGACTCAAGATGTTTTTTAAACGACTCCGAACGCTGAAGTCCGGACACCTTGTATCGGGCCCTTCCCGGGACTGCTGAATGGACTGTCTGAATCACGTACCGCTATTCTTCCCTTTTAGATCTCTGCTTTGTGCTGACCTCAGTCGCCTTGCCGCTGCCGGATGGCTCGGATGAATGCGGCAGAGCTGCGCCGGCAATTTCCTTCACTCCTGAAACAACACCCACCAGCATGTCCTTTACCGCACGCACGGCAGTATTTCCTATAGCACCGGCAGCATCTATTGCGCCTCCGACTGCAACGGTAGCCGCATCTTCAACATTTCCGCCGATTTCCTTTGTGGCTTCTATTACTCCGTCAACGGCCCTTCTCGCCACGAGCGCCACATCGGCGCCGACTTCCGCGGCCCCCTTTACAGCGCCCTTAACAGTCTGTCCTGCAACATCAAGGACATCTCCGCCGACGTCGCTTACACCCATTACGATTCCTTTTGCGACACTTTTTGTGCTCAGTATAAGTCCGGTGCCCACCTCTTCGGTCGCCTGAATTGCGCCTTTCACCACATCTTTCGTCACGTTGACACCTTCGTTGGCCACTGTAGCCGTAGCCTTGAGAGCATTTGAAACGGTATTCCGGACCAGACTGACGATCTCAGCCTCAATCTCGTTTATACCCTTCAGACTGCTTACTATCCCCTCTTTCACCTTGGTCCCCGCAGCGCCGATATTAGAGGATTCCTCCGCAACATCCTTGCCTTCGCCCTTAGCCATAACGATGCCCTCCTTTTAAATAGTTCTAAAATGTTTTTCTTACGACGCCATACAGCGGCAATTGAACAACCCGATTTCTGCTATTTGTTCTCTTCCTGAACAGTCTCAGGTTTAGATTTTAGAAATATGTTAAGTGCATACCAAAAAGCGGTATACCATGCTGGAGCAGCGAAATTTCCCCTTCCTATTTCGTATATGCCGAATCCCAGAAGCGTTAAGAATGCAATCCCCGGCACGTCCAGTTCATCGCCGGTCAATCTCTTGACTCTCTTGTCAAAATCGCTGAAGGCATTCGTAAAGTTGCCTGCCATGGACGCCTTCAGCGGCCTCAATATTCTGAGCCTGAAAAGGGCCTTCTCCTCCGCAAATGCCGCAACAGCCTTTAAATCAGAGCAATATATCAATACGCTGCTCGTCATAACATTTATTTCGACCTGTTCAACTCCCTCAAAATGAGCGAAATGCTCCCTGACCGAAGAAAAGTATGCAGCATCTCCTTTCCTGGAGGGCACTTTTACCCTGAATCTTCCCGTTGTCGTGTGGCTTAAAACCGCATCAGGAAGCATTTAAGCGCCTGTCTTATCCTCAGGATTAATCCCGGCTGACTGCTCATGTGATTCTGCCATTTCAGCTTTAACTTCCGCAACAATATCTTCCATCATTTCACCTACTTCAGCTACCGTCTCTTTGCTCTTTTCATAAAGGACCAGGCTGCCCTTTATGGCGGCTTTCGCAATAGGCTTTATAACCCCGGCCAATGCCGGAATCACTTGCGGCGCAAATATAGAAGCCCCGATGCCGATAGCGAGTCCTGTAAGAACATTCCCTTTTAATCCATTATCAAACAGTGCCATGATATCCTCCCACTCCTTATATATATCCTAATATTCACAGTATAAGTCATATCAGTTACAGTCACAAGCACTATCACTATTAATATAACAATGAGCGTGGGCTTTATGTCTAAAATTTTCATTATTTGCCTACCCGGCCGAAATGTAACAGAGTTGTAACATAAAGTTCATCATCTTGTAAGAATGTTTATGATTTAATTAATAAAAATTAGAAATTACGGAGTGGATGAAAATGATAAGCTATAAGGTCGTGCATCATGTTCCAGGTCGTATCAGGCTGCATGTGCCGGTAATAAAGAACCTTTCTATCGCAACGTTGAAGCAATTGGCCACTCTTCCAATCCCTGAAGGAATTACAGACGTAAGCGCAAATCCGCTGACCGGAAGCATTGTCATTAAATACGAGCCTGCCCGCTGTGATATATTGAAATGCCTTGATGAGATGATGGAAAATGCGGAGCTGCTCGCAACAATAGGCGTAGGATAACGAGCAATGATAGCCGGCACTTCAAGAAGGGGAGATGCAGTCTCGAAAGTTGGGCCGAGGAGCCCGAAATGCCCTTATCTCATCAAGTGGCTAATCTTCACTTGCCGTATAAAAGATGTGCCCTATGTGCCGAGCCTGTTTCAACTCGAAGAGTACTGTAAAAGCAGAAGTCACAAGAAGTGTCCCTTCATCCAATTTAGGAATTAAGAATCAACGAGTTCAACATCTGCTCTTAATTCTGAACCTTTTACCAGGGAGGTGATTGTAATATATATTTAACACTGGTGTAACATTACTGTAACAGAAAAACCTTATCCTACATTAAGTAGCGTTAAACACACCTTAAGGAGGAATCATGAAGGTATTAGTATCTGTCATTGTAGCTGTAGCGTGCTTATTTACGTTTTCCGCAGCACATGCTGAAGACATCTTGAACGGGGCCGGTGCATCATTCCCTGCTCCTGTTTATCAGGCGTGGGCTTATGATTACAACAAGGCAACAGGCATCAAGCTCAACTATCAATCCATCGGCTCTGGAGGCGGTATCAGGCAGATTACAAGCAGGACAGTCGACTTCGGCGCTTCTGATGCACCTCTGTCACCTGAGGCGCTTGACAAAGACGGCCTCCTCCAGTTCCCCGCAGTTATGGGAGGGGTAGTTCTTGTGGTTAATCTGCCTGGAGTAAAGTCAGGCCAGTTGACTCTGGATTCCGAAGCTGTGTGCAAAGCATATCTTGGCGAAACCAAGTATTGGGATGATGCGCACATTAAGTCGATGAATCCCGGAGTAACGTTGCCTCATACCGAAATAACCGTGGTCCACAGATCTGACGGCTCCGGCACCACTGCAATATTTACCAACTATCTTAGCGGTCAGTGTTCCGACTGGAAGACAAAAGTCGGGGCCGGGACTTCGGTAAAGTTTCCTGTAGGCATCGGCGGCAAGGGCAATGAAGGCGTATCCAATTACGTTAAGCAAGCAGCAACATCCATAGGCTATGTCGAGTACGCTTATGCAAAACAGAATAATCTCGCATATACCTTGCTCAAGAATCCGCAGGGTAAGGTTTTGGCGCCAAGCTTTGAGACTTTTAAAGAAGCTGCAGCCAGCGCCAATTTTGATCCGAAAAAACATTTCGACCTCTGGCTCGTTAATGCTCCCGGCAAAGATGCATGGCCGATCGCCGGAGCAACATTTATCCTGCTTGCCAAAGACAAGAAGGACAGCAGCATGAAGACTGTAAAGTTTTATGATTGGTCCTTCAAGAACGGCGATTCAAAAGCCGACGAGTTGACTTATGTGCCTCTTCCGAAAGCCCTGAAAGACAAGGTCAGGGCCTACTGGAAAGAGCATGGGTTAATATAGACATTAGATTGAAATAAAAGGGTCAGGCATGTAATATATATCCTGACCCTTTTATTTACCTTAAATACGCAACGAAACAACAATATCGAACGTCGAATGCCAAATGCTGAAATGCTGAAATTATTCCATTATTTGGAATTCAACGTTCAACATTACTATTTTTTTTGAGGAGCAAGCTGGTTGGCAATCATTGAAAAGAGGAACTCTGTAGACTTTGCATTCTCTCTTATCACCGCTCTTGCATCAGGAGTGGTGGTACTCTTGATTCTCGGCATATTGATAGTGCTTGTTCGCGAGTCGTGGCTTGCCATAAGCCATTTCGGAGTTGTCAAATTCATAAAATCAACCGACTGGGACCCTGTTAAGGAAAACTTCGGCGCTGCAACGACTATATTCGGCACCTTTGTTTCTACAGTACTCGCTCTTTTCATCGCAATACCGGTAGCCATCGGCATCGCTATTTTTGTAACCGAAATATCTCCTAATTTCATGAAAGAGCCGATCGGCATCGCCATCGAACTCCTGGCAGCAATACCCAGCATAATTTACGGCATGTGGGGGCTGTTTACACTGGCCCCCATAATGTCGAAATACATCGAACCAGCGCTTAAAGCAAGCATAGGGGCCGTGCCTGTAGTCGGAATTTTGTTTCAAGGCACACCTATGGGCATAGACATGCTGACTGCGAGCGTCATTCTCAGCATTATGATAATACCGTTCACAGCGAGTATTTCAAGGGACTCTTTCAACCTGACGCCTGCCGTGGTAAAGGAATCTGCTTACGCAATCGGCGCCACAAAATGGGAGGTCGTAAAGAACGTTGTGTTGCCGTACTCGAAGCTGGGCATATACGGAGGCATTACCCTTTCCCTTGGCAGGGCACTGGGAGAGACCATGGCAGTGGCGTTTGTCCTTGGCAACAACCACCAGATTACCACATCGCTGTTTAATGCCGCTGCAACCATTACTGTCACGCTTGCGAATGAATTCACCGAGGCCGATAAAGATCTTTACCTGTCGTCACTTTTTTATCTGGCACTTATCCTTTTTATAATGAGTTTTATCGCGCTTGCTTTGGCAAAGTTCTTTCTGCTGAAGGCTGAGAGGAAGACTTCACGATGAACATAGATCAGAAGAGAAGAATCGAAAGCATCGTTGCCCTTACTTTAAGTACGCTTGCCGCCCTCTCAGGCATGTTCTGGCTGGTCTTTATTCTTGGCGACGTCCTTGTGCGCGGGATAGGGGCGCTTACCCCAAGCCTGTTCCTTAATGATCCGACGCCTGCAGGCGTGAGCGGAGGCGGGTTGCGCAACGCGTTTGTCGGGCAGCTGATGATAACAGGAGTTGCCACACTAATAGGCGTTCCTATCGGCATTCTGGGAGGCACCTTTCTTGCCGAATACGCGAGAGGCACCAAAGTGGCGCAGGCCATCAGCGTACTTTCCGATATAATGGTAAGCGTGCCGTCAATAGTCGTAGGCACATTTATTTATGCCATAATGGTCAAGCCTGTGGGTCATTTCAACGGGTGGGCCGGGGCCGTGGCACTTGCAGTGATCATGATTCCTGTCGTGCTTCGCACAACTGAGGACATGCTTTCTCTTGTGCCGTGGACATTGAGAGAAGCGGCCTTTGCCCTTGGAGCGCCCTACTACAAAGTCATTATACAGGTGGTATACAGAGGTGCGGCAACAGGAATCCTTACAGGAATACTGCTTTCTATTGCGAGGGTCGCCGGCGAGACGGCACCACTTCTGTTTACGTCCTTTAACAATTCTTTCATGTCCACAGACATGCGAGGGTCCATGGCGTCATTGACAGCCTCGATATTCCAATATGCAATGGGCCCATACGATGAGTGGCACATCCAGGCATGGGGCGCCTCGTTTGTCATAACCGTATTCATTCTCCTGATCACCATCGCAGGCAGACTCATTATTAAATGGAGGTATAAATAGTGGCTGACATCGTGGAATTGCAGGCCAAAAACCTGAATTTTTATTATGCTGGCAATGTACATTCACTTAAGCAGATCAATGTGTCGGCTCATAGAAACACAGTTACCGCCTTAATCGGCCCCTCCGGCTGCG
Source organism: Nitrospirota bacterium (assembly GCA_015233655.1). Taxonomy (GTDB): domain Bacteria; phylum Nitrospirota; class Thermodesulfovibrionia; order Thermodesulfovibrionales; family Dissulfurispiraceae; genus JADFXI01. The sequence goes on along the minus strand of JADFXI010000013.1, from coordinate 14,605 downwards.
GGAAGACGACCTTGTTGAGGTGTTTTAACCGGATGCATGATCTGTATCCGAAGAACAGATACGAGGGAGAGATACTTTTTGAGAACAATAATATTCTTTCTGACGGAGTCGATATAATCAAACTCAGAAGCAGGATAGGCATGGTATTCCAGAAACCTACGCCTTTTCCTATGACCATTTTTGACAATATCGCATACGGGCTTAAATTAAATGGGATCAGCAAACGCTCCGAACTCTCCGAGCGTGTTGAAAAGGCCCTCAAAAACGCGGCCCTGTGGGACGAAGTCAGGGACAAACTTAATGTGAGCGCTTACGATCTATCGGGCGGTCAGCAACAGCGGCTCGTTATTGCCAGGGCGCTGGCGGTCGAGCCTGATATCCTCCTCTTCGATGAGCCTACTTCAGCCCTGGACCCTATCTCGACAGGCAAGATCGAGGAACTCCTTGTTCAGTTAAAAAATGATGTGTCGATAATTATAGTGACTCACAACATGCAGCAGGCAGCTCGCATATCAGACTGGACAGGCTTTATGATGCTTGGGGAACTGATTGAGTATGATAAGACAGATAAGATGTTTACCGCTCCGTCTGAAAAGCTTACGGAAGACTATATAACAGGGAGGTTTGGATAATGTCCATTTTCGATGAGGAATTGGTTCGGCTTAAAGATACTGTCCTTAAAATGGGATCTATGGTTGAAAATGCCATAAGGGATTCTGTAAAAGCGCTCGTCGACAGGGACAATCAACTCGCCAAGGCTGTTATTGATAAAGACCATCAGATTAATGCGCTCGACAGTGAGATAGACGAAGAGTGCATACGCTTAATTGCTTTAATGCAGCCCAAGGCAGGCGACCTGCGATTTATAACGACCGCCATGAAGATCACAACAGACCTCGAAAGAATGGGGGACATGGCCGTTAATATAGCTGAGAGGGCGCTCGAACTTAATGAAGAGCCTATGCTGAAACCTTATATCGACGTACCGAGAATGAGAGAAGTGGCCCAGGGCATGACACGAGATGTCCTTGACGCTTTTGTAAAAGGCGACAAGAAATTGGCCATGGATGTCATCATGAGAGACGATGAAGTCGATGAGTTGAGACATGATATTCTGAAAGAACTGATTCTTTTTATGGTGCAGGACCCTTCAACAGTGACAAGGGCCACAAAGATAATTTTCGTGGCGCAGTATCTTGAGAGGATCGCTGATCACGCCACCAATATTGCCGAAATGGTCATTTACCAGGTTGCAGGCAAACTTATAAGGCATATGCCGCCTCCTGAAGGCACTGAGGCGGGATAACCAGAAGTCAGACATACAGACGCCGAGGCTTTTTCTGCTTCAGGGCATTGTAATCGCTATGTCGTAAGTCCCAACGCCTACCCTGTCGGCGATGCCTTTCTGCCATAAAATTTCCATGACCTTCACGCGGCTGTTCTTCGGCACCATTAAGATAAGCTTGGTGCCGGGCTGGGCAAGGTCTTTCCACTTGTCGGCTTTTTCCGTAGTTATGCTGCCTGCTGTTTCAACTTCAACAGCGGCAAGAACGAGGCCGTGATTTGACAGAGTCATATCAGGGTCCCCGCCGGGATTGACCTTAATTTCACTATATTCCTTCCTGAACCTGTTCTTAAGATGATCAATGATTAAATCATGCACAAGGCGTTCATTATCCATTACAATTCCCACCTATGTCTTTTGTTTTTTTGTAAAATCGACTTTGATGACTTTTCCCGCAATTGCGGAAGAGGCTTCAGTCTTGACCTGGCCCATAGACTTGACACCCGGCTTTGCCGCACCGGACGGCAAAACAATGAATTGGGCATTGGCTTCCGGAGAATATACAGCCTCTATCTGGTCTGCCGGAATAACACATTTTTGCGGCGAGTTGCCGAAAACAAGCGTGGCCGTAATACCGTAATCATCCCACTGAAAATTCATCCCTGAATTAAAGACAAGAACAATACCGTTTTCCTTTTCTTCAGGAGTCAGGGGCCGTTTTCCCAATACGACGTTTTCGGAAGGCCTGACTAGTACAAAGGCCCTTCCCACGATATCCAACAGTTCGTAAAAAACATGTCTTTTCAGTTTTTTCAAACGGTCATCCATCACTGAAGCGCCTTCCTCCCCGCCATATACAGAATAACCGATGAAAGTATATCATAATGAGATGGGCAAATGGGTAATAACAACGGTTATCAATCAGTCCTGCAACCCCTCTGTACTAGTCTATGACTATCGCGAATGTTAAAATCCCTCCCTTCAGGGATGCGCACATGCATTTCATGCTCGATGGAAGATCGGCGGCGCCGGATCAACTGCTTGCTCTAAAAAAGGCCTACGCCGGGCATGGAATTTTTGCCGTCACAGATATGGGGCACAGAAACGGTCCGGGACTCCAGGCCAAGTCACTGTTCCAGCCGGAGATAGAAGTAATATCTGCCGGAATTGCGCTCTATAGGCATGGAACTTACGGGTCGTTCCTCGGCAAAGGAGTTTCGGACACCTCGAAGATAATCAATGCAGTGAATGAAATTGCGGATGCCGGGGCCGATTTTATTAAAGCAATTAATTCCGGCATTGTTTCGCCCGAAAAAAAAGGACTTGTTTCGGATGGAGGTTTTTCCTACAAGGAATTATATGTACTCTGTGAAACAGCTCATTCCAGAGGCCTGCATGTGGTTTGTCATGCCAACTCCGATGCGGCAGTGCTGAAGGCCGTTAAAGCAGGGGTTCGTTCTATTGAGCACGGCTTCTTCGTATCGCGCGAAACACTGCATCGGATGGCTGACTCCGGCATTGCATGGGTGCCTACAATATTCGCGCTCCGGAGTCTTGAACGGTCGTATCCTGCAGCTGAACGGTCAGTCATCGAAAGGACTGTAGACGAACACCTGTCGTCAGTCAATTATGCTGCATCCATCGGCGTACCTTTGTTTATAGGCACGGACAGCGGCTCCAAGGGCGTACCGCACGGCTCTTCTTTTTTTGATGAACTCCGGTTATTCAAAAAAGCCGGGTTGTCGTCCGAACAGATTATCAAGGCCGCCTGCATGCATGAAAGCGAAATCGACAAGGGCAATTATCTGCTGGTAACTCCGGACTTTATGGTCCGTGCGGTATTTAAAGACGGAAGGCAAGCAGAAGGGGTGAGCTTTAATGAACTCGACGAGCACTAACTCAAAAACCCTTTTCTTCAAGGGGAATAGCTGCATGGCTGCGGGCGATGACGATGGTGCTGAATCGTGCTTTCGTGAAGCGTTACGGCTTTCGCCTGATTTCGCCGAGGCCTATGCCAATCTGGCTTTCCTTCTCGCAAAAAAGGGGGTGCCTGAAGAGGCAGAGCGTTGCTATGGGCGCTCAATAGCTCTCAATGCAAGCTGTCCGCAAACCTACCTGAACTTTGGTGCGTTCCTGGCAAAACAAAAACGCTTCGAGGAAGCGGATGCCGCTTATAGCCTTGCAATCATGCTCAACCCTCAATCCCCTGCAGCCTGGTCGAATAGGGGTGTGCTCTACGCCTGTATGAAGCGCGAGAAAGAGGCAGAGGAGTTCTATCGCATGGCCCTCAATCTGGATAATGGCTATTCTGAGGCCCGATTCAATCTAAGCTATATACTGTTACGTCAGGGCAGATTTGAGGAAGGCTGGTACTGCTTGGAGGCGCGCAATTGGTACGGTGTACAAAAGGGCCATCTTGAATGTCCTCGCTGGCAAGGGGAAGTGCTGACCGGCAAGTCCTTGCTCATAGTCATCGAAAAGGGTCATGGAGACATGATCCATTTTTGTCGGTATGCTGCAGTGCTGAAAGCGCAAGGTGTCTCGCAGATTACGCTGATTTGCCACCCGGCATTAAAAACATTGTTTGCTACTCTGGAAGGAGTGGATACGGTTATTTCCTATGATGAGAAGGTTCGGGTATTAGGCTGGGACTATTGGACCCCTCCCCTTAGCATCCCTTATTACTGCAAAACGCGCATTGATTCTATTCCGGCAACTCTGCCCTATCTAAAAGCTCTCCCGGAACAAATTGCGAAGTGGGAGCCAATGCTTCCTGGAGACGGCATCCGTGTAGGGCTGGTCTGGAAAGGTAATCCGAAATTTGAAAATGATGCTGACCGCTCCATTCCCGGGCTCAGTTTATTAGCGCCTTTGTGGGCTGTGGCCAATGTACATTTCATCAGCTTGCAGAAAGGGGCGGGCGAAGATGAAGCGGAGCATCCACCCGCAGGCCTGTCTCTTATCCACCTTGGATCCAGGATTAAAGACTTTGCTGATGCTGCCGCCATCGTGGCAAGCCTGGATCTGGTGATTTGTGTCGACACAGCCGTCGCTCATTTAACCGGCGCTCTTGGGAAGCCATGCTGGGTATTATTGCCCGGATACATGACAGATTGGCGCTGGCTTACCGGTCGTAATGATTCACCGTGGTACCCGGGAGTCATGCGTCTCTTTCGTCAACGGGAAGTTGGAAACTGGACGGCAGTCATTGCTGAAGTGGGCGTTGCCCTTGAACGGTTTATGCAAGAGCAGCGCTTGAAGCGCCCTCCTCTTTCCTCCGACAGAGGGACAATCTCTTAAAGGCACTAATCTCGCTATATCGTTATCGTACGGGTGGGGCGGAGAACTTTTATAGGATTACCGGCGGCGAAAATGCAGGATCATTACTCCCACAAGCAGCATGGACATGCACAGCAACTGTCCCATCGTAAACATGCCAAGCACAAAACCGAGTTGCTCATCAGGCTCCCTGAAAAACTCCACAATGAACCTGAAAACGCCGTACAGCATGAGAAACAAAGCAGTCAGAACGCCAGGCTTGCGGAACCTCGTCTTCAAGGACCAGAGTATGATGAACAGCACTACTCCCTCCAGCAGAAGCTCGTAAAGCTGCGACGGGTGACGGGGTACAGGTCCTCCTCCGGGGAAGACCATGGCCCATGCGACATCAGTTGTCCTGCCGTACAACTCTCCGTTTATAAAGTTTCCGAGTCTCCCGAAGGCGAGCCCGACAGGGGCCGTAACAATGATCAGGTCCGCCGTATGCCAGAAACCGAGCTTGAACTTCCTGCAGAACAGATAACCCGCAAACAGGCTACCTATAAGGCCTCCATGGAAAGACATTCCGCCGTGCCATACCGCAAAAAGCTCCAGCGGATGCTGGAAGTAAAAAGAAAAATTATAAAACACCGTATAGCCCAGTCTCGCGCCGATCAAAAGCCCGAGTATCAGATACGAATAAAGGGAGTCTATATCAATGAGGGTCCGTTCTCCGAGCCTGTTAAGCTGATGTCTCACAAGCAGGTATGATGATGCAAAGCCGAAAAGGTACATCATACCGTACCACCTGACGGCAAAGGGACCGACTCTTACAATTTCAGGGCTGATGTTTGGAAACGTGATCACCAGGCGCCTCCTAATGTTGAAGCATCCGATATTATACTATTAATGCAGTGCTCAGGTAAGGTTAGGTTGGTTGATTGCGCCTTTGGGCCGTTCCCCATTTAAAGCCTGTACAATGTTCTCGGCAGCCTCTAAAGCGATTTTGTATCTGATCTCATCAACTGCAGAGCCGATATGCGGCGTGAAAAAAGTACGCTCATTCTCCAGCAGCATAGACGGAATTCCTGCCGGACGGTCCGTCCGCGCCCAATCTTCCATCTCAAACACATCTGCGGCATATCCTGCCAGATGACCTGATGCGACTGCATCGGCTACGGCAATTTCATCTACCACCGAGCCGCGACAGGCATTGATGATAAAACTTCCCTGTCTCATTTGTGCGATGGCCCGTGCGTTAATAAGATCTTTAGTTTCCTCTGTAAGCGGCACCAGAGGGACTACGAAATCACTTGCCGCCAGCAGTTCCTCAAGAGATACGCGCGTAAGGCCCCAGGCCTTCTCCTCATTCATTGGCAAGGGCAGAGAATCAGAATAAAGCACTTTCATCTCAAAACCTGCAAGTCTCTTTGCCACAGCCTGGCCTACAGCACCCATACCTATAATGCCGAGTGTCCGGCCGGCCAACCCGGTTCCGTAAAGGATGGGACGCCAGCCGTTGAATTTACCGCTCCTTATATAACGGTCCCCTTCGAGAAAACGGCGGCTGAGGGCAATAACCAATCCGACAGTAAGTTCAGCTGTAGGCACCGTGAGCAAGTCCTGAACAATTGTGAACCATATGCCCCTCCGAGTGCAGGCCTCCACATCAAAGTTGTCGTATCCTTTCAATGCGGCGCCGACGATCTTCAAATCCGGGCATGCGGCCAGAAAGCCGTCGTCAATGCGATCCGGCATAAACACCATAATGGCCTGTGCGTGTTGTGCACGGAGCAGGACCTCGTCACGCGGAAGGGTCTCACGGCTTTCATTGGACATGACCTCGCAAGACCCTCTCAAAAAATCAATAACATCAGCATGCACCCAATGGGTAATGACAACAAGCGGTTTCATGCGTTCTCTGTCCTGTCCGCACACCCAAAATCAAATGCAAAGGGCTGGTTAATTGCGCCCTGCGGCCTCTCTCCCTTCAGTGCCTGAAGCATATTACATGCGGCCTCCATAGTTACCGCTGTCCTGACTTTTGCAGTCATCGAGCCGAGATGAGGAGTAAAAACAGTTTTCTCTTTGGCATTCAGCAGCGTCGGATGAATACTCAGCGGCCGGTCATGGCGGACCCAATCCTCCATTTCGAAGACATCGGCGGTATAACCGGCGAGACGTCCTGATGACAGCGCATCTGCCACTGCGGCTTCGTCGACCACCGAGCCGCGGCAGGTATTGACGATAAAGCTCCCGCGCTTCATGAAAGAGAGGGCTTTTGCGTCGATTAAATGTATTGTGTCCCGTTTAAGCGGCACCATAGGGATGACAAAATCACTGGCAGTCAGCAGCTCTTCGAATTTTACCCTGGTCAATCCCCAGGCTTTTTCCTTTTCTTTCGTTAAAGGCACAGGATCGCAGTAAAAGATATTCATCCTGAAGCTGACAAGTCTTTCAGCAATGGCCTGACCAATCGCCCCCATTCCTATTATGCCGAGAGTGTGTCCCGCAAGCCCGGTGCCGGCAAACATATTTCTCCAGCCCCTGAATTCTCCGCGTCTGACAAACATATCGCCTTCGAGCACATTCCTCGTGATGCCTATCAACAAGCCTATTGTCAATTCAGCTGTTGGTATCGAAAGCAGGTCAGGCACAATGGTGAACCATATGCCCTGACTGGTGCATGCATCGACGTCAAAATTCTCATAACCTTTCAGGGCGGCGCTGACAACCTTGAGTTCAGGGCACGCTTTCAGAAAATCAGTGTCTATACTGTCGGTCATAAAAACCATCAACCCCTCGGCTTTTTCACAACGCCGCACAATCTCGTCCCGCGGCAGGGGGTCATGGGAGCAATTAGGGATTACTTCGCAACTCTGACTGAGAAAATCTATTACATCATCCTCTACCCAATGAGTTATGACCACTCGTGGCTTCATGTGCCTCCCCTCTTATTTAAAACTCCTGCGAAGATATGTGCCGAATCCGTCTACGAAAGTAACCATTATCAAAATAATGATCAAGAGCGCTGAAACATCTTTATACTGCATTATGCGGAGAGAACCCATTAATTCAGTGCCTATTCCTCCGGCGCCTACCATCCCCATTACCGTGGAGGCCCTGAAATTGTACTCCCACCTGTAGAGAGAAACATCCGCCATCTGGGGCAATACCTGCGGCAGGACACCGTGCAGAATTATCTGCATCGGGCTGGCGCCTGCCGACTTCACCGCTTCTATGAACTCTTTGTCCACATGCTCTATCGACTCGGAAAAAAATTTACCGACCATGCCTACAGAGTGGAGGCCAAGGGCCAACACTCCTGGCAATGCCCCGAATCCTACCGCAGCGACAAAAAGAATGCCCATTATTAATTCCGGGATTGAACGCAGCCCGTTCAAAATTCCCCGCGCCATGTGGTATGCCAACTTATGCGGGGTCGTATTGCGGGCCGCTAAAATCCCCAGCGGCAGTGACAAGACGATGGCCAATGCCGTGCCCGCGATACTCATGGCCAAAGTATCAAATAGTGGTTTTACCCAAGTGCGAGCATCGCTGAAATTCGGAGGAAGACTTTCACCTATCAGACTGACAATGCTGGGGATGCCTTCAGATATTTTTCTCGCATCGAATATCCCCACGTACAACAGGCATACGCCGACTAAGAGAAGTCCTGCCGAAGCATGCAGAAGCGAGCGGGACCAGTTCTGCCGCTGCTGCACGATCAAGCGGTCATAAATAATTTCCATGCTGCTTTGTTCTTTCATAGATGTCAGAATTTAGACAAATCGAGCTTGAGTACGCCTGCAAGATTACGCACAACATCATAGTCTTTATCAGTTACCGCGCCGAACCCGTCAGCCTTGAACGGTTTAAGCACTTCCTTGTCTGTCAGATTAAGGAATGCATGGCGTATATTTTCTTTAAGCTGCTGGGAGAGGTCTGAGCGCATGGACCAGGGGTACTCGGGGTAGCTCTTGGATTCCGCTATAACCTTCACCTTAGCCGGATCGATAATGCCCCGCTGTACCAGAGACTCGAAAATCGGCTTGCTCAAACCGCCTGCTTGCGCGTTGCCGTTTTGCACAGCAATCGCCACTGCATCGTGAGAACCCACGAAATGTTCTTTATAATCTTTCTTTGCCTCAAGTCCCTTGTCAAGAAGCATTGACTTGGGGATGAGGTGGCTTGAGGTGGATGCAGGGTCTCCAAAAGCCATGTCCTTACCGCTGATGTCGGCGATTGATTTGACTCCTGAAGCCGCATTTGCAATAATTACGCCCTGATACGTCGTGCTTCCTTTCTTCTTAAGTGCGGCAAATGCCTCTATATTACTTTTTGATCTTGCCAATACGTAGGACAGAGGGCCGAAGTAAGCGAGATCGAGACGGCCATGACGCATTGCTTCGATCATCGACGAATAGTCGGTTGTAACGACCAGTTCAATCTTCTTGCCGAGTTGTGCTTCCAGGTAGTTCTTCAGCCCTTCATTATTCTTAATAACTGTAGAAGCATTTTCATCCGGAAGCAGTGCCACCTTAAGCACGCCCGGATCAGGATTGCTAGTCGCAATGACTGTACCTGCCATTAGAATGCCAATCAACACCATGATACCAACACAGATAATGTTTTTTTTCATATGCCCTCTCCTTTTTTGCAGTACATCATTGCTGTTCACTTATTGCAAAGTCGGTTAAACCAGGTTGGACCGGATTGTAGCCAAACACACTGTCACAGTTGGACTGAACGTCTTTACTACTATAAAGCTTGTCAAGAAGGTCTGCGGTCAGGGCCTGCGGATTTCCATCGAAAACGATTTCCCCTGCGGAAAGTCCGACTATCCGGTCAGCGTAGGCCTTCGCAAGCTCCACCTGGTGGAGACTGACCACAGCCGACAGGTTGTCTTCTTTGCAGATCGAATGGAGCAATGAAAGAACGTGATTGGCCGTCGCCGGATCGAGACTCGCCACCGGCTCATCCGCAAGAATAATGTGCGGCTGCTGTGTCAGTGCGCGTGCAATGCCGACGCGCTGCTGCTGCCCTCCGCTCAGGGCATCTACACGTTCATTTGCCTTTAGCAGCAACCCTACGCGTTCCAGGCTTTCAAACGCAATACGCAATTCACGTTTAGGCAGGGGGAACAGACTCCTGGCCGTAGCATGGTAACCGAGCCTTCCGATGAGCACATTTTGAAGCGCGCTGAGACGAGGTATAAGCTGGTGCTGCTGAAAGATCATTGCGGTGTTCCGGCGGTGCTGACGCAGGACATCCCCGAGTTTCAGTCTTCCCAGCCCGTCGACCGAAATACTGCCTGTAGTTGGCACCGTCAGGAAATTGAGACAGCGAAGCAGGGTAGATTTCCCCGCGCCGGAGGGACCGATGAGAACAGTGAACTCGCCGCGGACAAAACTTGTCTTTATCGTGCGCAGGGCGATGCACTGCCCATTGTACGTAACGCTGACATTATCGAGATGCATCATATAACGTATTCCGCACTTATGTTATTCAGGCTTATTTCGTATGCTATAGAATTAAACAGACAATCCATTGACACTAATGGGTAGTATAGTCTCTTTAAGATTACAATATTGTTAAACTCAGGTTAATTTTAGGTTAAAATGCTTTTCTGATAGTGCGACAGGCCTCAATTACGTTAAAGGTCTTTCACAGATAGAATCATTTTGCTCTCAGATTTATATAATTAGCGCTATAGATGCCGTCTATCTTCTGCAATTGCTCAAGTATGCCGCCGCTCACCGGTTCATCGACGTTCAGTATCATCATTGATTCGCCTCCTGCGAGCGCCCGGACTTTTCTTCCCACCTGCATCATGGATATGTTAATGTTCTCTGCGCTCAAGAGTGTTGCGACCCTCGCCACCATGCCGGGCTTGTCTTTATGAGGAAGGATCAGCATATGTTCGGCAGGCTCTATGCTCGTATGATAGCCATTGATTCCAAGAATTCGCGGAATATCCATTCCTATAATGGTCCCTATCGCCTTGTTCGTTTCTCTGTCCGTAGTCAGAACAACTTTCAATAAACCCATGTAGCTTTCAGAATCAGTTGAAACAGACTTCTTGGAGTGTATTCCGCTTTTTTGGGCCAATGACGGCGCGTTAACGTAATTAACTCCTTCATGGCTGCACTCCAGGACACCTTTGGTAACCGCCACTATCAACGGCGATATCTCCAGTCCGGCCAGTTCACCACTGGCAACAACTTCTATTTCCCGGGTGGCGCCGGTCGTAATTTGTCTGACAAGAGAGCCGAGGTTCTCGGCAAGCGCCATATAATGTTTAACAGGCTCGAGCATTTCCGGCTTAAGACAGGGGATATTAACAGCGCTTCTTGCCGGCAATCCCTGAGACATATCACGTATCTGCTCAGCCACATCGACAGCCACATTTATCTGGGCCTCTTCAGTGCTGGCGCCCAAATGCGGGGTAAGAACAACCTTGCCTCCCAATTTCAAGAGCGGCGAATCCGCAACGGGTTCTTTGTCAAAAACGTCTATAGCAGCCATTTCAACCTGACCGCTTTCTATGGCTTCAGACAGATCGGTTTCGTTGACTATAGCTCCACGGGCGCAGTTTATTATTTTCACCCCTTTTTTCATTTTGGCTATCGAGTCTTTATTGATCATATTAATCGTATCTTTGTTTTTGGGAACGTGCAGAGTGACGAAATCAGAGGCTCTCCATATATCATCGAGTGATGCGGCATATGACGAACCGGCAGTTTCCACAATTTCCTTGCCTGCAAACGGATCATACACTAAAACCTTCATACCCATTGACTTCGCAACAGACGCCACTCTGCTTCCGACTTTTCCGAAACCGATAACACCCAATACTTTATTGAAAATCTCCTGGCCCGTCAGTTTGGACCTCTCCCACTTGCCGGACTTTATGGATACGTCCGCCGCCGGTATATGCCTCGTCATAGCCATCATCATGGCAATAGTATGTTCTGCTGCTGAAACCGTGTTGCCTTCCGGGGAGTTTATTACAATTATCCCTTTCTCGGTGGCAGCATCTATATCAACATTGTCCACGCCGACCCCTGCCCTGCCGATCACCTTGAGCCTATCGGCAGCGGCAATGATGTCCCTCGTGATCTTTGATGCGCTCCTGATCATCAGCGCATCGTAATCCTTAATAATGGCTTTAAGCTCGTCACCGCTGACAACGGGCTTATAATCAACGTCACATCCCGGCTGCAAAATCCTCACCGCAATCTCATTTATCTTGTCCGTTACCAATACCTTATAGCCCATGCATTCCTCCGTTATCTACCCGCTTCACCGTTCCACCAGCCGCCGCCCAGCGCGACAAAGAGCGCAACAGTGTCCTGCAGACGCTGCGCCTTTGCCTGGACGTAGCCGGCATTCGCCTGATTATACTGTTCGTCAGCAGCTAGAACCTGCAAATAATTGGCTACGCCGGCCGCGTAATTTGCCTGCACCAGATGGAGCGCTTCTTCCGCTGCAGACAGGGCGTTGGATTGCGCCTCCAGCGTCTTAGCGTCATTTTCCAAAGCCAGCAGGGTATCGGCAACCTGGGCAAAAGCGTTGAGGACGGTCTGGCGATAGCTTGCCGCAGACTGATTGTAGCCTTCGATGGCGGCCTCACGTTTGAAACGCAAAGCCCCTCCATGGAAGAGCGGGGCGACCACGTCGGCACCCAAACTCCATATACCGCCGGCCTTGTTAAGGATATTGCTCAGGGCAGTATTGTCGCGTCCATAAGACGCATTAATTGAGAAGCTCGGCAATAGCGCTGCAGTCGCCACGCCTATACCGGCGCTGGCACTGTGCAGTTGTGCTTCTGCAGCCAGAATGTCCGGCCTTTGTCTGACAAGCTCCGAGGGCAGGGTCACAGGCAGGTTGAGCGGAAGGGTTATGTCAGCCAAACCTACCTGAGGCGGGGCCCATTCAGCCGGCGCATGACCTGTTAATGTGGCAAGCAGGTGCTCCGCCTGGTAAAGTTTCTGACGCAGTGGAAGCAACGTTGCTTCCGCAGAGGCAAGTTGACTCCGCAAACTGAGAACGTTCGAAAATGGCACAGCACCCGCTTCCGCCTGCACTTCGGCAATCCCGACTTGCTCCCTTTCATAATCTATGATCTGCTCCGCCACCTTGACCTGTTCCCGGTATGCTGCGTGCGCAATTAATGTATTGACTACATTTCCGGTAAGAGCAAGGTAAGTGCCCCGGACCACATTCTGCTGAAAATCCACCTGGGCTTGAAGTCCTTCCACAGCGCGGCGCTCGCCGCCAAAAAAATCGAGGGTGTAATTCACGGTCGCCTGAAGCGTATAGAGATTAAAGATGCTGCCTGGAGCACCGCCGCCGAACCGGTATGGCGAAAGTTTCTGGCGTGTCGCATCAAAGCCTGCGTCAACAGTGGGAAAGAAGATGCCGTAACCTGCGCGGAGGTTGTCCTGGCTCTGACGCAGACTTGCCTGCGCAGCCTGCAGGTTAGGATTGCCTGCAATGGCATCGTTAATCACAACGTCAAGTTGCGAAGAATTAAAAAGCCGCCACCAATCCGCGGTCATGGCCGTGCCTCGGTCAAAGGACTGGGCCTTTCCGTCCGCAGTGGTTGTAGCGGCAGGATCAGCGCCGTGGTTGTAACTATTGGCCCCAGGTGGTTCAGGGCGCACAAAGTCAGGCCCCACAGCGCAGCCTGAAGCAAGAAGTGATAAACATAACGTGAGAAATAAAAACTCAAGAAGGAGTTTAGTAGTTCTTATCATTTTTCTCCAATGTAGACATCTACCAGCTGACCCGGATATATCTTCATATTACCTGTAATGGAAAACCTGAATATTACCGGCAAGACCCTCACATCAACCCTTTCAGCCCTCCCGCTGGACAGCTCAATTTTAGGAGACACATAAGGCTGCACCCTCACAAATTCAAGCGGGATGCGGACATCTGTCCCGCGTATGGACATTTGCGCAAGCATTTTTGTCGCATCAGGCAGTCTCTGCACGAGGATTTCATCAACATAACATCTTACCGCCATATAATTCTGAGAACTGCCCAAAGCTATGGCGGGAGTAAACCCCTGGGTATAGGTATCATACGCGCCCTGCGGAGACACATAGCTGCCGACAGAGGCATTTATTGACAGGACCACTGCATCAGACGGCGCTTTTATCGTGTATTTGGCCAGCATGGCGTCCGCAGCCAGATATGCTTTTGTCAGAGCATTATACTGGCCCTCCTGGTTCCGTATGTCGTAAATCCAGGCCCCTGCCCTGGTAAGCTCATACTGCTTTTGTGCGACTTCGAGGTTCGCTCCAGCTGTTTTGACCGCGTTCCCGGCATTGTCCATATCATTCTTACTCACTGATTTTGGATTCAGTTCATACGACTTCCTCAGCTTGTCCAACTGGTCTTGCGAGGTCTTAAGTCCGGCAGCCGCAAGTTCCACCTGGGCTTTAGCGATCTCGAGGTTTTCTTTTCTCGGCTGGGCCTTTAATTCCTGCCAGAGAGCGAGGGCCGCTTCGGCCTGAGATTTCAACTGCCCGGTCGTGGCCCTTTGAACCGAATCGTCCATTACAAGCAGCGGGGTCCCTTTAAGGACCCTTTCTCCTTCGGAAACTGGAATGCTCACGATGGTGCCGGACACTTCGGGGTATAAATTTATGTTCTTGCCGTTGCTCTGGTAGCTTTCAATCATACCGTTTGCATATATGCCTTTGGCATAGGGATTGGAGGCGGGACTAAACGCAGGGGGCAGAGGCTTCTTTTCAATTCCATATATATAAGCACTCACCAGGCCGACCATAATGCCTATAACTGAAATGGCCAGTAATATCTTATTCCTCACGCGCCCCTCCTTTTACAATTCCCGTTATTCTGCCGTCTGACATCTGCATTATTCTGTCGGCATATTCGAATATCCTGCTGTCATGAGTGACAATTATAATACACCTGTTTTCGTTCAGGACGTTCTTCTTCACGAATTCCACAATCCTCCTGCCTGTTTCGCCATCCAGAGAAGCCGTGGGCTCGTCAAATATGAGGATATCAGGATTACTTGCTATG
>JADFXI010000139.1:6652-7093 GCA_015233655.1 Nitrospirota bacterium | reverse complement strand
TACCGGGTTCTGCGTAGCGATAACAAAGAAAGGCTTCGGCAACGTGTATGTCTGCCTCTCGATTGTCGCCTGCTTCTCGCCCATGCTTTCTATAAGTGCGCTTTGGGTCTTTGGGGTGGCCCGGTTGATCTCATCGATCAATACAATGTTGTTGAATATCGGGCCTGAACGGAATTCAAATTCTCCGGAGTTCTTGTTAAAAATCGATAGTCCGGTAATGTCCGTAGGCAGAAGATCGCTGGTGCATTGTATTCTGCCGAAATCAAGACCCAGGGCCTTGGCTATTGCAATCGCGAGAGTTGTCTTGCCCAGGCCGGGCAAGTCTTCTACGAGCAGATGTCCGTTTGAAAAAAAAACAATAAGGGACAATCTCAGGGCACGTTCTTTTCCATGCAAATAGCCTGAAAGAAAATTTATGATATCGTTGATTTTCTGACTGCC
>JADFXI010000139.1:0-6631 GCA_015233655.1 Nitrospirota bacterium | reverse complement strand
TCTCTATTTTATCGATTTAACGCCTTCGTCAAAAAGTTTGTCCATATTCTTCGCGTCATTATAAAGTCGGGTGAGAATATCAGACAACTTGTTCTGACCGAGACGGGAGGTCTTTTCAGCCCACTTCTGATAGGTCTCTGCATGTTCCATGTTGTGTTCCTTCCAGTGAACAAACAACTTCTCAAGTTTTTCGATTTCGTTCATGACTATTACCTCCTATTCTGGATACGGGTTTTCTAAAGATGAAACAATGTACGGAAAGCAACAGCGTTAATTTATATATTATAGCATCCATGCAGGTCAAGGTTAAGTGACCCATATTGCTTTTTCCTATGCCTTAATCTTATTACGTCTCAATCAACCTGTCCCTTATGCTGATGGAATAGATAATGCGAATGCAGATGGGTATGGGCAGTTTTGCCGTGAAAGTGGATATGCTCATGAATCAAATTCACTTTCAGGAGCAAGGCATCGTCTTTTAGAATGTCATGAGAGCTGCCGCACTTCTCGATACAGTGGTTTTCTGACAGAACAGCGACCTGCGCACGCAACTCGCCGACCAGTGACAAGTCGTGCGTAGCAATCACAATGGTCTTGCCGGCCTCATTCAGGGCCACAAGGAGTTCCATTAGAAAGCACTGCGTCCTGGGATCGAGACCGTTAGTCGGTTCATCAAAAAGCATCACTTCCGGGTTCATTGTAAGGACCGAGGCTATTGCGACACGTTTTTTTTCACCTCCGGAAAGCATATAGGAGGGCCTGTCCTTGAGACCTTCGATATTAAGCATCTTCATGACCTGAAAGGCCCTGTCTAACGCCTCAGTCTCCTTAATATCGAGCTGCAGCGGACCATAGAGCAGTTCATCAAGCACGGTTGGACAAAAAAGCTGGATGTCGGAATCCTGGAACACATAACCCACGCTGCTTCGGAAATATCGTAAAAAATCCTTATTATGTAACGCTTTCTCCGATACTGCATCTCCCTTGAAATACACTGTTCCATCCGCCGGATGGATAAGCCCTCCCATTATCTGCAGGAGTGTTGATTTCCCGCTACCGTTCGCCCCAATGACAGCAAACTGGTCTCCTGCGCCGACTTCGATACTTACGTCTGTAAGTGCCGGAATCCTGTCGTAATACCTGTAGCTCACATTTTCAATCTTTAAGATCGGCCTCACATTTTACCTCACAGGAATATAACTACAAGTCCGGCAAGACCTATGACAGAAACAAACACCAGGTCTCGACTCTCTAAAATCCGGCATCCGTAAAAGCGCACGTCGTCCGAAAAACCGCGCGCCTGCATCGCACTGAATACGTCCTCGCATCGCATTTGGGTCTTTCTAAAAATGAATGCCATCCTGCCTGCGACCCATTTTCGCCCGTCGGCACCGCTCGTCCTGCGCGCGAGGCGGCCCTTTTTGGCAAGGTACAATGACTCGACCGTCTTAGCAAATATAAAGATGTATTTATAAGTCAATGTAAGAATCAGCAGAAAAACATCCGGCACTCGCAGCACTTTTAGTGCTTTGACAAGATCGTGAAATGGTGTTGTAGAGATTACCAGCAACGAAAGAGCGACTGAATTCGACACCCTGAGCGTGAGCATCATGACTCCGGCAATGCCTTGCCTGGTCATCCCCACCTGCATGGGCAAATGGTATCCCCAAAAATCATACGCCTTCGGGAATTCGAAAACATGAAAAATGACCTCTCCGCGGGTAATAATATTAAGGGAAGAAGGCAAGGCGACAAGGAAGCCGAAAAAGAACCCCAGAAAAAACACCCTTTTGTAAAAGCTTGCGATATTGAGCTTGGAAAGAGCTGCAAGCACGAAAATGAAAGCCCCTAGTGCCGATTCGGCGAATATTGTCTGTTTGAAACTAATAAGCCCTATAAAGAAAAGTAGAAATAAAATCTTTACTCTCGGATCGAATTTCTGGAGAAGGCCTTTCTGCGACGCCAGTTCCCACTGGTCATAACCGGCCTTTATGATCGCCGCAATGTAATTAAGACCCTTATCGACAAAGGAACTCCCAATCGCCGCATCACTTTGTGTTGTCATAACCGAGGAGCGTTTCTCCAACAGGAAAGAGGGGATTTTATTTATCATTCTTCACTATCAGCCTGGAAATCAGGTAAATGACGATGACTACAACTATAATCCCCAACAATCCCGATGCGATGTAAGAAAACATCTGGGTCGACATAGGCGAGTCCTCTCTGCCGAAATTGTAGTCAGGGACAGGTGCTTTCCAGATTTCAGCAATTTTTTTCATGCCTTCCGGCACATACCCGATAAGTTTTTCTATCTTATCGGTGCCCCATTCGCCCCATGCGTCATAGGCATTGAACGTCCTTGGCAGAAAAATACCGAGTGGCGAAAGAAGTGTCATTACTGCAAGTCCCGCCATTAATTTTTTTTGAAAGGATGTCACAATTCGCTCCCATGCCTATCAGTACAAAAAAAACCACGCAAGGCTTCGCAACCTTCGTGGTTCTCGCCTTCGTGGCTTGTATATAATGTAAGCAAAGCAAGGCGTGTTTGTCAACACGTTAAAAATAGAATTAACGCGTTCTCAGTACGTACGCTTAAACTCTGAAGCCGGAGGTTGAGTTCCTGAGTTCACCGGATATGCCCGTCAATTTTTCGACGTCCTTCATTACTTCTTCCGCCATGGTCTCCATGTCTTTGGATATGGCGGACGTCTTCTCAATATTCCTCGCCACTTCCTCTGATGCGGCAGACTGTTCATCTACAGCAGTGGCTATCTGAGTTATCTGATCGCGTACTTGCTGGACAGACTCTACAATAGATTCGAGCACATTGTTTAAATTCTGGATATGCCCGGTTGCCTTCTTCACTCCGCTTGAAGACCTCTCCATAGATTGCATGGTATGTACAGATTCCTGCTGGACCGCATTTATTCTTTCAGAGATCTCAGTTGTTGCTTTTATCGTCTTTTCCGCGAGCTTTCTCACCTCATCAGCGACTACCGCGAAGCCTCTACCCTGCTCTCCTGCCCGGGCTGCCTCAATCGCGGCATTAAGGGCCAAAAGATTGGTTTGGTCCGCTATCTCTTTGATGACCGTTAATATGCTGCCTATCTCGATTACTCTGGCATCAAGCTTATTAACCAGGCCGGCAAGCTCGGCAGTAGATACATTGACTTCATTAATCGTTTCGACCGTTATGTCCGTTATCTTCTTGCCGTTTTCAGCGATTTCCATGGCCTCTACCGATGATTCCGACGCAACTGCCGCGTTCTTTGCTATGTCTATGATGGTCTGGCTCATCTCCTCTGCTGCCGTAGCTATCTGATGCGCCTGGCCGGACTGTTCCGACGCGCCGCTCGCTGTTTTTGTGGCGGCTATCTTCAACGTGTCAACAGCCAAACCTACATTCTCAGCTTCTGAAAGAATAGCGCCTATCATACTGTTAAACGAACTCACCATCCTATTTACATTAGAAGACAATGCGCTTATTTCATCTTTTCCGGAGTTGTCCAAACGTACTGTCAGGTCACCATTTGCCACCTGCTCGACATTAGTGGAAATGGCTGATAATGGCGCGGTGATACCCCTTGCTACAAGCCAGGATACTAGACTTATCAAAACTATAACTGTAAAGGCAATGATGGATGACTTTATTAAATGTTGAATAAAAAATGTGTTAACATCGTCTATGTATATTCCTGAGCCGATGATCCATCCCCACGGCTCGAACTTCTTGACGAATGATTTTTTTTCATAAAGCTGTTCAGTGACCTTAGGCTTCCCGTTTTCGTCAACAACAGGATGGCCGTCTTTTATAAGCGGCTTGGGCCATTGATACGCAACAAAACCCTGCCCTTTTTCGTCAGCGACTGTTACCATAGCTTCAAATAGATTCTTCTTGCCGTCGGTCTTCCTGACCTCTCCATCGAGTCCTGCCTTCATGCTTGTAGCGCAATTATACTTGGCATCGGTCAGAGGTTTTCCATCCAGAGCAGGCATCGTTGGATGCATAATCATGACAGGCGGCATCTGATCGCTATTGATCCAAAAATATTCCCTTCCCTCATATCTCATGTTTTTTACAACAGACAATGCCGC
Source organism: Nitrospirota bacterium (assembly GCA_015233655.1). GTDB lineage: Bacteria > Nitrospirota > Thermodesulfovibrionia > Thermodesulfovibrionales > Dissulfurispiraceae > JADFXI01. Next base: position 2,536 of record JADFXI010000139.1, on the reverse strand, counting down.
CTGCTTTGCTTCTTCGTCCGTCATCTTACCGCTCTTTGCCTGTCCATTGAAATAATCCAAAACACCATATGCCGATTCAACCAATTGCCTGGTTTTTATATCTTTTTCAGTATACAACCTGTCCCGCATGTTAAGAAGCAAAAACAACAGCGTAATAATCAAGCCAATAATTGACGTTCCAACAATAATCCACAATTTGTGTTTTGTTTTCAGGTTCCTGAAGAAATTGTTCACTTTAGATATTTCCTCCAAATCATGATATTGTCTTTCTTAAGTATGACGATACAAACTTTGCCAATCATCCAACTTAAACTTCGCAATGATTAATTTATAATATCCACTAAATAGCAAGTAGTATAGCTTATTCAACCTCTTATGTCGACAAATTTCAATATATTGGGAAATCCCGACTTGTTCGGACGCTGGTTCTGGAATACTTATGACTTGATGGCGTTTGTTTCGGCCAAAAACTCTCGTTTCAGAGTAGAGTTCTTATTTATTGGCCCAGAAGTTTATTCAGCGTGTCTTTCAATTCTTCCAGCTTATACGGTTTCGTCAGACGTGCACTAAACCCGTAATTGCGATACTCAGATACAACAGAGTCGTCTGAGAAACCGCTCGAAACAATGGCCCTGATTTTGGGGTGCACTTCAGTAAGCCGCTCCATAGTCTCTCTTCCACCCATCCCTCCGCGGATGGTCAGGTCAAGGATAACAATGTCAAAAGGACTGCCTGAAGCTATCGCGGCATTGTATTTCGAGATAGCTTCTTCTCCGTGTTCAGCTAACTCTACCTCATGCCCGAGCACCTCTATCATTTCTCTCGCGATATTTCTTATCAGTTCCTCATCATCCATGAGCAGTATTTTTGCCTCGCGGACAACTGGAGAAAGTTCATGGGTTTCTGGAATCTTTTTATCAGTTTCAACTGCGGGAAGATAAACATAAAACGTAGTGCCCTTGCCTGATTCCGATGAAACATGAATTGCGCCGCCATGGTTTTTGATTATAGAATAGCTCGTTGCCAGTCCAAGGCCGCTTCCCTTTGCCTTGGTCGTAAAATACGGATCGAATATTTTCAACAGGTTCTCCTCAGATATGCCGATTCCATTGTCCTTAATAGAGATCTCCATATACATCCCTTCTACCGGCAATTGAGGCATCACTTTTTTAAATGCCTGTATATTCTGTGCAGTGATTAATATCGTGCCTCCCATGGGCATCGACTGGTCGGCATTAATCACGATGTTTTGGATCACCTGACCAATCTGCCCTTCATCTGCTTCCACCTGCCAAAGGTCGTGGTCGAGTTTGATTCGGTAATCAGCACTGGAACCGCTCAAAGCAAACCTCACTGAGTTCTCAATCACCGACTGGAGAGAAATCTTCCTCTTGACCGGCTTGCCGCCCTTCGAGAAGGTCAGAAGCTGTGTGGTCAGATTTACCGACATATGCAGCGCTTTCTCCGCCTGATCGAGCATTGAATTGGAGCGTTCCTTGTCGTTTTGCACAATCTTGGCCATAGAGATATACCCGAAGACCCCCTGCAACAGGTTATTGAAGTCGTGCGCAATGCCGCCGGCCAGCGTCCCGATGGCCTCAAGCTTCTGGGTTTTCAGTCTTTCCTCTTCGAGAAGGTATTTTTCCGTTATGTTTTGGACTGTCTCTATCACCGATATAATAGCGCCTGAGCTGTCTTTAATTGGAAAGGCCTTTGTCTCGACATACAGAATATCGCCTTTTGCATCCGGATGTCTGTGGGTTGCGCTATAAGGCTCTCCTGTTTCGAAGACGTGCCGCACTGCGCAGTCTTCACCTTCTTCAAAACAGGGTCGAAGCGATTTGTGAGATACCTCGTAGCAGTGTTTGCCGACAACTTCGTCGTCTGCCACTCCGGCCTGTCTGCAGTATGCTTTATTTGCCATCAGTATGCGAAAATCCCCGTCTATAGCTATAAACCCCTCATCAACGGTGTCAAGTATGTTCCTTATGAGTTTTTCGCTCTCGCGCAGCGCCTCAACAACCTGCATGCGTTCGGTTATGTCCTGAGCTGTGCCGAATATGCTGAGGGCTTTGCCGGATGAATCACGCCTCACAACACCAAAGGCTTCCATTATCCACTCGCGGCCTGAATCATTGATAATACGAACTGCTACATGGTATGGATTGGCGTCGCTCTCAAGAGCTTTAAAAAAGTGCGTCTCCATGGTTGCTCTGTCCTCAGGATGTACCAGCCGGGCGAACTCATTAAAAGACGGCACATAAGTCTCAGGGGATCTATCGAAAAGTTTATACGTTTCATCAGACCATTCAAGTTCCTGAGAAACGAGGTCCAGGTCCCAGCTGCCTAGGTGGGATGCTTCCTGGGACTCACGCAATTGTCGATCTCTCTTTCTGAGCTTCTCATCAGCCCTCTTGCGGTCAGTAATATCGGTATGTGTGCCGACAAGGCCGACAACTTTGCCCTCTTTGCCCTTGATAGAATAGGCCCGCAGATAAATGTCCTTTTGATTTCTGTCTTTATCCAACATCTTCAC
>JADFXI010000138.1 GCA_015233655.1 Nitrospirota bacterium | reverse complement strand
CGCAATAAGCCGTGCAGAGAATTCCCCAACATGCAAAATACCGAGGGCATAGATAAACCTGCTCAATGTCGTATGTTTACTTTTTTCAATCGCATCTATAAGCTTGCTCGCAGATTTTTCAGCAAACCTGGGCAGAGCCAGAATATCTTCCTTCCTCAAGTGGTATATATCGGAAAACTGCCTGATGAGTCCTTTTGAATAAAGGAGTTCGACGTTTTTTTCGCCGAGGCCCTCTATGTCCATGGCATCACGGGACGCGAAATGTCTTATCTTCTCCTGCGCCTGATCAGGACAATCTAAGGCTACGCACCTTACCGCAACTTCGTCCTCCCCTCTCACGAGGCTGGAACCGCAGGCCGGACATTTATCAGGGACAGCGAATTGGAGTTCCTTTCCTGTCCTCTCTTCCTTCATCACCCCGACCACATGGGGGATGACCTCGCCGGCCCTCTCTACAACGACGGTGTCACCGACCCTGATATCCAGCCGCTCGATTTCGTCCCAATTATGCAGTGTGGAACGTGATACGGTGACCCCCCCTAACCTCATCGGCTTGAGCATCGCAATCGGTGTAATCACGCCGGTCCTGCCGACGCTCGGAATTATTTCGAGCACTTCGGTTGTCCCCTGATGAGCGGGAAATTTGAATGCGATGGCCCACCTCGGTTCCCGCGTCTTGGCCCCCAGGATCTGCTGCAGTCTGATGTCGTCAACTTTTATCACAACTCCATCCGTCTCAAAGGGGTAATTCTTGCGGCCCTCTTCTATTTCCCTGATGGCAACGATGGCATTCTCAATGCCGTCAGCCTGTCTTACATCGACAGGTACGGGAAAGCGGGCCTGTTTGAGCCATTCGATAAGCTCCCATTGGCTTCTTATGTCAGCTCCCTTCAATTCTCCGATTCCATAACATGCCAGATACAGTCTTCGTGAAGCGGTAATCGAAGGGTCCAACTGGCGTATGCTGCCGGCAGCAGCGTTCCTCGGGTTGGCAAAGAGCGGTTTACCATCTTGCAGCCGATCTTTGTTCAACGACTCAAACTCCTCTATATCGATATAGACTTCGCCCCTGATATCAATTTTCTCAGGCATATAACGGACGTCGTCTATCCGGAGCGGCACTGACTTTATGGTCATTATGTTCCTTGTAACATCCTCGCCCTCATAACCGTCACCGCGCGTTGAGGCCCGTTCGAGAAGACCGTTTATGTAAGTAAGCTCAATGGCCAGACCGTCATATTTAGGCTCCACCGTGTACCGCAGAGTGCCGCTATTACCGGCCTGCCCGCCCGCGCGGGTCAGCCTCTCCACCCTCTTGCCGAATTCCCTTACCTCATCGTCGGTAAAGGCATTTTCTAGAGAGAGCATAGGCTCGTCATGCTTGACCTTGCCGAATTTATCTAGAGGAGGCGCTCCCACGCGGGTGGTAGGCGAACCAGGCATCACATAGCCGGAGCTTTCTTCGAGTTCCTTCAACCGCCGGTAGAGCCGGTCATATTCCGCATCAGAGATTTCAGGTGCATCGAGAACATAATACCGGTATGAATGGTAATTAAGCTCCCTGACCAGTCTTTCGATTTCCTTCAGCATGTCTTCAGGGACCGTCTTCTGCCCGGCGTTCAAATCTTACCTCCAGCCTCATCAAGAAGAAATTGCACCGCAAGAAGCGCCGCCTGCTCTTTATTCGACATTCTGTCACCGGTTAGCCGAAGCTCCTTTGAGATGGTCTTTCCCCGAGAGCTCACTGCTATATACACAAGCCCTTTCTCTTTTCCTTCGAGAACTTCAGGCCCTAGATTCCCTGTGGTTGAAAGGGCATAATCAGTCTGAATTAATGATCGTGCCTTATCAGCCATATCACGCGCTACAGCGTCGCTGATTACACCATTTGTTTCGATGGTGCCAGAACCAAGACCCAGCAGACTTATCTTTGATGCATTTGAGTAAGTCACAAGGCCGGCCTTAAAAAAAGCGCTCGAACCCGGAAGCATTGTCATGTAGTGGCTAATCAGGCCTCCGGTGCACGATTCAGCCAGGGCAAGAGTCAGCCCTTTATCTATAAAAAGCTCATGCACTCTTCTGACAACGCCAATCGATTCGTCATTCATCACTATAAACTATATTTAAAAAACGAGCATGTCAAGAATTTTCTGATGTATAATATTGGAATGGCCACAAGATTCCGCGAAATCGATGAACCCGACGTGCCTGTACCTGTCAATCAGCTCAGCATAGGCTCCAGGATTCCCTGCGACATGTTCATAAAAGACGGCTTAGGGCTCAAGGTCTTCTTTAATAAAGATACTCTTTTTACTAATGCGTCCAGGGATATTTTGAGAGATAAAGGCATATCCGAAGTTTACATTTATCAGCGCGATGAACCTCATCTCGACTTTTACATATCAAAAACCCGGCTGCCCAAGCAGTCCCAGGACCGCGAAACACCCGCATCGTTCAAACAATACGCCTTTACCAAGGAACAGCACTACCAGATAGATCCCTCGATGCTTATAGAAGGCACAACGATAAATTTCAGTCTGTCTGTTCTGGATGATTTTAATTTCTCCTCTCTTGTTGAAGCGTCGGACAAATATCCGGTAGTTGTGGACTCCGGCATCCTGAATGTCGCCGGGGACGTGGTAATAAAGAAAACCGATCTGCCCCGCTACCATGAATATATCTCTTACCTGCGGAAATCCTATAAATTCATTGACAATAATGAATCAAAAACGAGGGCACTTGCCATCAGAGAGACGTCAAAAATCGTATTGCAGAGTTTTCTTGAAGAGCCCAGGAGCGGAGAGAAAATAAAAGAGGTTGAGGTCCTAGTCAACGACATAATAGGGTGCATCCTGGCTGACCAGGACTCCATATATACCCTTTTGTCCATGAAAGGGTACGATTATTATACTTATACTCATTCGGTCAATGTGTCGGCAATGGCCGTAAGCCTCGGTATTACTACAGGTTTGACACGCGTCGATATCGAAAAACTGGGGATGGGAGCCATGCTCCATGACATAGGCAAGAGTCAGATTTCTCATGAGATACTTGACAAACAGGGCAGGCTCAGCGACGTCGAATACACTATAATCAAGAACCACGTCATCGAAGGAGAGAAAATCATGCGCGATCATAAAAGCTTTCCCGAAGAATCGATCGGTGCCGTGATACACCACCACGAAAAACTTACCGGCAAGGGTTATCCCTTCGGGCTTGCAGGCAAGGACATAAGTTTTTTTGGGAGGATTACCGCCATCTCTGATTGCTATGACGCGCTCACAACGCGTCGGCCCTATAAGGCCCCTTTTACGCCGTTTTATGCCCTTATGATGATCTCCAAGGACACTGGAGACTATGACCCTGATCTTCTAAAGATATTTATAAGAATGCTCGGCAAGATAAAGTAATGGACCTGTTTGACCTTGATGAGACATCGCCTGAGAAAAACAGTGCGCCTGCCCCAAATGCCCCTCTAGCTTACCGCATGGCGCCTGCTACCCTCGATGAATACATTGGCCAGGACCATATTATCGGTGAGGGCAAGCTCTTAAAGCGGGCCGTTGAAGCTGACAGAATTACTTCTCTTATCCTGTACGGACCTCCAGGCACGGGGAAGACTGCACTTGCAAGGGTCATCGCAAATAGGACAAAGGCCCACTTCGAATGGCTTAATGCGGCGGTGGCAGGGATCGAGGACCTCAGAAAGGTGATACAATCGGCAAAGGCACGCAGACTGAACGGCGTGCGCACGGTGCTGTTCCTCGATGAAATCCACAGGTTCAATAAACTCCAGCAGGACGTGCTGCTGCCTGATGTGGAGGAAGGCGTAATTACACTTATTGCCGCCACTGTAGAAAACCCGTTCTTCTATGTAAATTCAGCGCTTATTTCGAGAAGCCAGGTTTTCGAACTCAAGCCGCTCAGCGAGGCGTCTCTTCTAAAAATCCTCGACGCAGCCGTGCATGATAAAGAGCGGGGACTCGGCAATCTTAATGTCGTGATCGACGACGATGCCGTGCGCCACATCGCAAGAATGTCCGATGGAGATGCCAGGAAAGCCCTTTCCGCCCTCGAACTCGCGGCGCTGACCACCCAGCCCGGAGCCGACGGCATCCTGCACATAACGCTTTCCACTGCGGAAGATTCGATTCAAAAAAAGGCCGTTGTATACGACAAGAAAGGCGACCAGCATTATGATACTATTTCAGCTTTTATAAAGAGCATGCGCGGCTCAGACCCCGATGCAGCCGTCTATTACCTTGCCAAGATGCTTTATGCCGGAGAAGATCCCCGCTTTATAGCCCGCAGGATCGTCATATGCGCTTCCGAGGACGTAGGCAACGCCGATCCCATGGCCCTGGTTGTCGCAACGTCGGCATTGCGCGCCATTGAGTTTGTCGGCATGCCGGAGGCCAGGATCCCGCTCGCACAGGCCGCCATCTATATTTCAGTTGCGCCGAAAAGCAACGCCTGTTACCGTGCTATAGAGTCGGCAATGGATGATATAAAAAATGAAGAAACAATGGAAGTGCCTGACCATCTAAAGGACAGCAGCTATAAGGGCGCAAAAAAACTCGGCCACGGTGAAGGATACAAATATCCCCATGACTACGGCGGCCATGTGGAGCAGCAATATATGAAAGAAAAGCGCAGCTACTACAAACCGTAGAAAACGAGCCACGGGCCACGGTTGATAAGTCATGAGGCGGAGGCTGCGGGGGAATAATATTATTGACCGTAAACTGTTTTTCATTGCATTTTCCATTATTTTTCTGTTTTAATTTTCAGACAAACAAAGGATAGAAAGGAGACAAATGATAAAGCTGGTTTTAGTCAGACACGGTGAGAGCGCATGGAATAAAGAAAACAGGTTCACGGGCTGGACAGATGTGGACCTGTCCGAAAAAGGGGTAGAGGAAGCGAAGAAATCAGGCCAAATTCTTAAAGAGGCCGGGTTCGACTTTGACATCGCATATACTTCCGTACTGAAAAGGGCCATAAGGACACTCTGGTTGGTCCTGGATGAAATGGACCTTTTGTGGATTCCGGTATTCCGTTCATGGCGATTAAATGAACGCCACTACGGCGCTCTTCAGGGACTCAATAAGTCCGAGACCGCAGCCCGTTATGGAGACGATCAGGTGCATATATGGCGGAGGAGCTTTGATGTGCCGCCGCCTGCCCTGGAGATAACAGACCCGCGTTATCCTGGAAGCGACCCGCGTTACAAGGAACTCAGCCGGCAGGACCTGCCGGTAACTGAAAGCCTGAAAGAGACCATCGCCCGTTTTCTGCCTTACTGGCATGAAACAATCGCTCCGGTTGTCCGCTCCGGAAAGAAGGTAATAATAGCGGCGCACGGAAATTCGCTGCGGGCGCTCGTAAAATATCTCGACGGCATCAGCGACGGCGAAATCACTAAATTGAATATCCCGACCGCCATCCCCCTGGTCTATGAGCTTGATGAAAACCTGAAGCCTCTGAGGAACTATTACCTGGGTGATGCGGCAGAAATCGAAAAGGCAGTACAAAAGGTAGCCGGCCAGGGCAAGGCAGGCAATGCTTCAAGTAAGTGACCTGTCTAAAGCGTACGGACAGCAGTTACTATTAGAAAGGGCGAGTTTCAATGTCAATCCATCGGAGCGCATTGGTCTGGTCGGCAGAAACGGCCACGGCAAGACCACACTTTTTCGTCTGATATTGGGCGAAGAGAAACCCGATGATGGGACCATTAGCGTACCTGCCGGCTATACGGTCGGGCACCTTTCACAACATATACGTTTCACCTGCCCCACCGTACTCGAAGAAGGCTGCCTGGGACTGCACGAGTCAGAGGACGGCAGGGATGAATCCTACAAAGTGAAATCCATCCTGTCCGGACTTGGTTTTTCTCCCGATGACTTCGGGCGTGACCCGCACTCACTTTCCGGCGGTTACCAGATCAGGCTGAACCTTGCCAAATTACTTGCAGAGTCGCCTCACCTGCTTCTCCTGGATGAACCTACTAATTACCTGGATATCATATCCATACGGTGGCTCACGCAATTCCTTCGCAACTGGAAGGACGAACTGATACTGATTACTCATGACAGGGACTTTATGGACAGCGTGACCACCCACACAATGGGCATTCACCGCTGCAAGATCAGAAAGATAGCCGGACCGACCGGCAAGCTCTATGAGCAATTGCTGCAGGAAGAGGAGGTCTACGAGCAGACGAGGCTGAACGAGGACAAAAAACGCAAAGAGGTCGAACAATTCATAAACCGTTTCAGGGCCCAGGCCACGCGCGCCAGTGCCGTCCAATCCAAGATCAAGGCGCTGCGAAAAAAGGATGCCCTGCAAAAATTAGCTGAAGAAAAAAATCTCGATTTCGAGTTTATTTCTGCGCCGTTCACCGGAAAATTCCTGATTGAATCCGAAAACATCTCATTTGCTTTCACGCCTGAAGACCCCATCATCAACAGCTTCAGCCTGGCGGTCGCAAAGAATGACCGCATTGCCGTCATAGGAAAAAACGGCAAGGGAAAATCAACGCTCCTGAACCTGCTTTCAGGAGAATTGCTTCCTTCGACTGGGAACATCACCCGACATCCAAAATTAAAACCCGCCCACTTCGGCCAGACCAACATCAGCCGCCTGGACCCGCAAAAAACAGTTGAGGATGAAATACTTGATGTCCTGCCTGAGTACAACAGAAAGCACGCCCGCACAATATGCGGGACCATGATGTTCGAGAAAGACAATGCGCTGAAGAAAGTAGAGGTCCTTTCCGGGGGAGAGAAAAGCCGCGTCCTGCTCGGCAAGCTGCTGGCGAGCCCGGCCAATCTTCTGCTGCTCGACGAGCCTACCAACCATCTCGATATGGAATCAATAGATTCTCTTATGGAGGCCTTATCGGCATTTGAAGGGGCCGTCATAATCGTCACCCACAGCGAAATGATCCTTCACGCCCTCGCCTCGAGGCTTGTCGTATTCGATGCCGGACAGGTCAGAGTATTCGAAGGCACATATCAGGATTTTCTCGACAGGGTCGGATGGTCTAATGAAGCCGGAGAAGAAAACGCAGGGGTTACGGAGGAAAGCGGCCAGCGCAATGGCTTGAGCAGAAAGGACATACGCCGTCAAAGGGCCGCTATTATAGGAGAAAGAAGCAGGGTGCTGGGGGCGCTCAACACAAAAATTACTGAAAAAGAAGCGACCATCATGGAACTGGAGCGCAAAGTCAATGACGAAACAGGCGTGCTGCTGGATGCTTCGCTCAAAGGCGATGGCGCAGCG
>JADFXI010000137.1 GCA_015233655.1 Nitrospirota bacterium | reverse complement strand
GACCACTTCGCGTCTGTCGATGGCGCGGCATAAAAATGGACAGGCCCTGTCGTCAGATGCGCCATGAATGATTTCCTGATGTGATTTGCCAATCAATTCATTTTTCTTGTAACCCCAGATTTTTTCAGCAGCTTCATTAGCTTCGATAATTGTCCCGTTATCGTCGACTATTGAGAAACCAAGCGGAAGATTCTTTACGATGATTTCATAAATCTGAAGTTTATCCATACCCTTTAACGATTAACCTCTGAGTGCACTATACCAATGGCTTTTGTATATCATAACGAGTTGCCGATCAATGGTCAACTGAATCACCTGCGGTGTGGTCATAACCGGTACAGTGTTTTTATCAGGTAGAACCATGCATGGTTGGTCATGGTCTTAATTCTGCAGAGTACCGGCGGTACACCGGAAATTGTCGGTTAAATGCCGACACGCGTGTTTGGATTGGTATTCTTGTGGCCGTCAAAAACTGTGCAATGCGAGTTTGTCGGTGGAGTCCAGCTCGTAAGACTGCTCTATAAGCGCTCCAGAGCCGTGCAGACTTCAGGACATAACGAGTTTTTCCATTGCTGAGCCTTCCCGCAAGAATTTTCAAAGGTAACAAACACCGGCGCTTTTTTCATTCGACTCTAAGACCCACAAATTACGACCAGCCAAGCTTCAGGTTTGACACGCGGGGTACGGGACAAAGTCTATGTGTTTTGCAGACCTGTGAAAACGAGGAGTATCAGGTGTTATGCGCCGGGCAAAATAACTCACAGTAATGATCGCGAGTTGCAGTATTCGATACCTGCGTAATACGTCCCGAAGTTTGCTGACTCCAGCGTCACCGAGAGTGAGTCCTTATCAGGGGGCTCTGGAATCTGTCGCATTTCACCGATGCGAAATGCCAATCGTAACCTTGTCTGCTATTCAAAAAAAATCGGCAAATTATACTTGTCGAAGAATTTGCACAGACTGCACCGACTAATCGAGAGTTTCAAAAAAAAGAAACTCTGGCAAGGTTACGAATGGCATCAAACACTGTAAGAAAAAGCTGAGGGTGCGTGGTACGGCCAAAAACAAGCTTTTCAGCGAATAGTTCTTTAAACAAAAATCCTCACAGTTGCTGCTCTGAAAGGCCGGTGGTGCCTATAAGGTGAACTTTCTCTACATATTGGAATGGTCTGTTTAATGATGAGAGCGCCAATCATCCATTGAATCAAGCTATACAATCGATCTCCTGAATTTTCCCGACAGCACTGTCATAAGTCTCTTTTCCTATCCTGAGGACAGACAAAAGTCGGGGCAGGTTTTTTTCATAAGATTGCCCGATTCCTATGCCGGCTTCAAATACAATGTGGTCGGCAACCCGCACTAAATAACAAAGCTTATCCTCATATGTCAATTTCCCTTCGGACACATCTGTGTCATGGTGATGCTTTATGACATAATCGTATATCGGAGGAAAGTTCCATTTTTTTGCCAGGAGGCTGCCAATATGGCAGTGGTCTCCGCCCAATATTTCATTCTCTGCCTGAACAAAAGCAATTTTATCAGTTTGCACCTTAAGTTTGAGCGCGTTATATGTGGACGGGGCATTGAAGAATATTATCAGAATACCGACATCATGCAGCAGACCTGCAATCAAAGCCTCTTCTTTTTTTATGTCCACCTCAGTAGCCAGCAAGGAGGAAATTATTGACACTTTGCAGGAATGCTCCAATAACTCATTGTCGATAGTCTTTGACATTAATTGTTGTCTTAACATGATGATTGAAATAAGGGGGATGAGATTATGCATACCCAAAGACATTATGGCGTCATTTATTTTAGTTACATGCTTCCCTGTTTGATAATAAGGCGTATTGGCTATCCTGAGAATATTGGCAGTGAGAGACTGATCTTTAAGTACCAAATTAGCAATCTTGTGAACAGAAGAATGTTTATCCTCAAGGGCAGCAAGAATCTTGGTTGCTATTTCTGGCATGCTGGGGATGTCGACATCTTCAAATAGTAGCTTATGTAAAAGTTCTTTCATCTTTTACCTCCGTCCAATATCTCTCTTATTTTCGAAAGAAATGCATGTGGAGAGACCGGTTTTGATATAAAATCCATACCTTGCTCTAAAATGCCCTTTCTGCTGATTATGTCAGATGTATAACCGCTGGTAAAAAGGACCTTGACTTCTGGTTTTATCTTCTTGATTTCATCAACCGCTTCCTTGCCGCTCTTCTTCGGCATTATCACATCAATTACAATAAGCTGAATGCTGTCTTTATTCTCTTTAAATTTGTTGATGGCATCCTCACCATCCATTGCATCTATTACCCTATACCCATGCTCTTCCAGCACCTTCCCTGAAAGCACTCTTACGTCTTCATTGTCCTCTGCAAGTAATATGGTCTCTGTCCCGCCCTTCGGCGTGACAATCTCCGCCATGTTTGCTTCTTCGATCTGTGATTTAATCAGAGGTAGGTATATCCTGAATGTTGTGCCTTTGCCTGGTTCGCTATATACAGTAATGTTGCCACCATGCTGCTTGATTATCCCGTATACTATTGAAAGCCCAAGCCCTGTGCCTCTGCCCACCTCCTTGGTTGTGAAGAACGGTTCAAATATCTTCTGTTGTGTCTTTTCATCTATGCCCTTACCTGTGTCTGTCACTGAAAGCAGTGCATACATACCCGGCTTCCTCATGTCATGTCCCTTTACATAGTGGGTATCCAGTTTAATGGTATCTGTGCATATATACAGCAATCCCCCATCCGGCATGGCATCCCTTGCGTTTGTGCAGAGATTCATTAGTACCTGCTCTATCTTGCCGGGGTCTACCAGTATGGTCAAGACTTTATCTGAAAGTTGCGTCTTAAGCTCTATGTCCTCGCCAATGAGTCTTAACAATAGTTTTTCCATGCCTTTGATAAGTTGATTCAGGTCGGTCTCCTTCGGGGAGATTTCCTGCTTTCTGCTGAAGGCAAGGAGTTGTCTCGTAAGATCGGCTGACTTCTCTGCTGAACTTAGTATCTGATCGACAAATGGTTTTAGTTCACTGTCCTTCCCCAGTTTGGTGTTCAGGAGGCTTCCGTAGCCGATTATTGCTGTCAGCATGTTATTGAAGTCATGGGCAACGCCACCTGCTAGCTGTCCTATTGCCTCCAGCTTCTGGGACTGAAAAAGCTGGGTCTCAAGGAGGGACTTTTCCTCCAGAATCTTCCGGTCATGGGTCAAATCGTGAATGATCATGAAGATACTCATCGGCTGCTCCTGTTTGTCCCTTACCACTCTGACTGTAATTTCGATGGGCCGCCCGGCAGGATTGTCCGGATGATCGGATTCCATGGTCAGAACAATGTCCTTGAGGTCCTCCTGTGCACGGCATACGGCACAGGGTACGCGTTCGCCCCGGGGATGCACGAGTTCGACGATATGACGTCCTATGGCTGTTTCCGGCGTACTGTTGGTCATGGCGAAAAAAGCCCTGTTCGCGCGCATGACCCGGCGTTTGGTGTCCAGAAGATAAATAATGTCTTCCGAAGCGTCCATTGCTGCGGACCACTCTGTATCAGCCTGCTCCATGGCTTGCTGCGCTCTTTTGCTCTCGGTAATGTCGCGGAAGAACGACATGAACCGGCCGCCCTTTTCCGGAGAAAAGTTAGCACTGATTTCAAGATCCACCAGACTACCGTCTTTGCGACGATGCCTGATATCGAATATGATGGAATGCTTTTCCAGCAGCAGTGCGATCTTGTGCTGGATCTTCTCCGGGGAATCGACTGCCTCAATGTCCTGAATGTTCATCCGAACCAACTCTTCGCGGTCGCGATGCAGGATATTACATATAGAATCGTTAACATCCAGAATATTCCCAGCAGCATCCGTCACAAGGAACCCGTCTAGTGCGGTCCTGATAATAGTCCGGTATTCCTCCTCCGCCTGCCTCCGTCTGGTTAAATCACGGTAGAACAGCCACGATGATAACGCCGTAATCAGAGAGAAAAGCGCTGTCAGCAGGGACATTTTTATAGCGTCTTTCCCCCAATCTGCAAGGTATTCACTGGAGGCAAGCCCGACGATGACGTAGAGCGGATAACTGCCAATTTTACGGAAGGAAACTGTTCTTGCTATATTGTCTGACCCGGTCGGGGTGTAATACGTTCCATAGGTTTTTCCAGTCTTGACCTGCTCCAGCAACTCTTGGGATACCTTCGTCTGCCCTACAGAGACGCCAGAGACCTTGATTTCCGGGTGGCGGGCGATGAGGCCCATTTCACTGTCGCGAAAGCTGATAACTCCATTTCGTCCAATATCGAGCTTGGCAAAGGTCTTGTGGAAATGTTCCACCTCTATTGCCGCCCAAACCGCGCCATCGAAAGACCCGTCCGGCCTATTAAGGCGGCGGGCGAATATAATCACCCATTTCCCGGTTATGCGCGCTTGCACGGGCTTTGATATCACCAAGCCAGCATTAGGATCGTTACGGAGATGCTTGAAATAATCACGATCAGATATGATTGTACTTCTTTTTGCCGCCTCTCCTGTTGTGTCAGCACCGTAAACAATTTCTCCCTGCGCGTTGGCCAGACGTATGGCGTTTAGAAACGGCAGGCGTGAAAATATCCGTGATATATAGGAGTTCACCGCCTTTTTATCGATATAGCCGATAGATCGTTGCCTCGCAACTTCATCAGCCACTGCAAACAGCGCCAAGTCAATTTTGTCTATAGTATCGGCAATGTATTGTTCGAGCACATGTGACATGTTCTGGGTCGATATCGCAGCCCTCTGATCATATTGAATCCGGCTCTGACGCAATGCCAGTCCCACCAGAGCAATAACAAAAAGGTTGATCAACAGGACGACTATAACCAGCTTTTTGATAAAAACGGAAGGAAGCAGTGCTGAGTTTGATGCTTTTGGATAGACCATCATGAAATATTATTCTTTAGTGTTTTTATTGTCGGCCTATATATTGGCATTAGCCACCTTTTAATATAATATTATCACAAAAACTCTAATTACAAGTGGCACAGTTTTCGTGGGCTGATCCGGAAAAAGTTAACGCCATTTCTGCTTACCTGCTTAAGAGAAGTTCAAGAAAGAAACAGATTCAAGAAATAGCAACTGGTGTGGAGTCCAGGAAAGAGCCCTGTGCAACCAGTACACCGACTAACTGATACCACGGACACCTCGTCGGAGGTGTTTATTTCCACAAATATGCGTTAAAAATCGTTTGCGGCTTTTTAACGTTAAGAAACAATTTCAGAAAATCATAATTGTTCCGATGTCCAGCCACTTCTGTTGATTTTGCTCACAGGCCAGCGACCTCGGTTACAGGAAGAAACATATAGACCTAGAAATATTAGCAGGGTGCTGAAAAATTCATAAAAAATGACGGATTGTGGTCCATTAATAAAAAATATCCGTAGTGCCGAGGGTGGCTGTCGTTCCTCTGCGGGTTTTTATCCGCATTCTGCGGTGCCGGTGATATGCTTTTTGCCTTCTGTTGCCAGTTCATGCGGCAATCAATCTCGACATTCGCATAAGGTTGTATGCTGCCCCGGCCAGCAATGCCTGCAACTCAGTCCTTGCTCTGCCCCGGAACCGGCTCTTTCTCAGTCCTCCTACTGTCTTGAGCCATCCAAAGATTTCTTCGATTTTCTTTCTGATTCTCTGACTAATCTTGTATCCTTCATGGCGGGTCGTTCTGCCGTCAATCGCAGAGCCACCCCTTCGTTCAATATTGGCAGCCACATGCGGAGTGACTTTCAGAATCCTCATTTCTTTGACAAACTCTTTGGTGTCATATCCCTTGTCTGCTCCAACTGTTTTAATGGGAATGTCTCGCTGCTTAAGTTTCTTAACCATAGTAACAGCCTCGGTGCGTTCCGCACGATTTCCGGCAAGGCTGACTGTAAGGTCTACCAAAAAACCATTCCTGTTTTCCATCAGCGCATGAGCTCCATAGCTCAATTTGGCCTCTTGTCCATTGCTCTTTCTCATAAGGCGACTCTCAGGATCAGTAGTGCTCTGATGCGTATCATTGCACCGCTTCTCTCCACGGAAATTTATAGTCGGGTTGCCAGGGTCATCATCCGTACGGAACAATCATTTTCAGATTCTTCTTTAGGCCGAAAACTTTTCATATTGGCCCATGCCTCAATCAGTGTCCCATCGACGCTGAAATGCTCTTCGCTCAACAACTCTGCCCTGCGAGCACGACGCACAATGGCCTGAAAGAATCGGTGAGCCACTTTATGCTCCAAGAGCCTGTCCCTGTTTTTGGTAAACGTAGTAGCATCAGAGGAATGGCGCATTGAATATAACCAGGAGAGGCCGCACAGTTCTCTGGGAAATCTGATGCCAAATGAGTTCAGACTGGAGCAAGAAAATTTGCTGGCATTTTCTAATTCATAGTGGCACAATGACCGGGGATAGGTCCACCTCAACCTTTTTGATTTTGTGTCCTATAGGAGCTGCTGCAACCCTATGTTCGGGCTTACTGAGTACATTGGCTATTGTCCTGGCAGCACCTGATTCGTCTATCTTAAAGAATGAAATGCAAGTTTTTAGCAGATCAGCTTGGGACGCCAGTTCCTCTGAAGTGGAAGCCATCTCCTCCGCCGCCCCTGCGTTCTGCTGTATCACCTGGTCCAACTGCTGTATCGATTGGTTTATCTGCTCTGCGCCTGTGTCCTGTTCCCTGCTCGCTGCGCTTATCTCCTGAACCAGTTCCGCGGTCTTCTGAATGTCCGGCACCAGTTTGGCCAGCATTTCCCCGGCCTTCTCTGCTATCTGCACACTGCTTGATGATAACTGGCTTATTTCTCCAGCCGCTGTCTGGCTGCGTTCCGCAAGTTTCCTTACCTCTGAGGCAACTACCGCAAAACCCTTGCCGTGCTCCCCGGCTCTTGCCGCCTCTATCGCTGCGTTCAATGCCAGCAGGTTAGTTTGACGTGAGATCTCTTCAATTATCGTTATTTTGCCTGCTATCTCTTTCATGGCGCAGACTGTCGCCGCAACAGCTTTGCTACCTTCTATAGCATCAACCGCTGACTTCTGCGCTATCTTTTCCGTCTGCTGTGAATTGTCGGAGTTCTGCTTTATATTGGAAGTCATCTCTTCCATGGATGAAGAGGTCTCTCCTATGGAAGAGGCTTGCTCAGTCGCACCCTGTGAAATCTGCTGAGCTCCTGAGCTTAACTCCTGACTGCCTGATGCAACATTGTCAGCCGCTGATTTCACATCTCCTACTACACCTTTCAGCTTCGCCACCATGTCGTTCATGGCGTCCGCCAGTTTGCCTACTTCGTCTTTCCTGTCCATTTCGAGACGTTGCGACAGGTCTCCGGTAGCAACCGCCTCGGCAAAAACAACTCCTTTTTTCAGTGGGACGCTGATTATCCTGGCTATGAATATGCCGAGACCAACGGCTAATGCCACACCAGC
>JADFXI010000136.1 GCA_015233655.1 Nitrospirota bacterium | reverse complement strand
TTAATCATTCTGTAAGAAAGAAGATACTGGATGGATTTAATTTTGAACTTATAAACATAAATACCTCTAAGGTCCCCTTTCTTTTCTTCTCCAATCAGAGGATCGTCAGCTATTTTTTCATACGTCCTGTAGAGTTTCTTTATCTTCTTGTCCTCTTTCTTCAGCGGACACTCATCACAAACAGCCGAATTTCCGGCACCTATCACGCTGCCCTTGGGCGGAAGCTGACCGCCCTTGACAACCGCCTCGACCACGTTCCAAATTTGGTGCGGCTCAGGAGGACAGCCAGGAATGAAATAATCGACATCCACCACCTGAGCCAGGGTCTTGACCCTGTCATAAAAGACCGGGATATGCAAAGTCCCTTCCGAAACCTTCGTCTCGGCGCCGGGAATTATGCCCGAAGGGTTGTCAATCGTAGGGTTATCGAGAAAGACAGTTTTCAGATGGCTCTCTTTTGAATGGAGATTGCTGAGTCCCGGGATACAGCCTTCATAAGAACAGGAGCCGAATGCAATCAGCACTTCTGATTTCTTTCTGAGCAGATGCGCCATCTCTTCATTCTCACCAGTCCTGATAGCGCCGTTGAAAAGTGTTATCGTAATACCTTTATCGGCCATTGCCGCGATGTCTTTTTTCTTGGTGTCAAGAAGACAGGGGCAAAACATAAAATCAAAATTGGCATCGACATCGAGGATTTTTTCATTCAAATTCACAAGTGCGATTTCGCACCCGCCGCATGATGACGCCCAGTACATACTTAATTTCGGTTTTCCTGACATGTTCAACCCGCCATCGGCCCTTTTCCGTACCAAAGTTTATTGCTTCAGCTATAAGTACCCTAGATTAGCACCTTGTGTGCTTTTTGGCAACGAGTTATTTCATTTTGTAAGCGGAAGGACTGAACTTCGCGAAAATTTCAATTGCCGATTGTGCTATGTTATTATTAAACTTACATATTGGTGAGAGGGCGGTTAGCTCAGCTGGGAGAGCATCACGTTCGCAACGTGGGGGCCGAGGGTTCGAATCCCTTACCGTCCACCAATTTAAAACCAACGGGTTTCATTCACCTTTCACCTTCATTTATCTTCGTTTCAAATAACCTTTGAGATCACGATAATAATTTTCGTGTGGGCCAATCATGATTAATTCCAATCCCGCTTTAATCATTCTGTAAGAAAGAAGATACTGGATGGATTTAATTTTGAACTTATAAACATAAATACCTCTAAGGTCCCCTTTCTTTTCTTCTCCAATCAGAGGATCGTCAGCTATTTTTTTCACTTCCTCATCTAATATTTCCTTTTCTTGATGAGAAAACTTTTTGATCTTATTTTCAAATGTTCTTGATTGATAGATTTTCATCCTACATGTTATCCAAACTTATATTCCGATCTTTCGCCTTGCTCGAGTTCCTCCAGACCCATGAGTATTTCCTTGATTAGACCATACGTTAAATCGGGGTTCTCTTCAGCGCATTTGCCGATCTTTGCCCAATGCTCTATTTGACCAGTTATAGAGCGATGGTCAACACGACTAAATTTTTTTGCTTCATTGACTAATTTTTCTGATATTCTTACAGCCGTAGCCACTTCAACACCTCCGAATCTTTTCTAATTTATTTTCTTATTATAGCCATCTGCATAGCATAATGCAATGATATGTATACATACTGCTTCATAACGCCTATGTTAGAGCAAAGCAGAAACGGGCATCCTGTTTCGTATGTTGTCTGATTACGTGTCTTTTTCGACGATAATAACATATGGGGCAAATTGTAGTACCTATACTACTTTCGGGTAATATCCAGACAAATACACAATATGTTATAAAAGCATATTTGCAGGTCATCTCTTGTGCAGACTAGTGGAACTAAGCGCGTTATGGCGGTCATTCACACAGATCTAAGGCGGCATCAAAGGGGGGGGTTGTCATGACGCACATTAGGATATATTTTACTTCAATTGTCCTCGTAGCAATCACTATAATCTGTCTTGTTCTTGACCGTGGTGTAGCTACGGCAGCAAGTGCCTGCAGCTATACCTTAAGCTCATCATCCACTGGGCTCAGCTCTTCTGCAGGAACAGGCAGCGTAAGCGTTGCAACAAACATGAGCAGTTGCGCATGGACTGCAACAAGCAATGCGTCATGGATAACCATAATATCCGGTAGCAGCGGTACAGGCAGCGGCACAGTGAACTATGCAGTATTAACTAATACATCGGGACGTTCTTCAAGGACGGGTACGATTACTGTAGCGGGACAGACTTTTACTATTGCACAGAGCGGGACAAGTCAGATCAAGTGGAGCTATGCAACGAGCTTAGGTGTCAGTTCTCCATCGATAGGTAGTGACGGGACGATTTATGTCGGCTGCATGGACAACAAGCTCTATGCGATCAAAAGCGATGGCAATCTAAAGTGGTGGTATGCTACGGGAGGCTCTGTATCCTCTCCAGCGATAGGCAGTGACGGAACGGCGTATGTCGGTTCTGGTGATAACAACCTTTATGCTATCAACAACGACGGCTCGCTTAAGTGGACCTATAAGACAGGCGGCAGTGTCGGCTCTCCAGCGATAGGCAGTGACGGGACGGTGTATTTCGGCTCTCATTACAACCGCTATGCTATCAAAAGCGATGGTTCGCTCAAGTGGAGTTACGCAACGGGTGGTAATATGTACGGTTTCCCCCTGGCTATAGGCAGTGACGGGACGGTGCATGTTATCTCTGACAAGCTCTATGCCATCAAAAGCGACGGTTCGCTCAAATGGAGCTACGCAACGGGTGACAATATATACAGTTCCTCTCCGGCTATTGGCAGTGACGGGACAGTGTATGTCGGCTCTAATTACTACCTCTATGCCATCAAAAACGACGGCTCGCTCAAGTGGACCTACGCAACGGGTGGCGGCGTCGACTCTCCAGCAATAGGCAGTGACGGGACAGTGTATGTCGGATCTTCATACAATTCTAAATACAATCTCTATGCTATTAATAGCGATGGGACACTTAAATGGAGCTATGCAACAGGCGATTATTTGTCCTCTCCAGCGATAGGCAGTGACGGGACAGTGTATGTCGGCGCCACATATGGTGCTTTATATGCTATCAACAACGATGGGACACTTAAATGGAGCTATGAAATGGTTGGGGCATCTTCTCCAGCGATAGGTAGTGACGGGACGGTGTATGTCGGCTCTGGTGGCTCTTTTTCGGGCAATCTCTATGCCCTCTATGGGGACACAGGGCTGGCGAACTCGCCGTGGCCAATGTTTATGCATGATAATAGTCATACGGGCCGTTATGGCGCTACCATACCCAGTTCCTGCAGCTATACATTAAGCTCGTCCAGCCAGAGCGTAGGCGCCTCCGCCAGCACCGGCAGTGTAAGTGTGGCACTATCATCAAGCAGTTGCGCATGGACAGCCACGAGCAGTGCATCATGGATAACCATAACCTCAGGCAGTACCGGCACTGGCAGCGGATTTGTCGGCTATTCCGTATCTGCAAATACAAATACAACCTCAAGAACAGGTACGATAACCGTTGGCGGTCAGACGTATTCCGTTACTCAGTCAGGGGCAGCGGCCACTTATACCGTTTCAGGCGCAATCAAAACATCGGGCGGGACAGCCATATCAGGAGTAGCTGTAACATTGAGCGGAACATCATCCGGCACGACGACAACCGACAGCAGCGGCAACTACAGCTTCACCGGCCTGTCAAATGGCTCTTATACTATTACTCCAAGCAAGTCTGGTTACACCTTCAGTCCGTCAAGCACATCAGCCTCCGTAAGCAGTGCAAATTTAACGAGTCAGAACTTTACGGGTACTGCAACGGCAACCATTACACATACTATCACCGAACCTTCAACCACAACAGTGTCTCGTGGCTCAGTTTTTGGGCCTATAGTTTCGTCAATTACGAACAACTCCAGTTCAAGTTACTCTCTGTATTTATACGCTTCTGTCTATACGCCAAAAGGCTCATGGGTTGATGCAGTTGAAGTCCCGATGACGCTTTCCGCAGGACAAACAGTAAGTAATAATAATATCATGAGATGGATTCCAACTAGCGCTGATACAGGCACTTATCAATTCTGTGAATATTTACTCGATACAAGCTGGCAAACAATTGACGATAAGTGCGTCAGCTTCACTGTGCAGTAAATAGAGAGAACGGAGCTAGACATGAAAAGTGGCTCTTTGAAGAAGTTTATTTAAAACCTTCTTTAATGGAATCATCAAACAGCTATCTCCAGCGATATTTTGTCATAGTTAATAACCGGCCTTGTTTTGCGGTCCTTGGCTTTTTTCTCTATAAGCCCTATCTGCTCCAAATATTGAACATCTGAGGTCACGTTCTTGATGTCTCTGTGCGCCATACGCGCAAGTTCATTGACCGAAGAAGGATGCCCAGTTTTGATAATATGCATGAGTTCAAGCCGCTTTGGAGTTAATGCCTTACGGACAACATCAAAACTCTCAAAATATATCTCAGGTTCTGTAACAGGCTTCAGCTTCTCTCCCGCCTCGATCCTCTTGACCACATCCTTTACATCATTAAAGGAGTCCTTAAGGCTTCTTATTCCAATCTTCACTTTTTTTATTCTCATAGCTTATCACCTCGTTTAAAGCGTTCTATATCGTTATCAAAGTCATCCAATAATTTGTCAATGCTGCGAAAAACATATGCGGTCTCATTTTCTCCATAATGTCGGTGATCGCCCTTCCCTTCAGAGTTGTCGTAACCTATGACCCTCATGCCGTTAACTATGTATGCCATCGAATACTTATACCCATGAGGTTTGTCGGGAGACGGCGCTTGTAACTGCCAAATCTTGATCTCTACGAGATTGCCCGCCTCATCCTCAACCTTGATATGTTTTACAAGGTCTGCCTTCACACTGGTATTATATGCCAGTATCAGCCAATAGGTCAACAAACGATTCAGTAAAAATGCAGTGAGGTTACTTATGGTGATTACTGAATGCAACGTTCAAATCGTCGGCGAGGTTCCTTTGACTGGAGGTCAGCTGATAAATGGCTACCAATGCCATAAAAACTATCGTCAAGATAGCTGCGGTCAGGCTCATGTTTTTTACGACAGCTCTTGTTTTATTCCTTTTTTGTCTGCACTGTGCCATGGCATTCAATTCCTCAATTTATTCTCGCCGATCCATGCCAAAGCGTCCTGCATCGTTCGGAAAGTACAAAAATGCTTTGTACTTTGAGGATTAGAATTTCGGTATATCTCATAGGTGCGCGCAAACTCGAACAAGAAGTCGTCCTGGACGACAATCGCAAACTTTGTTGCAGTTGTTTGAACATCCATAGAAGCCGCAAGTTGTGAAAGATCTCGTAGCCTCTTTGATGAAAAAGATACGGCAGGCTTGACCTCTCTCAAGTCCAGCAACTCATTATATCCTTCTACACCCTGGAGAGACCAAAACTCTTCCATATATGTAAGAATATCTTCTTCGCTCAGAACTCCTGTTGCAGTAGCCAAAACCAAGCGCCGATCATTATCTATTTGAATCTCTATCATGCTGTCACTCCAATTATTGCTGCAATGACGGCAGAGCAATCATAAACTCCTGACTTACTTTACAATGCTGTTTACCAAAAGTAAATACCGTTCCGAAAACTTAACATTTCTTCGGGCAAACAGGTTCCCGGTCATGGAATTGTTAAAAAAAATTGGCCCAGTCACACAATTCTAATAGTTTGATTTTTTTTAATATATTGTGGGTTAATAAAGACGTCAGTCATCTCTTAAGGAGGAAACTATGCTGAGCATGCAGGATTCTTTGGTAATACTCGCAATTGTACTGGTCCTCTTCGGCGGGAAGAAGTTGCCGGAAATAGCATCAGGTATGGGAAAGGCCATTAAAGGGTTTAAAAAAGAGATAAACCGGCCGGATGAAATTGAAATATTACCCGAAAAGGATGCCGAAGCTAAAAAAGATCTTGAAAAAACGGAACACAAAACATGAAACCGAAAAATAATTATAAATCCCCCCCGGTTTAGGCGGTATAAATGGACCAGAAAAAACTCATGATGAGAATAAAATACAAGACGGATGATGAAAAACTCATCATCAACTCCCTCATGTATTTCGTTGGAGAAACAGCTCTTTTCAGTGCGAATGATCTTGTGCATCAAAAAAGCTCTCTTGTAATGGCCTGGCTCGAAGGAGAAACGCTCAAGACAAAAAACCTCTATGAGCCCGGGGCATCATTTACCATCAGCAAGGTTTTACGAAAAAACGAAAAGGAAGCGATGCTGATCATGACATCGGATGGCGCGGTCGTAATAATTTCCACAAAGGATCCGCAGGGGATCGCCCCCCAGATCACAAAAATGCAGTCGCCTCAGAAATGATTATTGGCCCTCAGTCTGCACAGCCGCAGGATCTGACTCCTTATTTTTCGGCTTCCTGCAAATGACAAGCTGCAGCGCTTCTGTTTCAGAGTCCGGAAGTATGGGTTCCCAATTCGCAGAGCCTGGCTCCTTTACAGACGAACCTAATTCATTTCCGTCTTTGCTGTAATCGGTCTCTGAAAACAGCCTATACTTTTTATCAGGACAACTAAGTTCTTTGCTGGATATCGTATATTCGTAGCGATCATACCCCTTGGTTGCGAGCCCCGACTTCTTCAATTCCTTTGTCTGCCATTCGCGGCCTTTTTCATCCTTGATTACCCGTTTTGTCCAGACTTTGATTATGCCTACTTTGGCAACCTCAACATTCAGAACATTGTGAATGGCCTTATATGGATAAGCAACCCTGTTCGCATCATAATAATAGGAAAACTTCTTGTCTGCGGCATAAGGCTTCCAGTCCGCCCCCCCCGCAAAAACATTGCAACAGATACCGGCCGCCAGTATTACGGCCGCTAAAGATATATGGAATAATGGCATGCCTTGCTTATATGACATAACGCTTTCACCTCCGAGCGAATAATTATACCACTACCATTTTCGATATTGCATCTTTTTTATTCAGTTGATTGACTAATATCCATACAAGACCGTAATTATCGCTTGCTACAATAAAATAAGCACCTTTACATTTTTGTAGTTTTTTCAGTAAACTGTCAATTATGGCTCATAGAGATAATAAGACCGTTGAGATGTCCGCTCTATACGAGATCAGCAAGCTCCTGGGATCTTCACTCAACCTCGGGCCGAACCTCAGGGGAGTAATGAGAATGCTGTCCGAATACCTTGATATGAACAGGGGAACGGTGGCTCTGCGCAGCAATAATGAGGTCTCAATCGTAGCCGCTTACGGCATGTCGGAAGAGGAGATAAAACGCGGCAGATACCGGCTCGGCGAAGGCATCATCGGACAAGTCGCAAAACACGGCTCCCCTATTGTAATACCCAACATCGGCGACGAACCGCTATTTCTTAACAGAACAGGGGCACGAAAAACAATACGCAAGGAGAATATCTCTTTTTTGTGCGTTCCTATTAAATTCAAGAACGAGGTATTAGGCGTCCTTAGCGTTGA
>JADFXI010000135.1 GCA_015233655.1 Nitrospirota bacterium | reverse complement strand
ATTAAAACGGAAGATGGTATCACACATGAGAAAACTTCAAAAACTTCCAGGGCGGGTAAGAAAATACTTTGAGCATCCGAGAATCAGGTATGCGGCATAGTTTATATATTAAATTGCCGGGTTAATACTTGAACCGTAAGCCCACCATGGGAAATCTTTTTCTGTCTTTCCTCAAGCTTGGCCTGACCGCCTTTGGCGGTCCGGCCATGGTCGCATATATACGAGGAATGTCAGTAGACCGCCATAAGTGGCTTGACGAAGAACAATTTAAGGATGGAGTTGCACTCTGCCAAACGATACCAGGCGCTACCGCCATGCAGACCGCCGCGTATGTGGGGCTTCGGGCAAGGGGTATTGCAGGCTCACTGGCATCATTTATCGGCTTCGGTCTGCCCGCATTTATTTTGATGATGATACTTTCATTTCTGTATCAAAAGTATCATCAAGTTTCTAAGATTGTCTCATTGTTTAACGGTCTGCAGGTTGTTGTTGTAGCAATCGTCGTGCACGCAACATATTCCTTTGGCAAGACCGCTTTCAAGAATTACAAAGATGTACTTCTTGCCTCAACAGCCGCCATCGCCCTAGGGACCGGAGTAAGTCCTTTTATTGTAATTTTTGGGGCCGCCTTGATCGGCATTTTATCTCTAAACGGCGAGGCCATTATTCCTGCAACAGCTTTTGAAAGAGAAACAGACTGCAATAGTGTCAAACAGCTCTCCGTAATTCTCTTCATTTTGATTTTAGGGCTTCTCATGCTCTATCTAAGTGATACAAAAATCTTTAGTCTTGCCGTGCTGATGATGAGGATTGATCTGTTTGCTTTTGGCGGCGGGTTTGCATCCTTGCCTCTTATGTTGCATGAGATTGTTGAGGTAAGAGGTTGGATTGACAACAAAACATTTATGGATGGCATCGCACTCGGACAGGTAACACCCGGCCCGATTGTTATAACCTCAACCTTCGTGGGGTATCTGACTCATGGAATAACCGGTGCCTTTGTCTCAACTGTCGCGATATTTACCCCCTCTTTATTGATGGTGATCGCTATAACACCGGTTATGGACAGATTGAAAGCGTATTCATATTTCCTTAAAGCTGCTAACGGGATACTCGCATCATTTGTCGGCCTCCTTTTCTTTGTAGCCGTAAAGTTTGCGATTGCCGTACATTGGGATATTATTAGGGTCTTACTGTGTTGTGTTTCATTTGCCGCACTATACAGGAAGGTGGATATTGTATATATTGTGCTCATAACTGCGGTTGTTTCAATATTTATATTTTGAGCCACAAGGTCTTTCGATGATTTTGCCTAGGACCCCGGTCAATCAATATGCAACACCACGGCAAACGAGTTGAATAATGCCCACACCTGATCACCTTTCTTTAGATTCAGTCTGCGGCTGCTTTCCGTGGTTATTGTGAAATTGCAAAGAGGATGCGAATGTAACAAAGAAGTTGCGAAAATTAATAAAGAAGATGCGAATGACAAACGGATGCATTGTCTGAATTAAAAAGCTTGTAACGTTTTCCGTTTTTCCTCGTCTTACATGTAGAAATCAAAATCATATCAAACAAATGTTCTGATTTTTAAGGGAAAGACCCAAGGATACAAGAAATCGGGACGCAAATAAGGAGAACAAAATTATGAATCAGGAGAAGAATTACAAAGTCTTGGCGCTCTTATTAACTTTATTGGCGATTGTGGTTTTAACGGGATGCGGCGGTGGAGGTGGTGGCACATCGTTGACGCCATCGACCGGCAACACCACGGGTAGCACAAACAGCAGCACTATTATTAGCGGCCTGGCTTCGAAGGGGCCTGTATCGAACGGCACAGCTTCAGTTTATTCCATTACAAATGGCCAAATGGGGAGCTTGCTGGCTACCTCTACTACCATGTCGGACGGTACTTTCTCGGCAAGCCTTGGCGCTTATAACGGCCCAATAATGGTTCAGGTCACAGGCGGCTCTTATGTGGATGAGGCCACAGGAAAGACTGCTCAGATGGGCTCTATGGTGTTAAGGACCGCCGTTGATAATGCGGCAGGTAATGTCTCGGTTGCCGTAACGCCTCTCACAGAAGCGGCAGTTCAGTACATGGGCGGCACACTCACGACAAATATGATCACCCTTGCGAATACGATGATGGCAACAAAATTCGGAATGTCCGACATCGTTCATACATTGCCTCACGACGTAAGCGCCACGGCTGTAACAGGTCAGGACAGTCAAACATACTACGGACTAATGCTTGCAGCCATGTCACAGATGGCATCAACAGATAATCTGAGCATTTCGACCATAATGTCCAATATAGCAAATGACCTCAAAGATACCAGTTCCGCAGGCACCCAGGCCTTAACATCGCTGATGAGTACAATGTCCCAGCGCTTCAGTGATTTTGAAACCAAGAACTCCAACAATAAGACAGGTGTTACAACGATGTCTCCGGGTGGGATGATGAGCACCGGTGGGACGGGTTCGACAGGCGGTTCGACTAATGGCACAATGGTCGGCAGCACGATGATCAACGGCCTGGCTTCGAAGGGGCCTATAGCGAATGGGACTGTTTCGATCTATGCCATAACAAATGGACAGGTGGGTAATTTAATTGCTTCGACGACTACCGGGCAGGACGGTTCATTCACAGCAAATATGGGGTCTTACACAAGCGCTATGTTGGTCCAGGTGACTGGTGGCTCCTATATGGATGAGGCCACAGGCAAAACCGTGCAGATGGGTTCGATGGTGTTAAGGACCGCTCTCAGCAATGCTTCCGGCAATGCCTCGGTAGCCGTTACCCCGCTCACGGAAACGGCTGTGCAATACATGGGCAACGCAATGACGAGCGACATGATAACCCTTGCAAACACGATGATGGGGACGGAATTTGGTGTGAACGATATCGTGCATACCATGCCGATGAACGTAACCGCATCCTCAGCAGCCGGAAATACGAGTTCGGCCTATTACGGCATGATGCTTGCTGGTATGTCTCAAACAGCTGCTGCAAACAACATAAGCATATCGACCATAATGTCCACAATAGCGAATTCCCTTAAGGACACGAGTTCCTCGGGATCCCAGACTTTAACCAGCATGATGACTCTTATGTCCCAAAATTTCACCCAATTTGAGACAAGCAACACAAACAACAAGTCAGGTGTCACAAATATGTCTCCGGGCGGTATGATGGCTACGCTTGGCGGCATGATGGGTTCGACAAATGGAACAAAGACAGGTGGAACTAATGGTACAACAGGCGGCATGATGAGGTAATCATAGTAATAATATCAAGTTCAAAATAAAGACTGTTTTACAGTCTGATGTCCAAAGGAGGTAGCAACAATGAAAAAGCATTTTGTTTCAGGGATTGTCGGAGTGATTTTGATCGTTTCTTTGATGTCAGTCATGGCATTTGCGGGCGGAAGAAGTATGGGTATGGGCAGAATGGGAGCCGCCTCATCAACCAGCACCACAAGCACTCGTGGCAGCATGATGGGCGGCATAACAAGCAGTGCATCGAATAGCGCAACCGGTACGTACGGTGGCATGATGGGCGCAGGGACAGGTGCATCAAACAGCACGACTGGTTATCATGGCGGCATGGGTGGTGGCATAACAGGTGGCGCATCAAACAGTGCAACTGGTACGTACGGTGGTATGATGGGTGGCAGTAGGTAACTGAAATAGTCTTATAAACTTTTTAAATGGGCAGCCTTCACAATTGGTTCACATTTTTGTAGTAATCTGCTATGGATTGCAAGTATTTGTTATTGCATAAAAGGAGGATAAAACAATGAGATATAAAGTTATTATCAGGACGGCGTTGTTAACGTTGATAATTGTGATCGCTGGGTTTTCCCATTCCGAAGCGATGATGGGTGGCACCGGTGGTACAAGCAGCGGAACTGGTTCGACTTCCGGCATGATGAATGGGGCAGTAAGTTCAGAGGCGATGATGAACAAACAATGGTTCAACATGACAAGCGGGATGACAAACACCCCTGTGGTAGCCTCCAATGGTACGGCGTATGTTGTCAGCTATGGCGGTACAGCCACCAACTCCACCTCATCACGCACTTATTCATATTCATATGAATCTACAATAAGCGCCATAACAACTGCCGGCAATAGCACTTCAGTCACTTTGGAGGGAATAGTTTCAACTCCTGTCGTCTCCGGAAGCACTATGGTTTTGACATCGTCTCTCTCTGGATATATGATGGATTTCAATAGCGGCAGCAGCAACAGCCAATTGACCTTATATATACTTTCGTTACCTTTCACATCTTCTTCAACTCCTGTGTCGGTATCGCTGGATGGAGATTTTGCATCGGCGCCTGTAATCTCGGGTAGCCATATCTATGTCACTACAACCGACGTGGGGTTTACGTCGGCTAACGCGTCTTATCTTTATATTCTGAATTTCGATGGCTCACAGGTTGCCAAGGTTGCGATTCAATAGCATCCCTGTTCTTGCTGCAGGCTCCTCAGTCGGGTTTGAGGGGCCTGTCGAGCTCAGGGCTAGGTCTCAGAGAACGCATCAAGTTTCCGTCACAAGCGGATTATAGTCTTTCATTAAAAGGTAAATAACGCTGTATTTTGTGAGTTCATGGTTTTATACTTAAATAGTATGCTTGTTTCGCAACAATGCATAAAGCATCGTCCTCTCATATGGACACGCATAATAATATTTATGCTATTCACTCTATTTGTCCTTCAGGGCTGCGTCATGCGTCAGTACGGTCCTCAGACCGTCGATGGCGGCATCCTATTCTCCATTACAGTTCCCGATGCAAAAAAGGTCGTGCTTGCCGGCAGTTTTAATCAGTGGGACACTGAAAGTCAACCTATGACTGGTCCGGATGAGAGCGGGAAATGGAGTATTGTGATACCCCTGTCTGAAGGGCGTTATGAGTACCTTTTCCTTGTTGATGGAGAAAAATGGCTGTTGGATCCTGCGGCCCTTGCCGAAGAGGATGGTCTTGGCGGAAAAAATTCTGTCATAATGATAAACAAATGAGTTGCACAGTGTAACGTTTTGGATTTTTAACAGTCTTATAAGCAGGAAAGGATAAATGCATTCGGATGAAGGCGCGATTATCAGGAGTTGCATCGAAGGCAATTCAGAGATATATGCGATACTGGTGGACAGATACAAAGAGATGATTTACAACATCGCTTACAGGATGGTCGGGGATTTGGAAGCGGCAAACGACATAGCGCAGGAAAGCTTTATTTCAGCGTACAGTGCTCTGAAGGACTTTAAAGGGACTGCCAAATTTTCGTCCTGGCTCTGCAGTATCGCTCTGAATAAATGCAGGGACCATCTGAAGAGATTGAAGCCTTATGTCGCGTTGGACGAAATAGCTGATACCGTTCCCTGTTCTTACGGGATGAATCCGGAAGGCGAACTTCTCCGGAAGCAGCTTGCGGACAGGATACAGGAAGCGCTTAATGCCTTGCCGGATGAGTACCGGGAAGCGATTATTCTTAAGCACATGGAAGGCCTCGATTATAAAGAGATGGAGGCCCTTCTGAACGTGAGGGCCGATACACTGAAGGTCAGGACCCACAGGGCGCGGGATATGATGAAGAAACTATTGGGACAATGGTGTGCTCATGACTGAATGCACGGATATTTTTCATAAGGCCCTTGATGGGGAGGCGTCTTCCGAAGAACTACGGGAGCTTCTTTCCGTGGTAAACAGTGATCAGCACTTGAAGAAAGAGTTCGATGCTCTTACGGATACAGCGAATATGTTAGAAAAGTGCGAAAGAGTGCCTGTACCGGCATCTTTCACAACCAATGTTATGGGCAGGCTGCCTCGCAATACAGCTCCAGGTAAAACATTCTGGAATTTTCTTTTTGGGCAAAGAGTGCTGAGATGGAACATGGCCACTGCTTTTGCAGTTGCTCTGTTTACCGTAATAGTTGGGAGTGTGATTCAAATCCAGAACAAGCAATTTGCAGTAACGCCGGCGTCTTATACGGAAAACGCTAACCAGGTGACTTTCAAACTGTATGCCCCGAATGCCAAAGAAGTTGCTGTTGCCGGGGATTTTAATAAGTGGAGTGTAAACGGTAGCACTATGAGCAGGCAGACTAATGGAATGTGGACAGTCCAGGTGCCATTAAAGCCCGGGACATACAATTACATGTTTGTTGTGGACGGCAAGGTCTGGATTCCCGATCCTAATGCCGATGTTTATCAGGATGATGGATTCGGCGGTAAAAATTCTATGGTACGGGTCAGCAATTTATGAAAAGATACAGTTCTCTTGAATACCTACTCTCGTGTCTTCTGATAATTGTCGTTTCTTTATTTGTTGTTACGCTCTGCGCCGCCGCTGATTCCGGTAAAGACGATATCAAGTCCGTAATTGACCAATCAACATTATCGCTACAGGCAAAAAACTCACTTCTTAAAAGTGCCTCTAATGCCGAACAAAAGGGCATACCTCCAGTTGACTTGGCAATAATCATAAAGCGGGCACTTTTAAGGGGCTGGGAAGTGAAAGCCATCGAGGAAGCCATTTCTCTATCCGTAAAGACTGCGGAGCAGAACCTTCCTGCAAGGCCCGTTCTCGACAGAATACAACAGGGTCTGTCTAAGGGGGTCCCTCCCGATAAAGTCACCGGTGCAACCATAAGGCTGCTGGATAAACTTGCCGTTGCAGATAGGATAGTAACCAAACTCGTCAAAGAAGGGCTTAAAGTTGAGAGGCCCGCTCACAAAGAAGAGACGACACAAAATGTTGCAAAGGCGCTCGAAAAATTGGTGCCTGCCGAAACAATAACCTATATTGGCTCACAGGTGAAAGCTAAATACCCGTCCCTGCGTAGATTTAACGCTGCTATTTCGACAATGGTTTCCCTATCTGATATGGGAATGCCTGTTAATAGTTCATCAAGACTTGTCAGTAGAGCAATAGACAAAGGTTATTCTGAGAGGGATCTGTTCTCAATGGAAAGAGACATGGGAATGGCTTTGAAAGAAGGCTGGAAAGTTGACGACGTGATGAGAAACATGGACTCTGTAATGGGCAAGGGTAGTAGCAGTCAAATGCACAACGGGATGGGTCCGGGACAAATGATGGGACCGTCTTCTCAGGGTTCAGGAATGGGCGCCGGAAAGGGCGGGATGGGAAGCGGCGGCATGGGCGGTGGTACAGGAAGTGGCGGCATGGGCGGTGGTACAGGAAGCGGCGGTATGGGCGGTGGCATGGGTGGTCATACTCATTAAAAAAACTTGGCGATGTTCAGACATAACAATATAATTTTGTTCATTTTTGTTTTTTTGTCTTTATTTGTGGTTGCTTTTTTGCGTCATTCGGAGGCAGCCGATTTCTCTCTTTCAACCGATGTCCATGAAGTATATGAAGACAATATCCTTCTTGCCCCTGCTGATGCGAGTAAAAAAGGGGACTTCTATTCTATCCTGACTGTGGAAGCGAGTGTCGAGAAGGAAATGGACAGCACCTTGTCTCTCCATTTCTATCCTGACTGTGGAAGCGAGTGTCGAGAAGGAAATGGACAGCACCTTGTCTCTC
>JADFXI010000134.1 GCA_015233655.1 Nitrospirota bacterium | reverse complement strand
TTTTTTTTAGGGATCGCTTCGGCAAGGTCTTTTCGTGGGACGAGAGCTTTCGAATCGTTAAGGAGAAAACCTCTGCCCCTGTCTATACCTGCTGGGATATCTATAACGGGCTTGGAACAGTTGGCGGATTGCTGACAACAGGATATTCCCAAGGGGACACGGCTGCAAAACTTGCGCTCCGCGTCCTTAATGGTGAAAAACCTTCTTCGATTCCGGTTGTCGGCTATAGTCCCAAACAATACATGTTTGACTTTGTGAAGTTGAAGCTCTTCGGGATAGGGCCCGAACAGCTGCCTAAAGGCAGTATTGTTTTCAACAAACCAGTCTCATTTTATGAAGAGAACTCTGGGAAAGTATGGGCTGTTTCAGCAACGATCCTTGTTCTTCTCGGCATGATAGCCGCTCTCGGCGTAAACACTCAAAAAAGAAAAAAGACAGAGGATTCGCTCCGGAGCAATACCATCTTTCTGCAAGTCCTTATCAACTCCATCCCAAGCCCTTTGTTTTACAAGGACAAGGAGGGGTTTTATTCAGGCTGCAATGAGGCTTTTGAAAAATATGTCGGCATGTCTAAAGATCAGATTATCGGCAAATCGGTTTATGATCTTTGGCCAAAGGCTTTAGCCGATGTCTATTTCGAGGCTGACAATGCCCTTTTTCTGTCGGGTGGCACGCAAGTTTATGAAGCCATGTTGAAATACGCAGACGGCAGCCTGCACAACGTGATTTTCTACAAGGCGACGTTTCAGAAGGCCGACGGGTCGCTCGGAGGACTCGTTGGGGTTTTTACAGATATAACCGACCGCGAGCGTGCTTTGGCCGGGCTGCAGGAATCGGAGGAGAAATACCGCTCTGTCGTGGATAATGCGAATGAGGCCATTTTTATTTTTCAGGACGGGCTTATGAAGTTTCCAAATCCATGGATGACATCGATTTTAGGTTATACAAACGCCGAGTTGAGCAGCATGTCTTTAATGGATTTCATCCATCCTGAAGACAGGGGCGCGGCAGGCATGAACTTTGAGAGACGACTTCTGGGAGATAGCAATTGCGGTACGTACACATTCAGGGCCATCACAAAAACCGATGACACACTTTGGATGGAGGCCAATACAATCCCCATAAAATGGGAAGGCAAGTCTGCAACACTGAATTTTTTCCGGGATATTACTCAGCAAAAGAGGCTGGAAGCTCAACTGCTGCAGTCCCAGAAGATGGAAGCGATAGGTACATTGGCAGGGGGGATTGCCCATGACTTCAATAATCTCCTCATGGGGATACTCGGTTATACGTCCCTGATGATGATGGACATAGATGAAACACATCCCAATTATAATAGAATGCGTACTATCGAACATTTGGTGCAAAGTGGGGCAGAACTGAGCAAGCAGTTGCTGGGCTTTGCGCGGGGCGGAAAATATGAGGTCATGCCGACAGACCTGAATGAGCTTATAACAAAGGCCTCTGACATGTTCGGCCGCACTAAAAAAGAGATCTCCATTCACAGGAAATTACAGCAGGACCTCCACAGCGTAGAAATAGACAGGGGACAGATCGAACAGGTCTTACTAAATCTATTCGTTAACGCCTGGCAGGCAATGCCGTCAGGTGGAAATCTGTATATTGAAACCAGCAACGTTAACCTTGATGAAGAGAGTTGCAAGTTCCTATCGATAAATGCCGGCCTTTATGTGAAAACATCCGTGGCCGATACAGGAATCGGTATTGACGAGAATATACAAAAGAGGATATTTGACCCCTTCTTCACAACGAAAGAACTTGGAAAAGGAACGGGGCTCGGGCTGGCTTCTGCATATGGAATTGTAAGGAACCACGGCGGCACCATAAACGTATGCAGTGAAAAAGGGAAAGGGGCAACTTTCAGTATTTACCTTCCGGCCTCCGGGAAAATGCCGGTCCTAAATAAAAAAGAACCGGCAGAAATAGGAAAAAAGGCAGGCACGATCCTACTGGTCGATGATCAGGATGTGGTTATTGAAATCGGAGGAGAAATGCTGAAGGCCCTTGGTTACAATGTGCTTTCTGCTAAAAGTGGAAATGAAGCAATCGAGCTTTATAACAAGAATAAGGAAGGGGTTCACCTTGTCATTCTTGATATGATCTTGCCGACTGTCAGTGGCGGTGAAATCTACGATAAGCTTAAGGAAATAAATCCCAATGTAAAGGTTATCCTTTCGAGCGGATACAGCATTGAAGGAGAGGCTGCTAAAATCCTCGAACGCGGTTGTGACGGATTCATCCAGAAACCTTTTACTATGGAGGAACTGTCACGGAAAATCTACGAAGTGCTGAACTTCAAGGCAGATTAACTTTGGACCTTCCCGTTATCCAACTTACAGCTACAGCCTGACCGTAGGCGCTGTGACCTCCAGAAAAGCCTTTGCAGCCCTGTATAATCCGTCCTCATCGAGACCGTATTGCTTCCTCAGCAGCGCCTGGGAGCCGTGCTCGACGAATTCATCATCAATGCCGATCCGGCGTACTGCCACATCGTAAAGCCCGTCACGGTTAAGGTATTCGAGCACAGCCGAGCCAAAGCCGCCGGCCAGCACGTTTTCTTCAACTGTTATTATACGCTTCGTCCTCTCAGCGATTGCCCGTATGTTTTCCTCGTCAAGCGGTTTGATAAACCGTGCATTGACAACGCAAGCCTCGATATT
This sequence comes from Nitrospirota bacterium, assembly GCA_015233655.1. Taxonomy (GTDB): domain Bacteria; phylum Nitrospirota; class Thermodesulfovibrionia; order Thermodesulfovibrionales; family Dissulfurispiraceae; genus JADFXI01. The sequence continues at coordinate 4,916 of JADFXI010000134.1, read as the reverse complement.
GTCCTTTTTCAGCATGGCAGCGGCCTTCAGCGCCGGATACACTGAATTGCCCACTGCAAGAAAGGCGATATCTTTTCCGTCCATTATTATTTCCGATTTCCCCATCTTTATATCCGTTCGACCGACGCCAAGACCGGCATAAGGACTTACCTTTCCCCTTGGATAACGCAGTACTGCCGGGCCGTTACGTTTCAAGGCCAGTTTCAGCATTTCCATCATCTCATAACTGTCCTTGGGCGCCATAAAAATTAGATTGGGAATATGTCGCAGGAACGATATATCGAACAGTCCCTGATGTGTCGGTCCATCCTCGCCGACAATACCGGCCCTGTCAACGGCGAACACAACCGGCAGATTTTGAAGGCATACATCATGGATGATCTCATCATAGGCCCTCTGCATAAAAGTTGAATATATGGCCACCACCGGTCTAAGCCCCTGGCTTGCCAGACCTGCTGCAAAAGTTGCCGCGTGAGGCTCTGCAATGCCGACATCATAGAAGCGGTCTGGGAACTTGTCAGCAAAGGCCGCCAGCCCTGTTCCTTCTTTCATGGCCGCGCTGATAGCAACAATACGATCATCCGCTTCGGCTAATTCAGTAAGAGCATTGCCGAATATATCACAGAACGCTATACATCCGTCATGAACCTGTCCGGCGACAGAGGCCCCCTGCGCTATGCCTGTATCCACCTCAAAGGGACCGATTCCATGATAAATGCACGGGTCTTCCTCGGAAAATTTATACCCCTTGCCTTTCTTTGTTACCACATGGAGGAGAATAGGCTCCCGGGCCTTTCTTATCCTGCTCAAGGTCTCTATCAGCAGCGGAATATCATGGCCGTCAATAGGCCCCAAATAATTAAATCCAAGGTCCTCAAACAGCCCTCCGGGCAGAAAAAACCCTTTAAGGCTGCCTTCGGCCCTCTGTGCAATTTTAGCGACAGATTCCCCGATACCCGGAATCCCTTCCAGGATCGCCCTCGTCTCTTTTTTCAACTTCTGATAGAACACGCCGGTCAATACCCTGTTCAGGTAATTCGAGAGCGCGCCGACATTCTGCGATATCGACATCTCATTATCATTAAGGATCACGACAATATCTTTTTTCAGATGACCTGCATGGTTCAGTCCCTCAAAAGCGAGGCCGGATGTCAGCGCCCCGTCGCCTATTACGGCTATGACCTTCCCGGCCTTATGAGACTCGAGGTCCGAGATTTGAAATTTTTCGATAAAATCCCTTGCTTCAGCTATACCAAGCGCCGCCGAGATGGATGTGGAGCTATGGCCTGTGCCGAATGCATCATGCGGGCTCTCGGAAATTCTCGGGAAACCGGATATGCCCTTATACTTCCTTATGGTAGGGAATTCATTGTACCTGCCGGTGAGAAGCTTATGAGAATAAGATTGATGACCGACATCCCAAATTATCTTATCCACCGGAGAATTAAATACATGGTGCAAAGCAATAGTGAGTTCGACCACTCCGAGGTTGGAAGCCAGATGTCCGCCGTTTATCGAGACCCTGCCTATAATAAGGGTGCGCAGTTCTTCGGCAAGAATACTCAGTTCATCCTGTTTCAGCAACTTTAAATCCAGCGGTGATTTTATGTCTTCAATCAGCATCTTTGAATCAACTTCTCCTTTCAAGCAGTCGTTGCGCTATCTTGCGCAGGGGATCGGCTTTTTCATCAAAAGAAGTCAATGCCTCAATCGCCATGTCAACCAGTTCTCTGGCCCTTCTCCTGGATTCATCGATGCCATAAAGTTTCGGATAGGTCATTTTCTTTTTCTTTTCGTCCGAGCCTGCAGTCTTACCCAGCACTTCAGTTTCACCCTCCACATCCAGTATATCATCAACGACCTGAAATGCAAATCCCGTGTTCTCCCCATAGCGTTCCAGAGAGCCCAGCTTTTCTTCGCTGCAACACGCCAGAATTCCGCCGGCTTTTACTGACGATGTTATAAGCGCGGCTGTTTTGCATTTATGAATAAAAAAAAGAGTTTCAGCATCAGGCTCTTCATTTTCTGAAAGCAGGTCCTGGGCCTGGCCGCCTACCATGCCGAGCATGCCGGCTCCTCCGGCAAGTTCATGTATCATCTTTAATATCGCAGATTCAGGGACAGCGCCTTCCCTATCAATAGCTAAAGAGTTCATGTTTGAAAGAAGATAAAACGCCTCTGTTAAAAGGGCGTCACCAGCCAGTATGGCCATCCCCTCACCGAAAACCTTGTGGTTTGTCGGTTTTCCCCTTCTTAAGTCATCGTCGTCCATTGCAGGCAGGTCATCGTGGATCAATGAATAGGTGTGTATCAGTTCGAACGCCGTAGCATAAGGGACCGCTTCGACAGGGTCCCTGCCGCAAGCCTCATATGCGGCAAGGCAGAGAACAGGCCTAATCCTTTTTCCGCCTGCCGAGAGCGAATAGGTTATCGACTTATGGAGCGTCTCAGGCACAACAGTATGCGAAAAATATCTCTCCAGAAACGCGTCTACAAGCGCCTTCTTCTCTTTAATGTATAAATCAATGTCCATCACTCCCACTCAATCGTGCCGGGCGGCTTTGAGGTTATATCGTAAACCACCCTGTTGACGCCTTTTACTTCGTTTATGATCCTGTTTGATATTTTCTCCAATGTGTCGGAAGGAATCCTGGCCCAGTCTGCAGTCATGCCGTCGAGACTGGTAACTGCCCGCACTGCAACAACACTTTCATAGGTCCGTTCATCGCCCATCACACCCACGCTCTTTATCGGAAGGATTACAGCGAAGGCCTGCCATATTTCCCGGTATAACCCCGCCGTTTTTATTTCCTCAAGAACGATGGCGTCAGATTCTCTGAGTATTTCAAGGTTCTCTGCAGTAATCTCCCCAATGCACCGTATGGCCAGCCCGGGGCCGGGAAAAGGATGACGCCAGCAGATCTCCTCGGGAAGCCCGAGTTCCTCGCCGAGTACGCGCACCTCATCCTTGAAAAGCTCCCTTAAAGGCTCAACAAGTTTTAACTTCATCACCTCAGGAAGCCCTCCGACATTATGATGACTTTTAATGACAGCCGACGGTCCCTTGAAGGAAACGCTTTCAATGACATCCGGGTAAAGCGTCCCCTGGGCGAGATAGTCGGCATCTTTTATATTTCCTGACTCCTCTTCAAAAACAGCTATAAACTCATTGCCGATAATTTTTCTCTTTTTCTCAGGCTCTGTCACGCCTGCAAGCTTTTCAAGGAACCTCGCTCGCGCATCGACGTAATAAAGTTTTATATGAAAATTATCCTCAAAGGTCCTCTTCACTTTCTCTGCCTCGCCTTTTCTCAGAAGACCATTATCAACAAAAATACAGGTAAGGTTGCCTCCAATTGCCTTGTGGAGGAGGAGCGCGACAACGGACGAATCAACGCCGCCGCTCAATGCGCAGACCACTTTCTTATCGCCGACAGTTGCCCGGATATCGGCTGACGACCATTCTATAAAGGACGACATGGCCCACGTAGGCCTGCATCCGCAAATATTATAAACAAAATTCCGCAGTATGAGCGTCCCTTCGTCCGTGTGGACCACCTCGGGATGAAATTGAAGGGCGTAGAGTTTCCGCTCTTTGTCGGACATAGCTGCTATGGGGGAATTGCCCGTATGTCCCGCAACGGCAAACCCTTTCGGCAAAAGTTCGATCCTGTCTCCGTGGCTCATCCAGACTTTGGATTTCTGCGTTATCCCCTTAAGTAGGTCGGCATCGTCATCAACCAGAAATTCCGCCTTGCCGTATTCCCTCTTTGCAGCCTTAGCCACTTTCCCTCCCAGGAAGTGGGCCATCAACTGCATGCCGTAGCACACGCCGAGTACCGGGACGCCCAGCCCGAAGAGATCCATGTCAGGAACAGGAGAGCCGCTGTCGTATACACTTGACGGGCCTCCCGACAGGACAATGCCTTTTGGCTTGAAGGCACGTATCTTCTCAATGGATGCATTAAACGGCAATATCTCTGAATATACTTTGCCTTCACGTATCCTTCTGGCTATAAGCTGAGTATACTGAGAGCCGAAATCGAGGACTAATATTTTATCGTCATGTGTCATATCTTCAACTCAAGGTAACAGGTTATTGTTCTATCCGGTAATTGGGAGCCTCTTTAGTAATAATAACATCGTGGACATGGCTCTCTCTCCATCCCGCATTTGTAATACGTATAAATTTGGCGTTCTTTCTCAATTCTTCGAGTGTCGCGCATCCGCTGTATCCCATGCCTGAGCGGAGGCCTCCTGTCAATTGGCGCATGCTTTCCGAGACAGGCCCTTTGTACGGGACCCTTCCTTCCACGCCTTCAGGCACAAGCTTGTCCTTTTCGACTCCCTGCTGCCCGTACCGGTCCTTTGCTCCCTGTTCCATGGCCCCGATAGAACCCATTCCCCTGTAGACTTTGTAGCTTCTGCCCTGAAAGAGGATGATCTCTCCGGGTGATTCTTCAGTTCCGGCAAACAGACTACCTATCATTATGCAATGAGCACCGGCAGCAATCGCCTTAGTTACGTCGCCTGAATATTTTATTCCGCCATCCGCTATGATCGGGATGCCTGTCCTGGATGCGACTTCATAGCAGTTTTTTATAGCGGTAAGCTGGGGAACTCCGGCTCCGGCCACTATCCTTGTAGTACATATAGAGCCAGGTCCTATGCCGACCTTTATGGCATCGGCCCCTGCCTTTATCAAATCCCGTGCACCATCTGCAGCCGCAACATTTCCTGCAATAACATCTATGTCAAATTTCTTCTTTATTTCTTTAAGCGTGTTGATCACTGCCTTGGAATGGCCGTGAGCGGTGTCAATGGCCAGAATGTCTACCCCGGCCTTTACAAGGAGTTCGGCACGGTGCAGGGCCTCCTCACCTATACCTACGGCTCCGCCTACTCTTAGCCTTCCC
>JADFXI010000133.1 GCA_015233655.1 Nitrospirota bacterium | reverse complement strand
CGGAATACTGGCAAACCCGTGCCCTTCCACGGGCAGAGCAGGCCATTATAGACGCGGGAATCGGCCTTGCCAATGCGCGACAGTCCGCCGATTCTTTTTCTGCGATGTTTCCAAAAATCAAAGAACCGGCACCCATGCAGCACCATATAACCGAATGCCCCGTCTCAGATTCTCCCCAGCTTTTTATTCTCGAAGATGTTACCGGCTCAGGAAAGACGGAGGCGGCGCTTCTACTTGCACAACGCCTCATGATAAATGGACAGGGCAACGGTATTTTCATCGCACTCCCTACCATGGCAACCTCTAATGCCATGTTCGACCGATTGGTGGAGGAACCATCGCCATCAGAGACCGCGGTTTACCGTCGGCTTTTCGATGATAGCACCGAACCATCCATTATTCTTACCCACAGCGCACGCCATCTTTCAAAAACGTTCTTGCCTGCCGTAGTCGAATCGACCTCAAATGGAGGCAACAATTACACCAATAGCGAAGAAACCACCTCGGCCCATTGCACTGCCTGGCTGGCAGACAACCGCAAAAAGGCGCTCCTTGCCGACGTGGGTGTTGGCACACTGGATCAGGCTTTGCTCGCGATTCTTCCGTCCCGGTTTCAATCATTGCGTCTATTTGGTTTGGCCGGGCATATCCTTATAGTCGATGAAGTCCATGCCTATGACCCTTATATGAACAAGCTGCTTCAGACGCTGCTTTCTTTTCACGCAGCTATGGGAGGAAGCGCAATCCTGCTCTCTGCCACCTTGCCGATACATGTACGTCGGGAACTGGTTACCAGTTTTGCCCGCGGGCTTGGAATGGTATCGAATCTTCCTCAGGTCGCATCAAACGCCTATCCGTTGGCAACCCATATTTCCCGCGATAGAGGTTATACCGAAACCCCGGTAGCGGCTTTTACCCAACGAAGAACCAGCGTTGCCGTGAAGATCGTTCCAGAAGCGGACGAAGTCGAATGCCTGATCGTTTCTGAGGCGGAAAAAGGGAAATGTGTTTGTTGGATTCGTAACACCGTCCATGATGCGTTAACGGCCTATGAAGGTCTTCGGACAAAAGTCTCAGAGAATCGTATCATGTTGTTCCATGCCCGTTTTGCCATGGGGGACAGGCTGGACATCGAATCCGAAGTTTTAAAATCTTTCGGTAAGCAAAGCGGAGAGAATGAACGACGAGGTAAGATACTCATCGCAACCCAGGTTGTAGAGCAGTCCCTTGATCTGGACTTTGACCTGCTAATTTCCGACCTGGCGCCGATGGATCTGCTGATTCAGCGGGCCGGACGGCTCCACCGCCATCTGCGAGACGAACGGGGGAGTCTGTTGCCTCCTGACGCGGAAGCAGACCAGCGTGAAGCCCCCGTATTCATCATCCATAGCCCGCTGCCGAAAGACAACACAGGATCGGATTGGTTCAAATCGGCGTTTCCGAAAGCAGCTTATGTCTATCCGAGCCACGGATGTCTATGGCTAACTTCGCAACTATTGTCCGAAAAGGGCGTATTGCGTATGCCCGACGATGCCAGGGAATTGATTGAAGCTGCCTTTTCCGATGAGGCTGACAGTCTGATTCCTGAACCACTTCAAGCGCGTGATCTGAAAGCGGCGGCAAAATGGCAGGCCGATAAATCACTTGCTCATATAAATATGCTTAAACTTGAACAGGGCTATGAAGCCACACCCAACCAGTGGCTGGAAGATATGGTAACCCCAACGAGACTTGGAGACAAGGATACCACGGTTCGTCTCGCCCGATGGGACGGCAAAAAGTTAACCCCGTGGTATGTCGATGGTGACTTTCCGTGGGATATGAGCCAGGTAAGTATTCATAGAACAAAGGTTTATAGTGAATCCAAACATAGTGATCCGGTGCTGCTGGCTGAAATTGAAATGTTGAAAGCGAACCTGCCGGATAAGGGGAAGTGGAGTGTCCTTGTTCCGCTTTACGCAGCGGCAGACGGCATCTGGCGAGGAGAGGCTATGGACAAAAACGACAGAACCGTTATAGTTGAATATAACCCAACAATCGGCGTTACTTTTCCAAAGGAGGAGAGATAGATGATACAGTTCAATCTTATAGATGAAAAATGGATTCCGGTCAGGAGGCATGATGGAAGCGAAATCATGATTACCCCGTGGGAGGTCACCAAAGAGTTTGCCGATAACCCTATCGTTTCCTTGAACGCGCCAAGACCTGATTTCAACGGAGCGTTGATTCAGTTCCTGATCGGACTGGTTCAGACGGTGGCTGCCCCGACCAACAGGATTGAGTGGAGGCAGAAACTAAATGATCCGCCTGAACCGGAGGAATTAAAGGCGGCTTTCATGACGGTTCATGATGCCTTTGAGCTTGGAGGTGATGGGCCAAGGTTTATGCAGGATTTAGAGAAGCTGGAAACAGAGGATCGCCATATTGATGGTTTGTTGATTGATATGCCGGGGAATTCAACACGAGAAAAGAACACCGACCATTTTATAAAACGCAATACCGTCACCTGCATTTGCTTTTCATGTTGTGCTACAGCTCTGTTTGCCATGCAGACGAATGCACCTGCTGGTGGTGCCGGATTCAGGACATCTTTACGAGGTGGCGGCCCGCTATCAACCTTAATTGTTGGAGATGAGCGCCACAACACGTTATGGCATCTGCTCTGGTTAAATGTATTGCAGGGAGATCAATTTCTGAGAAGCTGCGGTAATGCATTGCGGACAGCCAAAGCCGATAGTTTTCCGTGGCTTGCCGGAACGAGAACAAGTGAAAGTAAGACAGGAACAGATACCACTCCGGAAGATGCATACCCTACCATGGTATTCTGGGGGATGCCCCGCAGAATCAGATTGAACCTTGATAGTTTGAATGCCGGCATGTGTGAAATATGCGGCAAGCAGTCTAACCTGCTCGTTAATAGATATCAGGACAAAAACTACGGGATGAATTTCGCAGGCGCCTGGCTCCATCCGCTATCACCCTACAGTTACAACAAGGATGGGCTACCTTTGCCCATCCATGCTCAACCGGGTGGTGTCAGTTATCGGCACTGGCTTGGTTTTGTACAAGAAGATAGTAGTAATCAGCGAGTACCGGCTTTTATAGTTCACGAATTTCGGGAGTCACGCCAGCAGAGGGACTGGCAGTTTCGTCTGTGGGCTTTCGGCTATGATATGGATAACATGAAGGCCCGTTGCTGGTACGAGGCAAAAATGCCTCTTCTGCAAATCGAAACGTCGCTTCGGGAAGATTACAAACATTATGTAAGTAGTATGATAACGGCAGCAGTGGAGATATCCGCTAATGTCAAAAGCGCAGTCAAGAAAGCCTGGTTCAGGCATCCAGGAGACAAAAATGGAGATATCTCATTTCTGGACAATATTTTCTGGCAAAACACAGAATCGGCCTTCTACGAAGCATTACATGGCTTAAAGACGGCCTTAGAATCAAGTAATGACGCCATGGAAAATCGTAAAGAATGGCTTGATTCTCTCTGCCGTGAAGCGCTAAAGATCTTTGATTTCCAAGCATGGGAAGGACCTATAGAAGATGCAGACCCAAAGCGGGTTGTCATTGCCCGCAGCGAATTGGCAAAGTTCAACCGGAGCAACAAAATCAAGGCACTGCTTGATCTTCCGGTGGAGCAAAAGCCAAATGATACGGCAGCGAAGAAAGCTCATAGAAGAAAGACTTTAAGGTAGTACTGAACTTCTAATACTCATATTTTGAAAGGAGGTTGCATGAGTACATCGTATCTTTTTGACAAAGATTCAACTTCACAACATGTGCTGGTAGATTGGTGGCGGGAGTTGGACAACAACCGCGACGAACGTGCGGTACTGCGGCGATGTCGAACCCTTACCGAGGTCGTCTTTTCTCCGGCGTATCATCGCCTGCGTCTGGCTGTTTCCCGTTTCGGGGTGGTTGATTACGAAGGGTTGGCTCTGGTTGCCGGTCTTGCCGTCAGAGTCAAGGTTCATGTCGAGAGTAGCACAATCGTCCAACAGATGGCAACCGGCAAGGCTGACGGTTCGGCAAGAGTAAGCGGGTTACGCTTCCGGCGCCTCTTAAAGGTAAAGGAACGGGAGGCGCTTTTTTCCCGCATGTCCCGGATAATCGCCATATTGGGCAGTAATGTCAACCTTCAAAGTCTTGCACAGAGCGTTTATTTCTGGAGCGACAGTACACGCAAGAAATGGGCGTTTGAGTATTATTCAAAAGCAACTAATGAAGCATAAAAAGGAGAATTAAACTATGAGCACATTTATTCAACTGCACATGCTGACATCGTATCCACCGTCCAATCTTAACAGGGACGACTTGGGCCGTCCTAAAACCGCTGTCATGGGCGGAAAGAATCGTTTGCGAATATCCTCCCAAAGCCTTAAACGGGCTTGGCGGAAATCAAACTTGTTTGCTGAAGCGATGAAAGGCCATGTGGGAACCCGAACCAAAGCCATGGGAATCGAAGTGTATAATGCACTCAGAAACAAAGGAGTTGATGACAACAAGGCGAAAGAATGGGGAAAGCAGATTGCAGAGGTATTCGGTAAGTGTAAAAAGGCAAATCCAGACAAACCACTCGTGGGACTTGAGATTGAGCAGCTTGCACATTTCAGTCCTGAGGAGAGGAATAGCATTATGAATCTTGTGGAAAGATTGGCAATGAACAAGACTGCGCCAAAAGCTGATGACATTTCATTGCTTCAGAAAAAACACTCCGCTGTTGACATAGCAATGTTCGGTAGAATGTTGGCGAGTTCTCCAGCTTTTAACATTGAGGCCGCCGTCCAGGTTGCCCATGCCATAACCGTCCACGAAGTAGCCGTGGAAGATGATTATTTCACCGCAGTGGACGATCTCAATAGTGGTGAGGACGATATGGGAGCAGCCCACATTGGCGAAACCGAGTTTGCAGCCGGTCTTTTTTATCTCTATATCTGCATCAATCGCGATCTGCTGATCGAAAACCTCGGAGATGACCTGGAACTTGCACATAAGTCAATTGCCGCATTAGTAGAAGCGGCAGCCAAAGTTTCACCTACTGGCAAACAGAACAGCTTTGGGTCCCGTGAATACGCATTGTACCTATTGGCAGAGAAGGGCGGGCAACAACCACGCTCCCTCTCGGCTGCTTTCCTCAAGCCCGTGAAACCCATGCGAGATGAGGATATTCTGGCCAAGGCTATAGGCGAACTGGAGACCCGGCGGGCAAAAATGGAAACAGCCTATGGAAAGTGTGCTGATGATTATAAGGTCATGAACGTCGAAAGCGGTGAAGGGAGTTTGCAGAACATCATTAATTTTGTGAAGGGGTGACCCCATGCACGATTATCTCATTTTTCGCATATATGGTCCAATGGCGGCATGGGGTGACATAGCCGTCGGCGAATATCGCCCCAGTTTTGCTCATCCGAGCAAATCGGCTATAATCGGCTTGCTGGCTGCCGCTCTCGGCATCCGTCGTGATGAACAAGCTAAGCAAAAAGCGCTGGCCGAAACATGTTCTTTCGCGGTCCGCGTTGACGCTATGGGTACGTTACTGCGTGACTATCACACCACCCAGGTTCCATCAGCCAAGCGGGGAGTTACCCACTATACAAGACGTTCTGAACTGGCTGTTGACGACCTAAATACGATTCTTTCCACCAGGGATTACCGCTGTGACGCGGCCTATACCGTGGCAGTCGAAATCCATAAAGGTTCGCCATATACGGCACAGGAATTGGCTAATGCATTAACGAAACCCATATTCACACTCTATCTCGGACGCAAATCCTGCCCTCTGGCTCTACCCCTTAACCCGCAGGTTAAAAGTGCGGCAACCCTTAAAGAGGTGTTTGAGAGTGTAACCTTTAGTAGCGACGAATTGCCGGGTGTCATTAAACCTGGCCCGGATTCCTTTTCTATGATTTACTGGGAGGAAGGACAGGAAAGCGGACTCGATGAGGAGCAGATCATCACCCGCCGTGATGCTCCCCTGAATCGCATTCGCTGGCAGTTTGCGGAACGTCGCGAACATTATTGCTCGCTGAAAAAGGAGGATAAAGCATGTTCTTCTCAATGATTCGGCTTAACAGAAATGCTTCACCCAGAGATATCGCTTCATTGATGAAAGGGGACGGCTATCAGGTACATCGTATGGTCTGGAATCTGTTTACCGACAGCCCCGCGCGTCAAAGGGACTTCGTTTACCGCCTCGACGAAAATGGCAATTCGCCAACCATTTATACCCTCTCCAGCCGCCCCCCAGAGCATACCGGCGATATCTGGAATATTGAAACGAAAAACTACGATCCTAAGATAACCGATGGAAACCGTTTTTCCTTCATCTTAAGGGCTAATGCGGTTGTTACCAAAAAGCCGTATACACCGGACGAAAACCCCAAAAAAAGAAAGCGCCACGACGTAGTCATGGAAGCCGTCATGCAGTTAAGGAAAAGTGGGGAAGATGGCCCTCCCAAAGCCAGCATTGTACAGGAAGAGGGCGTCAAATGGCTTAAATGGAAAGCCGAAAAAAGAGGCTTTTTCTTCGAGTCTAGCTCCGATGTTTGCGTGGATTCTTATCAACAGCATAGCTTTTCAAAAAGCAAGGGTGACGGCCTTGTAAAATTCAGCACTTTTGATTTTCGCGGAGTATTAACGGTAAAAGACTCGACGTTATTTTTGGAGGCTCTTTATAAAGGTATCGGCTCCGCTAAGGGGTTTGGTTGTGGCATGCTCCTTATACGGAGGGTTTAAAATGCTTCCTCCGCTAAAACCAATACAGATAAAGGATAGAATATCCATCCTATTCATCGAAAAAGGTAACCTGGATGTTCTTGACGGGGCTTTTGTAGTTATCGACAAAAACGGTATACGAACTCAGGTCCCTATCGGTGGTGTAGCCTGCCTAATGCTTGAGCCTGGCACCAGAGTATCTCATGCCGCGGTAAATCTGGCATCACGCGTAGGCTGTCTGCTCGTTTGGATAGGCGAGGCCGGTGTAAGGTTATACTCTGCCGGACAGCCGGGCGGTGCAAGAGCCGACAGGCTGTTGTATCAGGCCAAACTTGCATTGGATGATTCGTTAAGGCTAAAAGTAGTGCGAAGGATGTACGCTTTAAGGTTTGGCGAGGCTCCTCCGGAGAGGCGCAGCATAGAACAACTCCGCGGTATCGAGGGAGCGCGTGTCAGACGGATTTATGAGGTATTGTCCAGGCAATTCGGAATACAATGGAAAGGCCGAAATTATGATTTCGAGGAATGGGAAAGCGGTGACATGCCAAACCGCTGTTTAAGCTCTGCCACTGCCTGTCTATATGGTATAAGTGAGGCGGCGATTCTCGCAGCAGGTTATGCACCAGCCGTGGGATTTATTCATACGGGTAAACCGCAATCCTTCGTATATGACATCGCTGACATATTCAAATTTGAAACCGTCGTACCGGTGGCGTTTAGGATTGCTTCGAGGAACCCCTCGGAGCCAGAGCGTGAAGTGAGGCTTGCCTGCAGGGATTCATTTCGCCAGACGCGATTGCTCCATCGAATTATACCAATGATTGAGGAGATACTGGCGGCAGGTGAAATTCCTTTGCCAGCTAAGCCTGACGATTCTATCGGCGCGGTAATACCTAACAAGGAGGGAATAGGCGATGCTGGCCATCGTGGTTGAAAATGCGCCTCCCAACCTGAGAGGTCGTCTGTCAATATGGTTAATAGAAATAAGTGCCGGGGTTTATATCGGCAAAGTATCCAG
>JADFXI010000132.1:3745-7810 GCA_015233655.1 Nitrospirota bacterium | reverse complement strand
AATCCGCCAGATGGTACCATGCTTCCGGGTCCTCAGGGTGCGCCTCCACCTTATGTTTTGTATCAGCAAATATTGTCTCAGCAGAATAGGGGTTCTCAACGGTCGCCTGCTTATGTTCCTGCGACGTTTCTTTTCCCTTGCATGATAAAGAAAAGACTGTTACGAGTACAGCCAGACACAGAAACTTAGCCACCGAATAAACAAAGGGTTCCTTTATTTTAATACCTGGTACCGGAAGGTCCCTGCCGAGATATGACCTTGTTTTCATATGTTATCTCCTGTTTTTCTGAGAGTGATCATCATACCTGTCAGCGAAATGATCAGGGTCAACGCACCGAATAGCCGCAGTGCCGGGACCGTCGCGTAATGACAAGGCATTTCACTGCTATGACAATAACCGATTTTCTCCGGCAGCAGCACGACTGTAACGCCGGCTGCAAAAACAGTAAGCGACAACCATCTCAGCGCTTCATTAGATTTCGAAAAGAACATGCCGGCAGATGCCGTGATTATGATAAAACCGGCAAACATTTCAGCAGTGCCGGTATAACTGCATGCCATTGCCTTAAACCCCTGGTATTCGCACGTCGGAAAAATGTAACGCGGGGTAAGCAATATCAGTGCTCCCACAAATAATAAGAGGCCGCCGATAATTTTGTTCTTCATTTAATCAGCCCGAAGGCGGAATCGAAACCTGCGGCAGCACCCCACTTTTTTGCATCGGCTTCGGTGCTGAAGGCGGCGACACTCCAATACATCGGCGTCACGAATTTCTTGTTCAGCACGTACCACGCCTTTTTCCCGTCTATCCAAGCGCCGCTCGCATAATCCCGCACATTTACCGATTGAACAGCGGCCTTTGATTTCTTGAAATGATAAAGCATGTCGCCTATGTCGCAAAAAAACAGCTTTCCGCCCTTTTCGTCGATAACCGATGCGGAAAATTTCGAGTCCCTGTCAACCGCCATGCCGCATTCGGCACAATGCGTTCCTTGAGGAATAGTCAGAGGCTGAGCGTAGACGGCAACGGCACAGGTCAAGGCCAGCGCAAGGGCCGACACCAGGCAAATGCTTAACCTTCCGGCTTTCCTTACCGACGCCATGTCATTCTCCTTTGCGGATGGCCTCATACGGTTCCATCCTGCTCGCAAGAATAGCTGGAGCCAGGGATGACAGAAGCCCCGTCAGCATGGCAAACAAAAGCGCGCTCGCCGTCAACTCGGCAAGCATCATGGGTGGCGGCAAAAGATATGGGAGCTTGAGACTGTGCAATATGAGTCCCTTGAATGTAAGCAGGATCGCAGAACCGCATATCAGACCGCACACCCCGCCTGCCGTGGATATAAGTACCGCTTCCGTGATTATAAGACGGAAGATATGCAATTTCCTGGCACCCATGGCCCTGAGCAGCCCTACTTCACGCTGTCTCTCATTCACTATCATATAAAAGGCAAACCCCATCATCAACAGGGCCAGCATCCATACTACGGCACTAATCAGGAGTATGCCGTTCATGAGTCCGTTCAACTGCTTCCTTACGGTATTCAACACCGCATCCGATACAATCGCCTTTATTCCCTCTACATCGTGCTCAATCTTGAGCGCAACCCTGTCAGGAATGTAATCATTCAGCACCCGGACCAGTACAGTCGATATCTCGTTCCTGGATATACTGATCGGCTGCATGGATTTCGTCTTCGAATTCGCCGCCATTTCATAAGCGGAATCCATGGTCATGAAAACCGCCTGGTCAAAAAATTTCATACCTGTCGGTTCCATGGTCCCGGCAACGGTAAAGGGAGAGCCGAAAAACGGCAGCGTGTCACCTGCCAGAACAGGAACGTTCCTGCCGGTTATCACCTCGCCCATGCCCAGGGGCTTTTTTATATTTCTTTGAAGCCATGGAGTTACGGTAAAGTCCGAGGATGGATCAAATGCCATAAGAAATACATCGACATTGTAACAGCAGGAAAAAGATGTCGGCTTGATAAAAAGCTGCGGCGTCGCCTCTTTAACGCCTTCAATGTGCCTCACTTTTTCGAGCACGGACTTGTCCATGTAAAAGCTGGTCGGTTCGCCTGCCAACAACGCCGAACGGGCCTCGGACGCGTTCTTCTCTGGTACTACTAGGATGTCGGCGCCAAGCCTATAGGTGCCTATTTTAAGGGCGTTCTGCATGCTGCTTATGAACAGGGTCGCTGAAAACGTGGTGCCGGCAACCACTGTCACTGCCAGGAGCAGCAGCACAGTCCTTATTATTTTCCTGCTGAGGTTCTTGACTGCAATTGAAAATATCGAAAGTCCTGTCTTCATTAAGTATTCCTCAAGAATGAAATGTACTCCCACTAAATGCAGAGGGGGCAGCTTTTATTCTGCCCCCTCTGAACACTGATTGTCAATTATTTATCAGACTATTTGCTCGGACTCCAGTCGACCTCAATACCGCAAAGGAGCGGAGAACCTTTGTCAACTTTGACCTCGATACCAGAGGCTTTGTGGCAGCTTGCGCAAGCCGAAACCTGGCGGACTATGTTGCCATTCTTGAGGTCCATAATATTAAGCTGGCTGTCATCAGCATAAGACCTGGATGTAAGCAATGCATATTTGCCGTCCTTGGTAAAAGCAAAGTCATGGGGCCTTACACTGTCAGGCAGTATTATCCTCTTAATGATCTCATCTTTGGTCGTATCGATTACGATGACCTGGCTCTTATGTGTCCCCGGCTTTAATCCAGGATCGAACTCATTAGGAGCGCTGACCCAGAGATATCTGCCGTCAGGCGTCATCCTGGCCTGGTGAATAAAGGTCATCTCAGGACTTGTGATCTCTGAAATTTTCTTCTTTGTGGTCCAGTCGTATACGTATACTTTTCCTAAAGGCATGTCGGTTATATAGGCTTTCTTCGCATTCTTTGTCCACTGAATTCCGCATACAGCGGCGCCTACCGGCATCTTATCCACAGTCTTCAACGTTCCGGCATCCATAACATATACATTTCCATCAGCCATGTCTTCAAGATATACTTTGCCGTCAGGACCGACTATGGTCCCGCAGAATTTCTGTCCGATCTGAATAGGTCCCTGTTTCTTGCCGGTGGCCATGTCGATTTTGTATACATTGCCGCTCAGTGTGCCGGCAATCATTACCTTCTTCCCCTTCTCCTCTATAAGCGCCTGGCCATGGGTACCGCCGGCCTTCTTGACTTCTTCAAAGCTCATACCGGCGATCTTGCCTTCCATCTCGGAGCCGGCCTCTGTCAGAACGATCCTGTCTTTTTCGACATCCATTGGGGACTTCATGGTACGCATATCAATAATAGCTATATGCCCGCCATGGCCTGCAATATAAGCAATCCCATTAAACATTGGGGCCTTGTCAGACGTTACCACTTTGGACTCCAGGGTAGCGCCAGGCGTTGTATAACACGAATCACCGGTCATATCCGTAGCAGCTATGCCGCTGTTTGGAGTGCTGCTGAAAAACATAAGACCTGCAAGAATAAGCAATCCTAAGGTGGAAACCGCAATTTTTTGCTTCATACTTCCCCCATTTTATTTATTTTCTTGTTCTCTTTCTGAGCTGCTTCTGATTCCTGAAAGTCATTAAACTCTCTAAAAACAAAAGAAATAAACCCGAACACCGTAAGCATTTCACCTCCTTCCGTGTTCGTAGTTCCCATTAAAACAATGTAAACATTTTACTGTCTTTTCAATGAGTAAATGCAACCTGCAAAACTTTCAACCTGCCACTTTCTAATCAAGGATATTATTATCGAAAAGCTGCAAGCAAGTTAATTTTTCTAATGGCTCAATAAGAATTATTTATGTCTTTGCCTCCAAAAAATCTCTGACAGTAAGGATATCATATACAGGATACCCTAAAGCCTCAATATTTTGCCTGCCGTTCTGTTCACAGCGGTCAACCAGGACAATAACGGCATCAATAATCATACCGAATTCCTTCGCAGTGTTGATCGCCTTAATGGTAGCCCCGCCGGTGGTTACTACATCATCTATAATAATAACGCGGTCTCCTGGCTTTACATTGCCCTCGATGGGCAGTTTC
>JADFXI010000132.1:0-3532 GCA_015233655.1 Nitrospirota bacterium | reverse complement strand
TTGAAATAAAAGCAGCTTACGCCTCCTGATGAAAGCTTGAATGAAGGCTCGTCGCTGTATTGGAAAGAACGCTCTTTGATTATTTCTATAAGAGTCTCTTTATCGGCCATGTATATGGAACTTACCAAAATGTAGGGGTAAAAAGCAATATCTGCGGGGCCATTCCCTCAGAACGGCCCCGCAGATTCAGGGCAGTGCCTAAAACATCATCTGGACGCCGACGGTCACAAACCAGGATGTTTGCAACTGCAGGCCGTTCAGACGTTGATAAACAGGGACTCCCACTTCAAATCCGACATCAAAAGCCCCACTATGCAGGCTCGTGCCGAAAAGCGTGTCGAGCCGCTGCCCGCCGTAGTTTGCAGGGTCGGCATCAGGAGTCGGAGCGCCCATACCTGTTAGTGGGTGGTTCAACAGGTTTATCTGCCGATCCACTCCATTGATCTTTGCGATATCACTGAAAGCCAGGCGGGCCCATAAAGTGGCAGGGCCAACCGCGCGCTGCAGCCAGCCCGTCATCTTGAAACTGTCGCCGAAGTTCCAGTCGTTGCTGTTCCTGGCCGGATGGTAAGTGTACATTGCCTGGCCTCCCCAGCTCCATTTGGCGTCATCGCTCACGCAGGTGTATGTAAGCGCAGGTTTCAGGTCGTATGATCCGGAACCGAGCTGCATATCATAAGGCGCCCGATATGTGGTACGCATCGCTGTAAACGTCTGGTTGATATCGCCTGTGGGCAGACTAAGTCCAAGACTGCCGACAAAGTGGTCGCTGATCTTGTACATCCCTCGCAGTTCAGTGTCTCCGATACCGCTGAAGCTCATGGTCGGCATCCTTGACAGCATCCTCATTCCCATCTTGTTGGTTCCCATGTCCATCAGCATGTTCATCGCATTGTCTACGTAGCTTGGCATGGCCATAACCGTCAGTCTGTCTGTTACGCCGTACATCAGCATCATCATGTGCATGTCCATTGTCATATCACTGGGGACCATCATATAGTTATACGCATATGAGGCCCCTTTGTTGTACCCCACGGTGTTTATGTCCTGGTCAGTCGTCCCTGCCCTGAGACCGGTCATGTTCATATGCATGAACCTGTAATTAACCATCCACATTCCGGCAGGATGCGTATGGTATATATCGTCTCCGAACGCGGGATTGAAAATCATCTGAGAGCCCGGGCCCATATGCATATGGTCATGTCCGTGATGCTCATGACTATGCTGCCCTTCTGCCGACAGTTCCTCCCTGACTTTTATCAGCACGTCGTCAAAAGCTGCGACGCTGCCTCCGTTGATAAACTTTCTGGCGTCATCCGCCTTTGCAAAAGCCCACTTCGGGAGGGAGGTCATAACGCCCTCTTTCCTGCCGCCAATGACCCATACCGCAGTCTTCGCATCTATCATATCTTTAGTGCCGTAATCCGCAACCATTAACGACAGCACCTGCTTGTCCTTGTTCGCATCCATGTTTTCGACCGCACAATGAATGCTGCAGACCTCCACAGAGGTCCCGTCAGCATATGTGATGAGCAGGCGGCTATGAGCAGAAGTACCCAGATCCATTTCGCATTGCCGGCAGTGTCTCGCGTTTTCCGCTGCTGCCGTGCCTTCCGAAGCGAACATAAACAGCAGGCACATGGCCGATAAAATCATAAATATTTTCATTCAAAGATCTCCTTGTTTTATATGTCCGAACACAAAAATACCGAATGCCGGAAATACTTTCCGGTCAGCTTTTTGATAACGTCTATACTGGCAGCACTTATGTACTATGCTTCGGGAGGGCGTTCCGGTCTGAATGACATCGGGGGCAGATTAAATAAATGGGATGAAACAATATTGGGAATGAAACTGTCAAAATCAGGCAGTACCCAGGTGACCTCCATCACAAAGGAATCGCCGGCCTGCGGGGAAGGTGCGTCACCGGATGCGTGGCAGACATTGATCGTCAAAACCGGCACTGCCTTCTTGCACTGGCCGCAGGCAAACGGGGAAAGAGTTAACTGAAACGGAGAGCATACCGCAACTATGCATGCAACCAGCGCTATAAAAGCAGTGATTTTCATTTGAGATAGGATAAATTCAACAATCCCGCCATGTCAACTTAAAACGACTCATCATGATGCGCGGGCTTCCGGCTATGAAGCAAGCTTGCGGCCAAAGGCCAGGGCCTGCTCGCGGATCTCACTGTTTTGTTTTAGTTCATCTGAAAACATCGAGGCGTTAGACACAAGAAGCGAATCGCACTCCGAGCCTATAAAACCGGCGACAGTTTTGAAGGTCTTGTCTACAAGGCTGACGCCGGGCCTGATGTCCCCCCCGCCCGTGCAAATAAGTGCCCATTTGAGATGACCGAGATTATGCACGTAATTGCCTTCTGTAGGATCAAATTTTATCAGCGAGTACATCCTGTCGATTACTAATTTCAATTGCGCGCTCGGTCCGAAAAAATATGTCGGTGTAGCGAAGACGAGGACATCGAAATCAGGTATTCTAGCGAGCACAGGTTTTACATCATCCTCCACTACGCACTCGTACTTATCGGATTTCTGGCATCCCAGGCATGCAATGCATCCGTTGTTCCTGCTTTTCAATAGCGCCGTGTCTATTACCTCGACATCCGCCCCGGCCTCTTTTGCCCCTTCAGCAAACCATCCTACAACGGTATTTGTATTGCCGTTTTTTCTCGGACTTCCGGTCAAAACAAGAATTTTCCTGCCCATAAAATCCTCCTCATACAATTTGATGTTTTGTGATGTCTTTTTGGCCCGGCGTGGTGGTTATTCCGACTGGCCGTGCAGTCATGGGCCGTTTCCATAAGATACCCTACTCAATTTTTACAGAAAATACTGTCTGAATGCAACCCTTATAAGAATGCGTCATGTTGAGATTAAGTCTGCTAAACTAAAGCATTGAAATGACGGCATCTTTTGCGTTTGCCGTCCGGTGACACTGCGGCATGTGCCAGCTCTGTTGCGGCCTCAAACAATGTCGCGAATATTCCTTTCTTTCTTTTCCTGCTTTTCCTGCTGATAAGCTTGTCTTGGATGTTTGTTGTAATCTTGTCCGCAGCGGTGCTAATAGCATGTTGTATGTCAGAGATGTAGCCGGGCCTGGATGCAGCACAGCTCCCCCTGGTGTCAGCTATACTGGACCTGCTTACAATGCATGATTCTCGTATCTTCCTTGAGACTCTCTGGGCGATAAAGGCGACTAGACAATAGACAATGAGGCTGTAAACGCTCAATCCGATGGCCGCGTGAAGGAAGTTCATGTGCCCTCCTTATCAGTACGCGCATTCTAATACGTTAATAAAATCTCCCTTGTATTCTCTTGCTGCCTTCATATATATATAATCGTCCAAAACAGCTTTTTCTTTAACCGGGCCAGTGCGTATCCAGTCCCGGTTCCTATGTTCTTGACATTTTCTTATATAATCGTATATAAATACGTTTATGCGTGAGGTCGTTGACATTCTCAAACTGCTATCGGACGAATCCAGGCTCAGAATACTGCTGCTGCTTACCCA
>JADFXI010000131.1:846-7879 GCA_015233655.1 Nitrospirota bacterium | reverse complement strand
GGCTTCACCCCTCTTGTAAAAGCAGATAACCTTGCCAGTGCGCTCGGCGTAACGGACCTGTATGTTAAAGACGACACCGTGGCCCACCCGACATTGTCGTTCAAGGACAGGGTTGTGGCTGTCGCCCTGACAAAAGCCAAAGAATTCGGCTTTGACACAGTGGCATGTGCCTCCACCGGAAACCTAGCCCATTCTGTTTCTGCACAGGGCGCAAAGGCCGGGTTTAAACGTTTTGTGTTTATTCCGGGCACGCTGGAACAGAGCAAGATTGTGGCATCCTTGGTATATGAACCTAATCTCTTTGCCATTGACGGCAATTACGATGAGGTGAACAGGCTCTGCAGCGAGATCGCAAATAAATATAAGTGGGCGTTCGTTAATATAAACATCAGGCCCTTCTATGCCGAAGGCTCCAAGACGCAGGGGTTCGAGATCCTTGAACAACTGGGATGGGAAGCGCCGGATAACGTGGTTGTGCCTTGCGCCAGCGGCTCTCTCCTGACAAAGGTCTGGAAATCGTTCAAGGAGTTTAAGGAAATTGGGCTTATCAAGAAGCTCTCGACAAAAGTATTTGCCGCGCAGGCCACAGGCTGTTCTCCCATCTCTGTTGCCATAAAAAGCGGCACGGACATTATCAAGCCTGTCAAGCCTCATACTGTGGCCAAGTCTCTGGCTATAGGCAACCCGGCCGATGGATATTATGCGAGTCATATAGTCAAGGAAACGGGCGGGCACGGGGAGGATGTTTCCGACGAAGAGATAATCGAGGGGATAAAATTGCTTGCAAAGACAGAGGGCATCTTTGCTGAGACCGCCGGCGGTGTTACGGTCGCAACAGCAAAGAAACTGATTGAGCAGGGCAGGATAGGAAGAGATGAAAAAACGGTAATATGCATTACAGGCAACGGTCTTAAGACCCAGGAGGCACTCGAAGGTCATACGGCCAAAGTGCATCACATAAAACCGAACATGGGTGCGTTCGAAGAGATACTTAAGAAGATAAGTTAATGGAGGTGTTTGCATGGCGGTAAAAGTTAGGATACCTACTCCCCTGCAGCGGCTGACGCAGGGGAAAGAAGAGGTTGAAGGCAAGGCCGGCACCATAATAGGGCTTATTGGCGACCTTGAGACGCAGTATCCCGGTATCGCAGAGAGAATATCTGACGGCGGCAAGGTCAGGAGGTTTGTCAATATTTATGTAAATGAGGAAGACATCCGTTTTTTACAGGCTGAACAGACGCCGGTAAAGGATGGGGATGAGGTTTCGATCGTCCCGGCAATAGCGGGGGGTAAATAGGGTCAGGCGTAACTGAATTTTCGTCGCACACGAGGCACGATAATTCGATGGGAGGGGTATATGAAGAGGCGTGTGAAGTTGACGTTTCCTCAAAATCTGATTAAGGAACCTGTGATATTTACTATGGCCAAGACGTTTGACGTGTTGCCGAACATTCGCAGGGCGAGAGTTACCGATACTGTTGGTGAGATGATTCTGGAGCTTGAGGGCGAGGAAGAAAACCTCGAAAAAGGGATCGTGTCTTTGCGTGAGCAGGGTATTGAAGTGGAGTTGATCGAGGGAGACGTTATTCAGTAAGGACCTTTTCGCGAATACCTTGTACACAGGTCCAAAAAGGAGAATATATGGAGATGGGAGCGTGTAAGACTGATACACGTGTTATGTGGAAAGGTATTATTGAAGCATATAGAAGTTTTTTCCCGGTTGTTGACAGCACTCCTGTTGTAAGCCTTCTTGAGGGCAATACGCCCCTTATAAAGGCCGTTAATCTTACTGAGCAGTTTAAAGACGACCTAACTATTTATTTCAAGTTCGACGGCGCCAATCCTACAGGTTCTTTTAAAGACAGGGGCATGACGCTTGCTCTTTCGAAGGCGGTTGAATCCGGGTCAAAAGCAGTCATCTGTGCTTCAACCGGCAACACTTCGGCGTCAGCTGCCGCTTATGCTGCTCGTGCCGGCATAAAGGCCATAGTGGTGATCCCTGAAGGGAAGATAGCCAGGGGGAAGCTGGCGCAGGCCCTGGTCCACGGATCTACGGTCTTGCAGATACAGGGGAATTTTGATGAGGCCCTGACAATAGTGAAAGAGGTCGTCTCGAAATACCCTATAACGCTTGTCAATTCTATCAACCCATTTAGAATAGAAGGTCAAAAATCAGCGGCCTTCGAGATTTGCGACCGTCTCGGTACCGTGCCTGATTATCACGCATTACCGGTCGGAAATGCCGGCAACATCACGGCCTACTGGAAAGGTTACAAAGAATATCGCGCCGCGGGAATTGTGGGGAGTCTGCCTAAAATGCTGGGGTTTCAGGCTGCAGGGGCCGCGCCCATCGTTCTCGGACATCGGGTCGAAAAACCGGAGACTATCGCCACCGCAATCAGGATCGGGAACCCCGCGAGTTGGAAAAGCGCTGAGGAAGCCAGAGATGAGTCCGGCGGTCGGATAGACATGGTGACTGACGAAGAGATACTGTCTGCATATAAGCTTGTTGCAGCACGCGAGGGTGTTTTTTGCGAGCCGGCTTCCGCTGCCTCATTGGCAGGGGTCATCAAATTATACAAGTCCGGTTTTTTCAAGGGCGGCGAGACAATAGTCTGCACTTTGACAGGCAACGGATTAAAAGACCCTGACACTGTCTTCAAAGTGTCTGACGAAGCGGTCAAGGTTGAGGCCGATTTCGGCAAAATAAGCAAAGTTATCGAAAAGTTACTGTAGAGAATGAAATACATCGTCATTATCGGAGACGGGATGGCTGACAGGCCGGATGAAGACCTGGATGGGTTGACCCCGCTCAAGAAAGCCAGAACCCCTAATATGGACAGGCTCGCCCGCGAAGGTGTGGTCGGCAGCGTACAGACAATTCCTGAAGGATTTCATCCAGGGTCAGATGTTGCGAACCTCAGTATCTTGGGCTATGCGCCCGCGCAGTACTATTCCGGAAGGGCGCCGCTTGAAGCCGCAAGTATGGGCGTTGAACTCGGCGTTAACGACGTAGCTTACCGTTGCAACCTGGTGACTTTGAAATTCGATGCGGCAAAGAAAAACGCTGTTATGGATGACTACAGCAGCGGGCATATATCTACTGAAGAGGCCAGGGAAATAATCGATACCATCGCGGCGGATTTGCATGCTGATGATATATCATTCTATCCCGGAGTCAGCTACCGGCACCTGATGGTCTGGAGCAACGGATTTGCGGACATTGAATGCACTCCGCCTCATGACATTATTGGAAAGGAAATTCGCGATTATTTACCTGCGGGCAAGGGAGAGGAGGTCCTGAGAGATCTGATGACGAGATCAACGCCGTTGCTCGAAACCCATCCGGTCAACCGTAAGCGCGTTAACGCCGGCAAGAAACCCGCTAACAGTATCTGGCTCTGGGGACAGGGAAGAAAACCGCGCTTGCAGACATACAAGGAAAAATACGGCATAAGCGGTGCGCTCGTATCCGCTGTCGATCTTACCAAGGGCCTGGGGGTCTGCGCGGGATTTGAAGTCTTGGATGTGCCGGGAGCTACAGGATGGCTCGATACGAATTATGCCGGCAAGGCCGAATACGCCCTTCGGTCCCTTGATACTGTTGATTTTGTCTATTTGCACATAGAGGCCCCTGACGAAGCAGGGCATGCCGGAAGTTACAAAGATAAAATACAGGCAATAGAGGACCTGGATGCATTAATAGTCGGCCCTGTGATGAAGGGACTGGAAGAGCGTTTCAGCGAGTATCGCGTGCTGCTTCTGCCTGATCACGCAACGCCGGTCAAGATCAGGACCCACACTGAAGAGCCTGTCCCGTTTGTGATCTTCGACAGCAGGGTGAAGAATAACAATGCCGGTGCAGCATATGACGAATCAATTTCAGAAAGAGACGGCAGAGTAATTATTGCCGAGGGGCACCGTCTTATGGATTATTTTATAAAGGAGTCACTTGCCTGATGCTCATTGTTCAGAAATACGGCGGAACATCCGTCGCCAATGCCGCGAGAATCAAGGCCGTTGCGGAGCGTGTAGTAAGGACCGCCAGGGAAGGCAATAAGGTCGTTGTCGTTGTTTCCGCAATGTCCGGAGAAACCGACAAGCTGATAAATCTTGCTCATCAGGTTTCGGCAAATCCAAAAGAGCGGGAAATGGACCTTCTTCTTTCGTCAGGGGAACGGGTAACGAGCGCCCTGACCGCCATGGCCATAGAAGAACTCGGTTGCAAAGCCACGGCTTTTACCGGAAGGCAGATGGGCATTATTACCGATAAGGTGCACACGAGGGCGAGGATAGAGAAAATCACTGCGGACCGGGCGAAGAAAGCGCTTGCTGATAACTACATTTTAGTGATCGCCGGATTCCAGGGGATTACCGAGACTGAAGAAGTTACCACACTCGGGCGCGGAGGGTCGGACCTGTCTGCGGTAGCGATAGCCTCGGCGCTTGATGCCGATCTGTGCGAGATTTATACCGATGTCGACGGCGTATATACTACCGATCCTAACATAGTCCCTGATGCCAGGAAGCTTGATAAGATATCTTTTGAGGAGATGATTGAGCTTGCGAGCCTTGGCGCAAAAGTGCTGCAGACCAGGTCGGTCGAATTCGCAATGAAATACGAGGTGCCTTTGGTCGTGAGGTCGAGCTTCAATGATAACCCGGGCACATTAGTGACCAAGGAGGACAAGGAAATGGAAAGAGTTGTTGTGTCAGGGGTGGCATACGATAAGAACCAGACAAAGATAACCCTCACTGGTGTCCCTGATAGGCCCGGCATAGCCGCGACTATATTTAAAAGGATCGCTGATGCCGGTATTATCGTTGACATGATAGTTCAGAACGTGAGCATCGACGGCAAGGAAGCCGATATCTCTTTCACGGTGCCCAAGACAGACAGCAAGAAGGCCCTTAAACTTACGGACGAGATTGCCAGGGAGCTTTCTGCCAGGGGCGTAGCAGTGAGAGAAGACATTTCCAAAATCTCGATTGTTGGAGTGGGCATGAGGACCCATTCGGGAGTTGCGGCCCGTATGTTCGAGACCCTTGCCAAACACGGCATCAACATAATAATGATAAGCACTTCTGAAATAAAAGTCTCATGTATAATTGATCTCAAATATACCGAGCTTGCAGTCAGGGTGCTTCATGAGACCTTTGAACTGGCTTTAAAGTAGCGGGCCATGCGCAAGATAGAGATCTATGATACTACCCTCCGGGACGGCACACAGTCCGAAGACATTGCCCTCTCTGTTGAGGACAAGCTTCGGATAACGGAGAAGCTCGACGAAATAGGCATTCATTATATCGAGGGTGGTTGGCCGGGCTCAAACCCGAAGGATGCCGAGTATTTCAAGAAGGTGAAAAAGCTGCATCTTGCGAACTCGTTGATCGCGGCATTCGGCAGCACACACAATCCCAAGCACCGTCCCAATAATGACCCGAATTTAAAGGCGCTGGTAGAGTCAAAAACCGAGGTAATCACTATATTCGGCAAGACATGGGATTTTCATGTGAGGGAAGCACTGAGGATTTCCCTTGAAGAGAACCTTGATATCATCCACAATTCAGTCAAATTTTTAAAAAAACATGCAGCGAAGGTCTTTTTTGACGCGGAGCATTTCTTTGATGGTTACAAAGACAATCCGGAATTTGCGATAAAGTGTCTTGAAGCCGCTCAGTCAGCCGGCGCCGACTGCCTTGTGCTCTGTGATACAAACGGCGGAACACTTACCAGCACCGTCAGGCAGTCAGTGCGTGCTGTCATAAAAGAAATCAAGACACCAGTAGGCATTCATGCCCACAATGATTCCGATTGCGCTGTAGCAAACTCCATCATTTCAGTCGAAAGCGGGGCCGTGCAGGTGCAGGGTACTATCAACGGTTTGGGCGAACGTTGCGGCAATGCCAATCTTTGCTCGATTGTTCCGGACCTCCAGCTCAAACTCGGATATTCCTGCCTTGCGGAAGACCGGATGAAGATGTTGCGTGACGTATCGAGATTCACAAATGAAATAGCCAACATACGGCATTTCAAAAGGCAGCCTTTTGTCGGTGACAGCGCCTTCGCACACAAGGCGGGCATTCATGTGAGCGCGATCCGGAGGAGGCCCGAGACCTACGAGCATATCAAACCTGAGTTAGTGGGTAATTCTCAAAGGGTGCTGGTGTCTGACCTCGCGGGAAGAAGCAACATAATGCGTAAGGCTGAGGAATTCAATATACATCTGGAGGCCGACTCCCCTGAAGTGCAGGGCATTCTCGATTCCCTGAAAGCCCTGGAACATCAGGGCTTTCAGTTTGAGGGCGCCGAGGCGTCCTTTGAGTTGCTTCTGAAAAAGGCGCTGGGGCTGCACAGGCGGTTTTTCGAGCTTATCGGTTTCAGGGTCATTGACGAAAAGAGAAAGGAAAACGAACCGCCTATAAGCGAGGCCACCATTATGTTAAAGGTAGGTGGAAATATAGAGCATACCGCTTCCACCGGCAACGGTCCTGTAAATGCCCTGGACCATGCCCTCAGAAAGGCTCTCGAAAAATTTTATCCCGAACTGAAATCCGTAAGGCTTCTCGATTATAAAGTGAGAGTCCTTACAGCCGGCAAGGGCACCTCGGCCCGCGTGCGCGTGCTCGTGGAATCAGGAGACGAACTCCACTCATGGGGCACTGTCGGCGTTTCTGAAAATATTATCGAGGCCTCATGGCAGGCCCTCGTTGACAGCATCGATTACAAACTGCTCAAAGAAAAAGAATAGGGCTGTCTCTTTCACAAGCCTGTCAGTCAATACCCTCTTACCACTTGCCGACTACGGGAGTGGCGCTTGACCAGCCCCAACTGAGACACTCATCCTTCGTGGTGTCCGAAGGTGCTCCGCAGCCGATCCAGGAACCTGTGCCGGGATAGTCAAGATACCATGCGCTGCTTCTGTAAATGCCTATCTTTGATTTGCCGTTTCCGCTCCAGTCTCCTACAACCGGCACATCCGTCGACAACCAACCGAACCCGTAAAAACACTCATCCTTCGTGTTGTCCGAG
>JADFXI010000131.1:0-755 GCA_015233655.1 Nitrospirota bacterium | reverse complement strand
CTCCTACCACAGGCACGTCAGTTGATGACCAGCCGAATCCGCCGAAGCACGCATCTTTAGTCGTGTCCGAGGGAGCGCCGCAGCCTGTCCATGAACCTGTACCCGGATAATCAAGAAGCCATGTGCCATTACCGTAAGCGCCTATCTTCGACCTGCCGTCCCCATTCCAGTCTCCCACCACCGGCGTAGCCCCTGACCAGCCAAAATAGTAACATGCATCTTTAGTAGGGTCTGTCGGGGCGCCGCAGCCGATCCAGGAGCCTGTGCCGGAATAGTCGAGATACCATGCCCCTGTACTGCTTCTGTAAACGCCGATCTTTGACCTGCCGTCCCCATTCCAGTCTCCCACTACCGGCATATCATCCGATTCCCATCCAAATCCGGAGAAGCACTCATCTTTCGTTGTGTCGGATGGGGCCCCACAGCCGGCCCACGTCCCTGTGCCTTGATAATCAAGAAGCCAGGCGCCGCTGCCATAAGCTCCTATCTTTGATGTTTTGCCTGTAGTGGAGGTTGCGGTGCCGGTAAAGTTCTGGCCTGTCAGGTTCGCGCTGCTTACAGTCACAGTCTTGCTTGTCGGGCTGAAGGTGTATCCTGTCAGGCTTGGTGTAAGCGTATACGAACCATTAGACAGGCTTGAGAAGCTAAAGTTACCGCTGCTGTTGGTAGTTGTTGTGCCGGTCTGGGTGCCGCTCAAACTTACTGTCACGCCCGATATTGCTGCGCTGCTTGAAGTGCTGACCGTCCCTGAAATG
>JADFXI010000130.1 GCA_015233655.1 Nitrospirota bacterium | reverse complement strand
AACTGGTCGCAAAGGGAACTTCATCAAGCAATCAAAAGACAGAAGGCTAAGAAGAGATTATCCTTTGCTGATGGGTGTACACATTCAAGCGGTCGGCCCTTATAAAACCTGCCACGGTGACGCCGCTCGCGTCGGCTATTTCGACCGCAAGGCTGGTGGGCGAAGTCCGGCTGGCAACTACGGGGATGCCCCAATGAGCGCACTTGGAGACGATCTCAGAGGATAGCCGCCCGCTGGCAAGCATTATAGTATTTTCGAATGAAAGATTTTCTAAAATGGCGTACCCGATTACCTTGTCTACCGCGTTATGTCTTCCGATGTCTTCGGCAAGGCAGAGTATTTCGCTGCCGTCACTGAGCGCGGCGCTGTGGACACAGCCCGTAAGCTTGTAGAGTTCCGACGCATTCTGAAATTTCCTGAATAGGGCCTTAATTTTTTCTGCGCTTATGCTGAAAGAATCATGGAGCTTTTGCAGCGACATGCGCTTGGGAAATGTAATGCCTCCGATACACCCGGAAGTAATTACAGCGCCGTCTGTAGACAGTTCGCCGACAGCGGGAACGTCGACAAGCACATCGTCTCCGTAGTCTATCGTCATGCGTTCGGCACACCATTCCCCATTTATAATGCCTTCGGTCATGAACATGCCGACTACAAGCTCCCTTATCATGAGAGGGGTGCAATAAAGACTGAGCGCTTCTTTGCCGTTGACAGATATCCGGAGCCTCTTTTCGAGAGCTATGGAATCCTCGTGCTCCTCGAAATTATTGCCGGCGTTCTTATATATCTTCCGCTGTATGAGACCTTTCATGTCAGCTTCTTTATTTCTTATTCGCCTTCAGTTGTTCAAACATTCTGGCATTCTCAATGGCGGAGCCGCAGACTTCTGCCAAAGATGAAGAGAAGGCTATGTCTTCGTCAGAGAAATGGCGCGGAATGCCGGTAAGCAGCCTTAATACACCGATGACCCGATCTTTAACAATGATAGGAAGGGTGAGCATGCTTTTAATGCCCTCCTGGCCGGCCTCTTTTTGGTAATGCACCCGTGAATCGGTTGTAACGTCATGTATGGCGACCGGCCCTGCCTGGAGCGCCTCTTTTATATTTTCCTCAAAATCCACCGGGCCTCGTGACAGATACTGCTCGCTTAACCCGTAGGCGGCAACAAGATCGAGCTTTTTCCCGGACTCGTCAAGCAGCCTTATGGTGGCGGCCCTCAAATTCATCACCTCAGGCAATTTTCGAACTATGAGGTTCAGCACCTCATTCAGGCGCAGGCTCGAACCGACAGCTTTTGTCACGTCCTGAAAGGCCTTCAGGTATTCCCTGGCGCGGGACACGGTAGACTCGAACTCACGGGCATTCATTATAGCAATGGCAGCCTGCTCGGCTATAGCGGTCATGAATTTCAGGTCATCCGTCTTATATTTTACAGGCTCGGAGGTATAGAGCCGCAAGACGCCTATAACGTCCTTATTGAACATAACGGGGATGGACATGATACTTCTGATCCCCTCAGCCTCTGCTTCGCCCCGGTATTGGGCATTGGGGTCAGAGATAATGTCGTATGTTGTGACCGCTTTTCCGGACAGGGCATCGAACAGGGCCGGGTCATAATCTACCGGGCCCTTGTTAACATACCGTTCGCTAAGACCATAAGAAGCGGCGACTTCTAGTTTCCTGGTTTCTCTGTTGAGCAGTCTGAGCATGCTGGCCTTGACATTCATTACTTTGACCGCATTGGTAACGATCAGGCCGAAGACCTCGCTGAGGGAAATGCTCGAACTGATCGCCTTGCAAATGTTCTGATAACTCTCCAGGTAGACCTTTTTCTCAAATATGCTTTCCGCGCATTCGGGACACATGCCGTGGGTAAACACGCCCAGCCCCTCATCAGTGAGATATTTTTCTATCTGCTTCCAGGAATCGTCGCTTAACCGTATCTTCTTGCACCACGCGCAAATAGGTATGAGCGTTTCCCTGCGCATGTCTTTCAAATGCGTTTCGACAGCCTGGAACAATCGCTGGCTGTCCCTGAGAACAGAGACGGCACCGACTATTTTCCCGTAGCGGTAAACAGGCGAGGAGCACTCTTCCACAAATCTTTTAACGGAGTCTTTGCTTGTTAAAACTATGTCCTTTATAATGGCTGTAGAGGACTGCACGCAGAGAATAGCGGGGTACTCATAGTCGGGAAGCCGAAGTCCTGTCGCATCTTCGTAGTGCAATATTTTGTCACACTCTTTGCCCAGGACCTCGTCAGCTGTAAGGCCGGTCAGTGTTTCAGCGCCTTTATTCCAGTGTCTTATTCTCCGTCCTTCGTCTACAAAGTAAACACCATCGGTGATGCTATTGAAGATGTCGGAAAAGATATTGCGGAACATTAATTATTATATCACCGAAGATCGCTTTTTGGCGCTTCTAATACAAATATTAAAGTTTTGAATAGGACAAGTGCACAGACATTCTGTGCACTTGTCCATAAAGTAATGGTTCAGGCAGCTTCAATCCTTACGCTGACCAGGGGCAGCCCGCCGTTTAGCGAGGGATAGGTCAGGGCATTGACCTTCGCATGGGCGAAGTGCACAGGCGCAAATACCGTTCCCTCAGGCACCTCGTCGGAGATCATCGCCTTCAGGTACATCGACCCCCGCTTTGAGGTGACTTTTACATAGCCCTCGTCGGTGACCCTGTATTTCGACGCGTCCTTAGCGTTTATCTGCAGAAAGGCATCCGAGACTACTGAGTCGAGGTTCTTTGAAAGGACCGACAGCGCACCGGAATGCTGCAGAACGTTAGAGGTGACCATGTATATGGGATATTCATCGCTTACAGGCTCAATAACTTCATAAGAAACCGGGTTGAACGACGGGTGGAATACATCCTTCCTGCCGGTGACGACGAGATCGGCAATAGACGCGCGTATATCGGTCAGGTCTTTTAGGCCGAGGTCTTTGTTCATTATGCGCGACAGGTTCCTGAATATCTTCCAGTCAGGTATGGACTGCCCGGCTTCAGATATCAGTTTTGGTATCTTCTGTACGCTTCCGGTTGCGCTCATGAACGTTCCGTCTTTTTCAGCCCAACTGCATGCAGGCAGCACGACATCTGCGAGTTTTGCCGTATCGGTCAGGAATATGTCCTGCACTATAAGAAAGTCGAGCCCCTTCAACGTTGCCTCGACAGTGGTTACATCCTGGAATGACACAAGGGGGTTTTCGCCCATTACATACAGCGCTTTTATCGTGCCCGGCTTATAAAACATGTCATATGCGTTTTTTCCTTCCGCTGATAGCGGTCTGACGCCTACCATCCACATTCCGAGCGTATTTGAAAACTCGGCAGGTACCTGGAGCGTCTCAGGCGTGTCGCCCATGAGCAATACGAGATTGGCGGCAGCCAGGAGAGTGTTCAGGCTCTTTGCGTTCTCGGAGGCCCCTGACGTCATGGTGACGACTCTCCGGTTCGCAGCCGAGTAAGACCTCGCAAGTCTTACTATTGATTCTTCAGGCAGCGAGGTGATACTCGAAACCTGCGCCGGGGAGAATCCCTTGAGTCCCTCGACCAAAGCATTGAAGTGCGGCACCTTGGCAGCGGCCTCTTCATTGTACAGCCCCTCATCTATTATCACTTTCATGATACCGTTCAAAAGGACCATGCCGGTCCCCGGTTTTATTCTGAGCCACTGGCTGCTGTTTCTAGCAAGCTTCGTCTCTTTCGAGTCCGCAACCACCAAGTTCGCCCCTTTGTTTTTGGCCTCGATGAAGTTCAATCCCCATACCGGAAGAGTGGACGTAATGTCAGAGTCAATCACGAGAATAATATCGGCTTTGAGCGGCGCGTCCCACTCAATCGGAAGGCTGTCAAGCGCAAAGGCCTTTTCAACAGCCTGCTGTGTTTTGGCATAACCGAAACGCGCGGCAGAGTCGACGTTGTCGGTGCCGACTACGTCACGCATGAATTTCTGCAGCATATAGTTGTCTTCCATTGTACAACGCTGGGACCCTATGGCTCCGATTGCTGAAGGGCCATGCTCTGTCTTTATGGCTTCCAATTTACGCGCAACATAGTCGAGCGCTTCTTCCCACGAGACGGCAGTCAGGGACCCGTCCTTTTTTATCAGGGGCGCTGTCAGGCGGTTCTCTGAATAGATGTAATCGAACCCGAACCTTCCCTTGCTGCAGAGGTCTCCGTCGTTGATCCCGGTCCCCTGCCTGCCCCTGGCCCTCATTATCCTGCCTTCCCTGAGACTCAGATTAGTCGTACACCCGCAGCCGCAATAAGGGCATGCAATAGCATGTTCATCCATAAACCACACCCTGGAGCGGAAACGGTAGGGTTTGCTGCCGAGTGCCCCCACAGGACACGCGTCGATACACTGACCGCAGAATTCGCAATCGAGTGTTTCTTCAAAGGCAGGGCTGATTTTTGATTTGAATCCCCTTCCTATAACGTTAATCGCGCCGACGCCCTGATGCTCATAGCATACCCTCACGCATTTGCCGCAAAGAATGCAGCGGTTGGGGTTCCTCTCGACAATAGGCGAATCGATCCTCTCCGGATCGCTCTTTCTTTCCCCCGAAAACCTGCTCTGCGAAGGGCCGTACTTGAAGGCCAGGTCCTGAAGAGAACACTCTCCTGCCTTGTCGCAAATAGGGCAGTCCAGAGGGTGATGGACCAGCAGCAATTCAAGCACCGTCTTCCTGGCCTTGGCGAGTTTTGGAGTTTCCGTCATGACGACCATGCCCTGTTCAGCAGGCGAAGAGCAGGCCGCAAAAAGTCTTTTTTGTCCCTCAATCTCGACGACACAGAGCCTGCAGCCGCCGTACGGCCTGAGCCGCTTGTCATAGCAGAGATTCGGTATATACAGGCCGTTTTTAAGGGCGGCCTGAAGGATTGTTGTCCCGGGTTCGGTTTTTATATGTTTTCCATCTATCGTAAGCTCAATCATGACCTCTTATTCCTCCTTTCCTGCCAGCGTTTCGATCATCTTGTCCCTCAATGCGCTCTGGTCCGTAATATTCTCGACAGTTTCTCTCATAGACCGGGGCCCTATTTTTACGGAATCAAATTTGCAGGCCTCATAGCAGGAACGGCATTGTATGCATTTCGACTGGTCAATGCGGTGCGCCACTTTCTTTTCGCCCGCGACAGCGCTCTGCGGGCAGACGCGCTTGCATGCTCCGCAGGCCTTGCATTTCTCCTCGTCGATATAAAAAGTGCAGAGTTCCTTGCAAACACCCGTCTTGCACCATTTCTCCTTGATGTGGGACTCATATTCATCCCTGAAATATTTAATGGTGGTCAATACTGGATTAGGCGCAGTCTGGCCAAGTCCGCAGAGCGATGTAGCTATGATGTCCAGGGACATGTCCTGCAGCAGCTCAATATCGGTTTCCAGTCCTTTACCCTCTGTGATCTTTGTAAGAAGGTCGAGCATTAAGGTAGTGCCGACCCTGCATGGAGGACATTTGCCGCACGACTCTTCAGCGGTAAATTCGAGAAAGAATTTGGCGACACTCACCATGCAGTTAAGGTCGTTCATAACAACCATGCCGCCGGACCCGACAATGGCGCCCGTCTGCACGATGTCTTCATAAGTAACAGGCGTGTCGAGCAGGTGTTCCGGAATGCAACCTCCGGACGGTCCGCCCAACTGGACAGCTTTGAATTTGCGTCCTTTAGGGACACCGCCGCCGATATCAAAAATTATCTTTCTGAGCGGTATGCCCATCGGCACTTCTATCAGTCCTATATTGCTGATGGCGCCGCTGAGCGCAAAAACCTTCGTGCCTGTCGATTTTTCTGTGCCGAGGGTCTTATACCAGTCGGCCCCGTTCAGGATTATTTGGGGGATGTTAGCATATGTTTCCACATTGTTGAGAACAGTAGGGCAGTCCCACAATCCTTTCACCGCAGGGAAGGGCGGCCTCGGTCTAGGCATGCCGCGCTTGCCTTCAAGTGAACGCATGAGCGCAGTCTCCTCGCCGCAGACGAACGCGCCGGCGCCCAGGTAAATCTCTATGTCAAGATTGAAACCCGTGCCGAATATATTATTGCCGAGAAGGCCGTATTCTTTTGCCTGGGCAATGGCAAGCTGGAGTCTGTGGACTGCAAGTGGGTATTCCGCCCTGACATATATGAACCCTTTGTTGGCGCCGATTGCCTTGGCGCCGATGATCATTCCCTCAAGAACAACGTGCGGGTCGGCCTCCATGACGCTTCTGTCCATAAACGCGCCCGGGTCGCCCTCGTCGCCGTTGCACAGAATGTACTTCTGTTCACCCTTGACCTTTGAGCAAAACTCCCACTTCATGCCGGTAGGGAACCCTGCGCCGCCTCTGCCGCGGAGCCCTGAAGCCTTGATCTCGTTGACGACCTGTTCGCTGGTCATTTCGGTCAGCGCTTTTGCAGCAGCCTGGTATCCGTCGCGTGCAATATACTCATCAATCTTCTCGGCATCTATCAGGCCTTTGTTTCTTAAGGCCCTTAACACCTGGAGGCTGAAGAAAGGTATCTCCCTCATCAGCGGAATGGTCTGCTTCTTGACAGGCTCCTTATACATGAGCCGGCCGACAGGCCTGCCTTTGATGAAGTGCTCCTCGACTATCACAGGCACATCGGCTACAGTGACCTTTTCGTAGAAAATGTCATCAGGATACACAGTCATCACCGGTCCCTCGGCGCAGAACCCGTTGCAGCCTGTAAGGACCACATTCACCTCTTTCTGAAGGTCCCTGCGCTTTATCTCTTCATCAAGTGCTTTCTTCAGTTTTAAACTGCCGCCTGCTATACATCCGGTACCGCCGCACAGCATGACACTTGTACGATACGTTTCCATCACTCCTCCTAAAAGTAAACTTAAAACTTAAAAGTTAAAAGTGAAAGCCAAGAAAAAGAAACCAGTCCGCTTTTTCAACTTCTCACTTTTTATTTGTCTTTTAATATGCTGTCTCGCTGCCCACCACCAGGGCATATTCCTCGACAGGGTGGCCGTTCAATATATGGTCCTGAAATATCTTTCGCATCTTCTCTTCATTAAGAGAGCCATATTTCACAGGGGCCGCATTGAGGAGTTCGACCGTTGCCATTGGCTCTTTGCTGCAAAGTCCGGCACAACCCGATGTGGTGACCGCAACATCGCTGACATTGCTCTTGTTTATTTCATCAAGGAGCGCCTCCATCACTTTCCGCGCCCCTGCTGCTATCCCGCAGGTGCCCATATGCACGGTTACTTTGACCCTGCTGCCGCCCTCTCTGAGAGTAAAGGTCGCTTTCTGTTGGTCCTTTATCCGCTTTAAATCATCGACAGTTAATCTGGACATATAGCCTCCTATAATATAGGGTAATGGGTCATAGGTCTCTTATGTCGCCTATTACCTATCACCTGTTTTTTTAATAATCTTTTAACAAGTCCAGCACCTTTACGGGATTGATCGAGCCGAAAGTATCTTTGTCGATAACAACCACCGGAGCAAGTCCGCAGGCGCCGAGGCACCTTACAGTTTCGAGGGAGTATTTCTTGTCATCGGTAATGCCGCCGACTTGAATCTTCAGTCCGTCGCTCAATTTCTTGACCACTTCCTCAGCGCCCTTGACATAACAGGCTGTGCCGAGGCAAACCCTGATATTATGCTTGCCCTTCGGCTTCATGGTAAAGAAAGAATAGAAGGACACCACCCCATGCACTTCGCTCACAGGCACTTTCAGTCCCCGTGCCACATGCCGCTGGACAACAGGAGGGAGATAGCCTATGAGTTCCTGCGCTTCCTGGAGCACAGGGATCAGGCTGCCCGGTTTGTTTTTATGCCTGAGAATAATATCATCCAGTTTTATTGCGGCTGCCTCGTTGTACGCTTCATCCTTGGCTGCCTGGGCCACGCCCTTTTTCTTGAATTCGACGCCCTTGTTTGCGACCTCCAGGAGAAGGGCGGGTGAAAAGGGTTTCGGGAGATAATCGATTATTCTTAAATTCAGGGACTCTTTAATACTGTCCTGTGAAGGGTAGCCTGTTATCACCA
>JADFXI010000012.1 GCA_015233655.1 Nitrospirota bacterium | reverse complement strand
AGAATATATCGTCCTTGATAAATATAGTAACCATTTACAGCCACTATTTTTGTAAAATCCGCATCAATTTTCATAATATATTTATCATTTGTTTCACTAAAAGTTATAGCTAATAGTGCAATAGCAGCGAAAAAGCATATTAAAGTACCTACACCACCTATTGCACATTTTATATCATAATATTTTATTCCGAAATACATTCCCACAGGTATGCCCAATATACTCAAAAATGTACGGAGCATTAGGGTTGCATGATATGAAAGAAAAAGACCAGATGCTCAAATTTTTTGATGCGGTTATACAAATAGTGGATTATGAACAATTTTGGGGAGGACATTATCATAAAAACCTCGCTTATAATAAAGATACTAGGACAGGATGCTTATATAATAAGGTGTATAATCTTAGTTATTTGAATACGATAGGTTATAGATTATTAGAAGGAGTATTTGTGTGAAGTTACTAAAAACTACACTGTATTATTATTGCCTACCTACTAAGTTCAAAAAGCAAGTATCCTCATATCTTTGTGAAACTAAAGAGAACAACAAAGGAACAGTAGTATACGAAGATCCAAATGGTAACATCTTTTCGATAGACGAGAAAGATATAAATTATACAAGATTTTTAGGTTTAGTGGATGCTGAATATGCCATAGTATTTTCACTTATAGGAACAAATCTGAATGTCGAGGGAGCAGAAAAAACTATATGTCAAGATAGTGTAGCATTTTTCGGTGCTTTAGAGACTTTCGCAAGAGAGAAAGGATAATAAAATGACAGAAAAAGAAAAAATGTTTTGTGAGTTCATGTACGAGACTGATCTGAGTAAAACAAAAGATAACATCTATAAGAAAATAATAAATACACCCGATAATCTATTGGAAGGTATAGAAGAAAAGTTTGCAGAAGAATGCAAGATTTTCAAACGATATTCCTATGAGCCCAATTATTGGGATACTCTAAAAGAGGAATATGAAAAAAATAGAATGATATTAGGATAGGAGAAATATATGGATATTAGTATAGGAAAACAAATAGTAAAATTTGAAATGGATAATTGTGGTCCTTGCAAAGCAATAAAACCACTTTGGAATAAAATAAAAGAAGAAAATCCAAATGTTCAATTTCAAGAAATCCATGTAGAAGAAGATAACGATTTGGCAGAGAAATATGCTATAATCGCTGTTCCAACTTTTATGGCCCTTTCGGAAGGAAATGAAATAGAAAGAATAGTTGGGTTGACAAATAAAAACGGTTTACAAAATCTAATAAATTTGTTAGTATAAATCAGAGGAAAAAAATGAGCTATTATACTTATCATGAAATAGAAGAGTTTATCGGACCACCGGAAGAACATACAAAATGTGTTCACCCGGGCAATAAAAAAAAAGGTCGGGCTGGTATTTAAAAATCCGGAAGACCAGGCTTTTGCCCCAACCGTGTTTGAATGATTTGCTCTCGGTTCAATAAAAATGGGGTTTTCCGAAAAGGAAGTTTCTGGCAGGATACGCGCAGCGCTGCGCGATGTGGAGATGGAGAAGTACGAAAAAAAAACCATACACAACCTGAGCTTCGGCCAAAAAAAAAGAATATGCATTGCAGGGCTTCTGGCAATGGGCCACGAGATACTGCTGCTGGACGAACCCACATCAGGGCTCGATCCTATGGGCGAATATAAGATGATGCAACTGCTGACGAGGCTGAACAAGGAGATGGGAGTTACCATTGTCATGGCAACACACAGCGTTGAACTGGTGCCGTTGTTCCTTCATCGGCTCTATATTTTAAGCGGAGGCACCATTATAAGAAGCGGGGTCCCCGAGGAAGTCTTCAACGCTCCCGAAGACATGGCTAATGTGAAGCTGAGGCTTCCACAGGTGGCAGAGCTTATCCATCGCCTGAAACACGAAGACAAAATGCCCTTCGGGAAGATACCCCTCACCATCGGCGAAGCGCGGAGGGAAATAATC
Organism: Nitrospirota bacterium; assembly: GCA_015233655.1. Classification (GTDB taxonomy): domain Bacteria; phylum Nitrospirota; class Thermodesulfovibrionia; order Thermodesulfovibrionales; family Dissulfurispiraceae; genus JADFXI01. The sequence continues at coordinate 39,722 of JADFXI010000012.1, read as the reverse complement.
AAGACGATAAACCGCGAGAAATGACCTGGCAAGAAAATAGAACGGTGCATGAGGATTATGCGTAGAGGCTACATACAGGTATACACAGGAAACGGCAAGGGAAAGACTACGGCTGCATTGGGTCTTGCCTTAAGGGCGGCCGGCGCCGGACTCAGGGTCTTTATCGCACAATTTGTGAAACAGCGCCGCTGCAGCGAACACAAGGCCCTTGAGCGGTTCAGCGACCTCATAACCATAAGGCGCTGCGGCAAAGGCTTTCTCAGGGGCAAATCACCCGTAAAACCCGATTTCGAATCTGCGGAAAAAGGATACAGGGAGGCAAAGGACATTATTGCGTCCGGCCAATATGATGTCGTCATACTCGATGAAATTAACGTAGCCCTGCACTACGGGCTCCTCGACATTGAAGATCTCTTACGCGTAATGGAGAATAAACCTGCCGGCCTCGAACTGGTCCTGACCGGCCGGTATGCCGATGAAAGAATAATCGCGAAAGCGGACCTTGTCACTGAAATGAAGGACATTAAACATTATTCCGTCAGCGGTGTAAAAGCGAGGACAGGAATAGAATGTTGAAGAGAAGCCTCCGTTCAGGATATACAACAGGCGCGTGTGCCGCAGCGGCAGCAAAAGCCGCGACCCTCGTGTTATTTAAAGAAAGTCTGTCGTCTGTCGTCGTGATCCCTTTACCTGACAGCAGCAGGGCCAGCTTCTCAATCCATGAGTCCGGCATAAAGGATGGCGGACAGACTGCCTGGGCCTCGGTCATCAAAGACGCGGGCGACGACCCGGATGTGACGAACGGAGCGGAGATTGTTGCGGAAGCACGTTTGCTAAATGACGTGGTGAAACAGGGAAACGGGGAAACAGAAGGCTCAGCGCCATTTATAATAAGAGGCGGCCGGGGCGTCGGCATTATTACCAAGCCCGGCCTGCCTGTTGATATAGGAAAGCCAGCCATTAATCCTGTCCCTAGAAAGATGATAGGCGAGGCGGTAATGGAGGCTATTTCTGAGACCGGTGGACGGTCGTCCTACAGTCTGGACTCCCGGGGGCCTCTAGTGGAAATCACTATTTCGGTCCCCGAGGGAGAAGCGCTAGCAAAAAAAACTTTGAATGCGCGGCTGGGCATTACCGGAGGGATCTCTATCCTAGGCACTACAGGCATTGTACGCCCCATATCCTCAGAGGCCTGGACAGCCACAATATCAGCATCAATGAATGTCGCAAGGGCCCTGGGATATGGCAGCATCGTGCTTTCCGCAGGAAGGGCCTCCGAGAAGGCCCATATGAAAAAATATGCCCTCCCTGATGAATCATATGTGATGATGGGAGATTACCTGGAATTTGCATTACTCGACGCGGTGCGCCACGGCTTCAGCGCTATCCACCTCTGCGCCCAGTGGGCGAAGATGCTAAAGATCGCTATGGCAACACCGCAAACGCATGTGCGCCACGGGGCTATCGCTATGAAAAAAGCCACGGGGTTCCTGCGGTCTATCGGAATTGAAACTCCCGAAGGGACGGAGTTCAATACTGCGAGAGAGATCTTCGATTTCATTAATTCAGCACTCATCGACAGTCGCCCGTCACTGCTATCAGATGTATGCTCGGTGGCGAAAAGATACTCTGAATCGATAACCTCCGGCCTGCCGGTCACGGCCCACCTTGTCTCGTATGAAGGAGATATAATTGCGAGCAGCAACTAAAATTACCATAATCGGCATAGGATATAAGCCATTTGATAAAAAAGCTTGGGAGATTGTTCTGAATTCCGATGTCATCCTCGCTTCCAGAAGACTGTATGAAGTTTATCAGCGATATGATGGGTTTGATGCGGTAAAAGGCAAAGTCATGGTGCATGACAATATAAGTGAAACCATTAAATTCATACATGACAACTGTGAGACAAAAAAGATTGTCCTCCTCGCCTCCGGAGACCCTCTCTTTTCAGGCATCGGCAGGAAGGCTGTCGAGGAGTTCGGCAAAGACGCTGTTGAGATCATCCCTGATATGTCGAGCGTTCAAGTGGCGTTTTCAAGGTTAAAAGAACCGTGGGATGACGCATTTCTCATCAGCCTTCACGGCGGTCCTGATCCCGCAAAGAGAAGACGGCTGCCGTATGAGATAAATGACATCCCCTCATTAGTCGAAAAACACAATAAACTTGCGGTCCTGACGGACAAAGAGAATAATCCGACGGCCATAGCGCGGACGATTATGGATTCTGCGACTGTTCGCAGTCCGCGCGTCTCGGGACCGATTATGTACGTTTGCGAAAGACTCGGCTATGAAGATGAAAGGATTACAGGGGGTTTACCTGAAGACATCGCAAAGCAGGTGTTTTCGGACCCGAATGTCGTGATTATCCTGGGGCAGCTTTCTGAGGTCGCCGATCCAAAACCTCCCGTAACCTCCTTTGGGTTGAGAGAAAGTGAAATGACCCATTCAGCCGGTCTTATAACAAAAGATGAGGTCCGGGCAGTAACCATCCACAAATTAAGGCTGCCGCAAAAGGGCGTGTTATGGGACATAGGTTCAGGGTCAGGCTCTGTATCCATTGAAGCAGCCAGGCTCTTCCCTGGTTTAAAGGTCTACGCCATAGAGAAAGACAGGGCGCGGATAGCCGACATCACCGAGAACAGGGAAAGGTTTAAAACTTATAATATAGAGATTATCGAGGGACCTGCGCCGGATGTCTTAAACACGCTGCCTAATCCGGACAGGGTCTTTATCGGAGGCGGCAGCAGCCGGCTTGAGGAGATTCTAGCCTGCATCTCCAGTGCGATGCCATCCGGAATTACTGTTATAAATGCAACCCAATTGGAAACGCTCAGCAAGGCAATTGATGGACTGCAAAAGGCAGGATTTGTGTCTGACGTGTCGCAGGTTTCGGTTTCGAGAGGCAAGGCCGTGGGCAAAGGCAATTACCTGTCAGCCCTTAATCCCGTATTTATCATAAGCGGAATAAAAGATGGCGAAGGCGGTCAAATTTAATGACAGGTACGCTCTATGTAATTGGCGTTGGACCGGGTGACCCCGAGTTGCTTACGCTCAAGGCAGCCCGGATAATACGTGAGGTGCCCTGTATTTGCGTGCCAAAAGGCAGGGAAGAAGGCAGCAGCCTGGCGCTCTCGATTGTGAAGAAAATCATCTCCCTCGACAGCAAGAATATAATAGAGGCGCACTTCCCCATGAGAAAGACAAAAAAGTCTTCTGATATGTCTGAACTCGACACAAAATGGAACGAAACTGTCGCAACTGTTATGGGCGTCCTCGACAGCGGAACCGACATGGCATTTATAACCATAGGGGACCCCACTGTTTACAGCACCTTTTTTTACCTTTATTATCGGTTGCTCGAACTCAATCCCTCACTCACGATAGAGATAGTCCCGGGAATATCATCAATCATGGCTTCGGCTGCTCGGGCAAAAATATCACTCGGACTGGCTGATGAAAAGATCGCTGTCCTTCCGGCAACGTATGCGGATGATATAAGCGCGGTCCTCGCTCATTTCGATACGGTTGTGCTCATGAAAGTCCATAAGGTCTTTGACCGGATTATTTTGGAACTCGATAAGGCGGGTCTGACAAATAAAGCCGTCTATATTTCGCGGGCCGGTATGGATGACGAAGAAGTCATTCATAACATCACCATGCTGCGTGGCAAGGAACTCAACTACTTTTCGATGGTGATTGTCAAGAAATGACCCAGGACGATCTGATCTTCTTCAAGCAATGGTTTGCCGGCTTCTGCTCGTCGTTCCATACATCGGATAAGGAGGACAATAGAAACTTAATACTGAAGGAGAAGCATACCGAAAAGGTCTGTGCCAACATCCTGAGCATAGCACAGGCGGAGTCGCTGGGCCGGAACGACACCGTGATTGCTGAGGCGGTTGCGCTCTTCCATGATGTCGGAAGATTCCCGCAGTACGCAAAATACAAGACATTCAGGGACAGTGTTTCCATTAATCACGGGGAACTCGGGGCAACGGTGCTGAACGATAGAGGCATACTTAAGAGACTGCCTGTACGCGAACAGGAAATAATCACAACAGCGGTAAAATTCCATAACGCCTTCAGGATACCGGATCTGGACGATCCGGAAAGCATTGTTTTTTTAAAATTGGTCCGCGATGCCGACAAGCTCGATATATGGCGTATATTCTTTGAATACTTCAGTGAGGACGGCACAGAGGACAAGCCGTCTGCCGTCGGCCTGTCATTCCCCGATACTCCCGATTATTCAAAGGAAGTGCTCGACCAGATCTTCAACAGGCAATTAATAGCGATTGGCCGGCTCAAGACGCTCAATGACTTCAAACTCACAATATTGTCATGGGTGTTTGATCTCAATTTCAGGGTCTCGCTATGCCGCGCAGTCGAAGACAACTACATTGACCGGGTTGCCGCAACCTTGCCCCGGACAGACGATATCAGGCAGGCCGTCTCATTTGTGCATGAATACATTCGAATGAAAATGGAAGGTGGCAATGATGTCTAAATTATATTTTATAGGGGCTGGACCAGGTGACCCGGAACTGATAACGCTCAAAGGCAGAAAACTCCTGGATGAGGCCGACCTTATCATTTATGCCGGGAGCCTGGTCAATCCCGATATTTTATCCGGCGTAAAAGCTGAAATCCATAATTCAGCCTCTCTGACTCTCGATGATACCATCTCGCTCATGACGCATGCTGTTCAGGACGGCAAGCTGGTTGTGCGGCTGCATACAGGAGATACCTCATTCTACAGTGCCATCTCGGAACAGATCGAGCGCCTCAGAGCACTCGGCATAGGCTACGAGGTCGTCCCGGGGGTATCCTCTGCAATGGCTGGAGCTGCAGTGCTGGGGCAGGAACTCACTATCCCTGAAATAAGCCAGACCGTCATATTCACCCGCATTGAAGGCAGAACTCCTGTCCCGGATTCTGAAAAGCTCTCTTCGCTGGCGCAGCACAGGGCCACCATGGTAATTTTCCTGAGCGTGGGAATGGTCGAAAAAGTAAAAAATGAACTGTTGGCAGGATATCCGGCGGATACGCCTGTTGCGATAGTCGAAAAAGCCTCCTGGCCGCAGCAAAAGATTGTCAGGGGAGTGCTCAAAGACCTGGTTGAGCTTGTGAAAAATGCGGACATTACGAAGACCGCGCTCATATATGTAGGAGATTCACTGAAGGCTTCGGTAAGCTCGCTGGGCAAAGAATCAAAACTCTACAACAAGGATTTTAAGCATGGCTACAGAAAGTAAGACTGCATTTTATATCACGGACAGCGGCCTTGCGTTAGCTGATAAACTGAGAAACCTCTATCCGGACATTAAAATTGTCAGGTACAGCTCCGCAGCAGTGGCTGATTCGTGGGCAACCGAAAGGGGCCTGATCTTCATTATGGCTGCAGGCATCGTAGTTCGCAGCATAGCCGCTCTGATAAAGGACAAGCATACCGACCCCGGCGTTGTGGTGCTGGATGACAAAGGCCAGTTCGTGATCAGCCTGCTCAGCGGACACCTGGGCGGCGCTAACGGGCTGGCAGCCGAAGTGGCTCAATTTCTGGGCGGCAAGGCCGTCATCACAACGGCATCTGACGTAAACAATCTGCCGGCGCTCGATTTGTGGGCAGAGAAGCTGGGCCTTGCGATTGATGAACGAGGACAGCTGTCTCATACAGGAACGCGGCTACTCGATAACGGAAGTCTGAACTTATTCACCGAAATACAGGTCACGCTGCCTGATGCATTCATTAATACCGATGATCCGTCCGATGCAGACGTCCTAATAACAAACAAAAAATTTATTGCGTCAGCGACACCGCCACGTCTTTATCTGAGACCGAAAAATCTTGTTGTCGGAATAGGATGCAACAGCGGTACTTCGGCTGACGAAATAGAAAGTGCGATAACCAACGTCCTCGATAAGCATAATCTCTCATTCCTTTCTGTCGGGTCGCTTGCCACCATTGATTTAAAAGCGTCTGAGCCGGGTCTTCTGGATTTTGCCCGTAAATACGGCCTTGGGATCATCACGTTTACGCCTGATGAGCTGAACAGGGTCCCTGACATAGAAAAGTCAGAGGTCGTATTCAAGGCAACAGGTGCTTATTCTGTTTCAGAGGCCGCGGCGCGTATCGCCTCTGGAGAAACGGGTGAGTTCATTGTCCGCAAGCAGAAGATCGGAAACGTAACGCTGGCCGTTGCAGTTGAGAATGCGGGACCGTCTGCAGTCAGCCCGTCATGCGCATGCCCTGCCAAAATGTCCGGAAAAATATACGTTGTTGGTACAGGTCCGGGAAGGGTCGAGCACATTACGCCGCATGCCCTGGATGCGATAGGAAAATCGCAAGCAATAGTAGGATATGGAACGTATCTCGATTTAATCACTGACTTGATCAAGGACAAGGAAGTCATTTCTACGGGGATGACACAGGAGATAGACCGCTGCAGGGCCGCAGTCGAACTTGCGCTTGGCGGCAAGACCGTTGCTGTTGTCAGCGGAGGCGATCCCGGGATTTATGCAATGGCCGGACTAGTGCTCGAAATTTTGAGGTCGCAGGAAAACAGGTTGGGACGCGGGACCGCAGAGACCACCGGGGTCGCGGTTGAGGTCATTCCAGGGATCTCAGCGCTTAATGCCGGGGCCTCCAGGCTTGGAGCGCCTCTCATGCATGACTTTGCAGTTATAAGCCTGTCAGACCGGCTTACGCCCTGGGAGCTTATAGAGAAAAGACTTAAGGCCGCTGCCATGGCTGATTTTGTTATCGTACTCTATAATCCGAAAAGTATGGGAAGGCCCGACCATATCGACAAGGCCAGGGCAATTTGCCTGCGATACCGCAGCGCTGAAACGCCTGTGGGCATTGTAAAAGCCGCCATGCGGGAAAATGAAAAGGTCATTATCAGCAACCTGCGCGATATGCTGAATCATGATATCGACATGCAGACAACAGTGTTCATCGGCAATTCCTCGACCTTTGCATGGAACAATATGATGATCACGCCCAGAGGATATACGGCCTCAAGAGAACAAACAAATGATCAAAGCATTCCGTGAGCCGGGGGTAATTCCTCTTAACATTCTTTCTTCAATAATTGTTATTATATATTCTAAAGTTTGCAAGTGTTCAAGGCACACTCTATAGTGAGACAGTCACCTACTAATAAGAAAGACTCTCAGGATCGGGACCTGTACGCAGCAGCTGATCTCGGCTCGAACAGTTTTCATATGATTGTGGCCCGGTATTCAGAGGGCCGGTTTCATGTTATCGACCGTGTTCGCGACGTCGTGCGCCTCGCCGAGGGGATAGACAAAACGAACAGCGTTTCGCCTGAGACCATGCTGCGGGCATTGGCGGCCCTGCAGCAGTTCAGTCTCTGCCTCGGAAATGTACCGCCATCCAATATCCGCGTCGTCGGCACCAGTGCTCTCCGCAATCTCAAGGACAAAAGCAGCTTTATCACGGCTGCACGCGAAATTCTCGGCCTGCCGATCGACATCATCTCAGGAGAAGAGGAGGCGCGTCTCATAAACCTTGGGGTTGCCGGCAACATGAAAGACCTCGGAGTTGCACGCCTGATCATCGATATCGGCGGCGGCAGCACCGAAATCATGGTCGGCAAAGACACGAATGTGCTTGCTGCCGAGAGCCTGTCTATGGGTTGTGTCAGCTTCAGCCGGCGCTTCTTTTCCGAAGAAAAAATCACGCTGCGGCTATTTAAGCATGCGGTCACATCCGCATCATCGGTCCTTGCTCCGGTCATGAGCAGATTCAGCGGGGTCCCGTGGTTCGACGTCGTAGGCACTTCAGGTACCATTAAGGCAACCAGAAAGGTGATCGCCGCACAGGAATGGGGAAACAAGGAGATTACCATGAGCGCACTCGACAAGGTCATCGATGCGCTGACCGATGTCGGACAGCTCGACGGACTTCATGCACTAAAGGGCCTCTCCCGTGACCGCGCGCCTGTGTTCCCCGGAGGGCTGGCGATTCTCAAGGGCATCATGCAATGCTTCGGGCTCAAGAGCATGAGGGTCTCAAAAGCCGCGATGCGCGAAGGCATCCTACTAGACCTGCTTCAAAAAAAGTCGTAGCCCGCATTATTCGTGGGTAGTAGTCAGGCTTCCCCTGTGGGTCGAGAATATTTCTCCAGCAGGGCCGTCTGTGCTGAAAACGGTTCAGCCGCTCCAGGCCCAAGCTTTCTGTAAGTACCGTCACTTTGCAGGACCCAGGCCTGTGAGTTGTCCTTGAGGTAGCATTCGAGGTCCTCAATTATCTTCCTGCGAAGTTCAGGCCTCTCGATCGGGAAACAGGTCTCGACGCGCCTGAAGAAGTTCCGAACCATCCAGTCGGCGCTCGAGCAGTATACTTCAGGCTTTCCTCCGTTATGGAAATATAAGACGCGGGTATGTTCAAGAAAACGGCCCACAACTGAACGGACCTCGATGTTGTCGGATATGCCGGGCAGGCCCGGCCTCAAACTGCATGTGCTCCTGACAATAAGCTGTACCTTTACCCCTGCCATCGATGCCCTGTAGAGCGCCTGGATGATCCCAGGTTCCGTGAGATGATTAAGCTTGGCTATAATTCCGGCAGGCTGCCCTTTCGCGGCATGGAGCGTTTCACGCTCTATCTTGGACAGCAATGAGTCGTGCAGTGAAAAGGGCGCGTCAAATAACTTCTTGAGCTTCCCGACCCTTCCCAGACTCGTCAGCTGGAGAAACAGGCGGTGCACATCTTCGGTAATCTCTCTGTCACACGTAAAAAAGCTGTAGTCGGTATATAGCCTTGAAGTCCGGGCATGATAGTTGCCGGTCCCCAGATGCGCGTATTTGCGAATATCCCCCTCTTCCCGCCTCACGACAAGTATCATCTTTGCGTGCGTCTTGTAACCTACAACCCCGTAAATAATGTGCGCACCCGCATCTTCGAGGCGGTTGGAAAGCGCGATGTTGGCCTCCTCGTCGAAGCGCGCCTTAAGTTCAATCACAACGGTCACTTCTTTTCCTGCGCGCGCCGCTGCCACGAGCGCTTCAACGATTGCAGAATCCGGTCCGGTGCGGTAGAGGGTCTGCTTGATCGCCAGCACATCCGGGTCGCGGGCGGCTTCGGATACAAAGTCTATAACAGGCACAAATGATTCGAAAGGGTGATGGAGGAGGACATCCTTGTCGCGTATCCGTTCAAACATGTTTATTTTCCTCGCAATCTTCCGTGGTATCTTCGGCGTGAATGTCTGATACTTAAGGTCTGGACGGTCCAGTAAGTCGTACACAGCCATGAGCCTGTGGAGATTGACAGGTCCGTCGACCTGAAAAAGATCATCCTGGGACAACGCAAATTTATCGAGCAGAAAGGAAATAATATCAGCCGGACAATTGTCCGCCACTTCGAGGCGTACCGCATCGCCGTACCGGCGTGACAGGAGTTCTCCTTCAAGGGCGCGGCGAAGATCGGCTATCTCTTCCTCGTCCAGGTAAAGCTCGCTGTTGCGGGTCACCCTGAACTGGTAGCATCCAACCACTTCCATCTGAGGGAAGAGGTCACCGATGAATTCATGTATGACCGAAGAAAGAAAGACAAAATCGCTCGGCCCGCTGCCTGTCTCGTTTTGCAGCAGTTTGATGACCCTGGGCACAGACCTGGGAGCCTGCACAATCGCCATGTTGCCCTGACGGCCAAAGGCATCTTTTCCTTTTAGGGCCACGATAAAGGTAAGTCCCTTGTTTAGAATGCGCGGAAACGGATGTGCCGGATCAAGACCTACCGGGCTCAGTATCGGCATTACATGATTGACATGGGCCCGCAGCCATTCCCGTTGCCGCGCCGTCCATTCAGTCCTTGGAAGGAAACGGACCCCTTCCCTGGACAGTGCAGGGACTAATGCTTCATTGAATACCCGGAACTGCTCCGCAACCAGTGCGTGAGAGCGGACGGCGATCTCCTTTATTGTGTCGGCAGGCGCCATGTTGTCCGGGCCGGTCTGCACTGATCCGGTAATTATTTTCTGCTTGAGACCCGCCACTTTTATTTCAAAAAACTCATCGTGATTGGTGTCCGTTATGCAAAGAAATTTCAGCCTTTCCAGAAGCGGAGTAGACGCATCAACGGCTTGTGCGAGCACGCGAAAGTTAAACTCAAGCTGACTGAGTTGCCAGTTGATAAACAACTCGGGACGGTTCAAAACAGCATCGGCAGTTTTACCCTGCGCAGGTTTCTTCGCTTTCATACCGTAAATCCTCCAGATACCGCCGGCAGGGTTTATGAAAGTCCGGCAGCAGCTAATAATTGTACCATACGGCATGGCGGCATTAGCTCTGTTTTCACGCCCGGAATAGGTATGTAATGGATGGCGTCAACAAACTAATCGCATGCATTTGACTTTTTTCTAAAGCTTTGCGATGATTCTCCTATGGACCTCTCTCCCACTTCAGCCGGAACTCAAGGCAGCCATGCAGAATAAGGGATGGGCCGTAACGTGTGTGGGCATGGGCATCAACCTCGCACTCGGCGTGCTCTATGCCTGGAGCGTGATCAAAAAGGCCATACCGTCGGAATGGGGGTGGTCGGACGCTGACAAGGCGCTGCCTTACTCCATTGCGTGCATTGTCTTTGCGTGCGTCATGGTCCCGGCCGGCCGATTACAGGACCGGATCGGTCCGCGGTGGGTCGCTACCGCCGGTGGTATTCTGACAGGCATCGGCTGCATCATCGCATCATACGCGGGTACGGTACTCTGGTTCGTGATCGGGTTCGGCGTTTTCGCAGGGGCCGGCATAGGTCTGGGATACGCTTCTGCCACGCCTCCAGCTGTAAAGTGGTTTTCCGCAAGAAAGACCGGACTTATCGCAGGACTGGTTGTCGCAGGCTTCGGCTTGGCCTCGGTCTATATTTCTCCTGTCGCTAACTACTTAACCGGCTTCAGTCTCACCGGGCAGCCTCTTCCGGAAGTAGTGGAACTCAACCGGGCCAAGGCGCTGGCCGACGCTGAGTATGATGCGACCCAAAAGGTGTTGTCCACCTCTCAAGACGAATTCAGCGGTTTTGACATCTACAATGTTTCGCTTGTACTTAATGCCAAAGACGTGGCCAGAAAAGACGCCGCCGCCCAGTTACTCGCTCTAAAGGAGCGCAACATCCACAGAACGTTACTCTTTTTGGGGATAGGATTCCTGGCTGTTGTGACGCTGCTAGCCCAGTTTCTGGCAGCCCCTCCGCCAGGTTATAAACCGCCTGATGCTGAAGCAGGTGCAGCCCGGGCAGTTGCTCCGACCGCAGTGAATCTGGGACCGGGAGAGATGCTGCGCACGCCGCTATTTTACGTGCTCTGGACTATGTATGCCTTTGCAGCCGGCGCGGGCCTGATGATTATAGGGAACATCACCACCATTGCCAAACTGGGAAAGATCGAGGCTGGATTCATCCTGGTAGCGCTACTCGCGGTCGGGAACGCCGCGGGCCGTATCGTTGCCGGAATGCTATCCGACCGAATCGGGCGCCTTTGGACTATGTGCATCATCTTTCTGTTCCAGGCTGTCCTGATGATGGTGCTCCGCACCGGTCTCTTCAATATGACCGCCTTCGTCATAGTCTCAATGCTTTTGGGGTTCAATTACGGCGCTTGTCTCTCTGTCTTCCCCTCAGCCGTGAAAGACAACTTCGGTTTAAAGAACTTCGGGATCAACTACGGGCTGGTCTTCACTGCCTGGGGCGCCGGCGGATTCGTATTTCCGCTTGCCGCCGGGAAGATATTCGAGGCAGCCAAGAAAAGCACAGGGACCGGAAGCTACAACGAAGCGTATCTAATCGCGAGCGCAGTGCTTGTGGTCGCCTCGGCGCTTACCTTCATCGCACGCATAATCGAGAAGAAACACAAAGCACAGTTCGTAGGCCGCTCCGTCGTATCCGATTAAAGCTTTCCGGAAAAGGTTCATGTTGACAAAAAAATTGATACCTGCTACTATTGATAATAAATATCATTATCAGGAATAATAATGGACCGGAACGACGCCAAGGGGATATTCAGAATCTACATTAAGGAAAAAGGCTTGCGTAATACATGGCAGAGGGAAGTAATCCTCGATGCCTTTCTTTCAGCTGAAAAACACATTACAGCAGAAAAACTGTTTGCCGCAATCAGGGAAAAAAACCCTGAGGTTGGATATGCAACAGTTCACAGGAACCTGAGTCTGCTTTGCGAGTGCGGCCTGGCAGATGAAATAAAGATAGGCAGGCAACAGACGCGGTATGAGCCCAAGTTCGGGCAGAAGCACCATGATCATCTTATCTGCTTAAAGTGCGGAAGGTTCATAGAGGTCAATGACCACAAACTCGAAAAGCTTCAGGACAAACTTGCGGAAGCAAACGGTTTCTTACCCATGCGACACAAGCTCGAAATTTACGGCTTATGCAGAGAGTGCAAATAGCCCTCATCAAAAGGCGGTAATTGCAGATGGCGATATTTAAAAAAGGCAAATCGTGTCACGGCCCGCAGCCCGATTCATCTGAATGCAAATATAAGGTGGTGTTGATAGGCAATCCAAATGTAGGCAAAAGCGTGCTCTTTAATGTTCTCACAGGCGCCTACGTAACGGTATCCAACTATCCCGGGACTTCAGTCGAAGTTGCAAGGGGCGTGGCGACTATCGAAGGCCGCCAGATCGAGATCATCGATACGCCAGGTATGTATTCTCTTCTTCCTATAACAGAGGAGGAGCGTGTCGCCAGGGAGATCCTGCTCAAAGAATCCCCTGATGTGGTTATTCATGTCCTGGATGCGAGAAACCTGGAGCGCATGCTGACAATGACGCTCCAACTGATCGAGGCCGGACTGCCTGTCATACTTGTAGTGAATATATTGGATGAAGCCGAGCGCATCGGGGTCCATATCGATATTCCGCTGCTGAGCAAGAAACTCGGGATTCCCGTAATAGGCGCGGTAGCGAAAAAGAAGAGGGGCATCCCTGAATTAAGGCAGCGCATCGTCAATTTCATTTTTAAAGGACCTGTGCATTTCAGTTACAACAAGAGACTTGAGAGTGACATAGCCGAAATCGCGGCATTGCTCAAAGGTGATTACAGGCTTTCCTACAAAGCGCTGGCCCTTCTTCTCCTGCAGAGGGATGATGAAATAGCCCGGCTTGTGAAGGACACCGAAGGCGAAGGTTACCAGGTATTGGAAGAGACCGTCAGGCAAAAGACATTTGAACGCAGGACCTCTTTCCATCAGAATCTGTCTATGGACAGGCGGAAGATCGTCAAGGGAATTATAAATGATGTTTTCAGCGCTCCGAATAAGAGGAAAATCACGCTGAACGAACGAATATCCCGCCTGACTGTTAGGCCGCTGACCGGCGTTCCCATACTTTTAATAGTGCTATATTTCGGACTTTATAAATTCGTGGGGATTTTCGGCGCAGGCACGGTGGTGGACCTTGTGGAGCAAAAATTCTTTGAAGGTTTATTCAACCCCTGGATTACCGGAGTAGTCGCTAAAGTCATCCCATGGGAAGTCATTCGGGAACTCTTCGTAGGAGAATACGGCATTATTACATTGGGAATACGGTATGCAATAGGAATTATACTGCCTATTGTATCCACTTTTTTCCTGTTTTTTTCGATACTGGAAGACAGCGGCTATTTCCCCAGGCTGGCCCTCCTTGTGGACAGGCTGTTCAAACATATCGGGCTTACGGGCCGCGCAGTAATACCTATGGTGCTGGGCTTCGGCTGCGATACTATGGCTACCATGGTCACGAGGACCCTTGAGACCGTGCGCGAAAGGGTGCTTGCAACTCTTCTCCTCGCCCTTGCGATTCCCTGCTCTGCCCAGTTGGGGGTAATCCTTGCCCTTTTGTCCAAGACCAGGGGCGCCCTTCTTGTGTGGGGCGCATTCATGATGCTTATCTTCCTGCTGGTCGGGTTTCTGGCTGCAAAGGTACTGCCCGGCGAAACACCTATGTTCTACATGGAGCTGCCTCCAATCAGGCTTCCACAGTTGTCCAACATCCTGACAAAGACGTATACGCGCATGCAGTGGTACTTCCTCGAGATACTTCCGCTCTTTATCCTGATCTCTATCCTGTTATGGATTGGGAAAATAACTCATTTCTTCGAAAAAGCCGTCGCCTGCATGAGTCCTGTGATGGCGTCCATCGGCCTTCCTAAAGAGACTGCCGTAGCGTTCATCTTCGGTTTTTTCAGGAGGGATTATGGAGCGGCAGGGCTTTTCGATCTCCAGACAAAAGGCCTGCTCACCCCGCTTCAACTGACTGTTGCAGCAGTGACACTGACCATTTTTATTCCGTGCGTGGCCCAGTTCCTGATCATGAAGAAGGAGCGCGGACTGAAGACCGCATCATTGATAGCCCTATTCGTCAGTCTCATGGCATATGGAAGCGGATATATCCTTAACAAGTTCTTGCTTATGACGGGTATCATGTAATGCATTGCTCTTTTTGCGGATACGACTTTAAAGAGGAAGAGGGCATCAGAGGATGCAGGAACTGCCCTTTGACTTCCTCGTGCAAAATGATAAAATGTCCCAGATGCAACTATGAAAACCCGCCGGAGCCTTTGGTGGTGAAAAAGATAAAAGAGATTTTTAAGAAAAATAAAACACGAAACCAAAGCAGCAAACGGCAACAGGTCAATGGAGGGCATGATGAAACTTTCCGAAAAGGCTGAAGAGATTCTCGAAGCGATGTGGATCGCCATAGAGGAAGAGGGTGCGCATTTTATCGAGGTCGAAAAGATCGGCATAGACCCGGCAGACCCGTCTTTCAAAGAGCTTACGGGCCATGCCCTTGTTGAAATAAGGGAGGGGCACCTTTATTTTCGTCAGGACGGAAAAGAGGAAGGCCGCAAGACAATACGGCGGCACCGTCTGGCAGAGCGCCTCATAATGGATGTGCTGAGCATCCGGGGTGAGGAGGGCGACGAGAAGGCGTGCGAGTTTGAACATCTCCTGAAAAAGGGGGTTGATTCAAAAGTGTGTGCCATGCTGAACCATCCCTCGACATGTCCCCACGGCAAGCCGATACCGCCGGGGGATTGCTGCTATGAGGCCAGAAAGAGCGGGGATTTGGGTGTGCTGCCGCTGACGGAATTCAAGGCAAATGAAGAGGGCGAGATAGCCTTTATACAGACTGAAGACTCTAAAAAAATGCAGAAGCTCATGGCGATGGGCGTACTGCCCGGCAACCGCATCATGGTCTTGCAGACTTTCCCCTCTTACATATTCCGGATCGGCTTCTCCGAATTCGCGATTGATTCTTATATGGCGCGGGAAATATTTGCACGTCGCATCTGACTAAAGTAAAGAAGTTTGAGATGAAGAAGCCCTCTTGATGCCGTATGTAAAATAAATAATCAATCCCAGTATAAGCCATACGACAAGTCTTATCCATGTATCCATAGGCAGTCCTGTCATAAGATAGAGGCAGGAAATAATCCCGAGGACCGGCGTTGCCGGACCGCCGGGCGCTTTGAACGCCCTTTTAAATTCCGGGTGGGTATACCGGAGGACCAGTACGCCTGTGCAGACAATCACGAATGCCAATAGTGTGCCAATGCTCACAAGCTCGCCCACAATACTGATCGGCAGCAGTCCGGCCAGGACGGCCGTAACGCTGCCTGTCACAAAGGTGATGATGTAAGGCGTCCGGAAAACCGGGTGGACTTTTGAGACAAAAGGAGGAAGCAGCCGGTCCCGGCCCATGGAGAAAAATATTCTTGTCTGTCCCAGCAGCAGCACCAGAATGACCGAGGTCAACCCGGCGATGGCCCCCACTTTAAGCAGTGGAGAAAAAAATTGCAATCCCATGGCATCGAGGGCCACGGCAAAAGGCGCCGGGCCGTTCAGTTCAGTGTACGGCACTACGCCTGTCAAAACGAGCGAAACGACCACGTAAAGCAAAGTGCAGACAAAGAGACTTCCGAGAATGCCCACCGGCATGTCTTTCTGGGGGCTTTTCGATTCCTGTGCCAGCGTGGATACTGCATCAAAGCCTATATATGCAAAGAAGATGACCCCGGCCCCTCTCATTATGCCGCTGTACCCGAATACCCCGAACTCACCCTTGTTCGGCGGGATAAAGGGGTGCCAGAGCGCGGGTTTTATGAAAAAGACCCCTACCACTATAAAAGCCAATATTATCGCCACTTTGATAAATACGATTACTGCATTCAAAGTAGCGGACTCCTTGATGCCGATAGCAAGAATAACAGTTATGAAAATGACCACTGCAGCTGCTGGAACATTAAAAATTGCACCGGTGGACGTCCATCCATGCCGTGCCACGTCGTAATTGAAAGGCGGAGCTGACAGGAAATGGGGAATAATAATGCCCACGTCCTTTAAGAAACTCACCATGTACCCTGACCACCCTATCGCAACTGTTGTTGAACCGAGCGTGTATTCAAGGATAAGGTCCCAGCCGATTACCCATGCAGCGAATTGCCCAAGGGTGGCATAGGCGTATGTATAAGCGCTCCCGGCCATTGGGATCATAGAGGCGAATTCGGCATAACAGAGCCCTGCAAAAGCGCATGCAATGCCTGCCATAATGAAGGATATAACGATTGCGGGACCCGCGATCTGGGC
This sequence comes from Nitrospirota bacterium, assembly GCA_015233655.1. GTDB lineage: Bacteria > Nitrospirota > Thermodesulfovibrionia > Thermodesulfovibrionales > Dissulfurispiraceae > JADFXI01. Next base: position 23,118 of record JADFXI010000012.1, on the reverse strand, counting down.
CGCTGCATGGCCGGTCAGAACGAAGATTCCGGCGCCGATGATTACCCCTATGCCCAGAAGCACCAGGCTCACCGGCCCCAGCGATCTCTTGAGGCCGTGCTTTTCTTCAAAAGCTTCTATGGTGAGATCAGACAATTTCTTTTTTAAAAACAACCTTCTCATATGCGCGATTATTATACCCAATTAATTCATTATATAAAAGCTGCCGTATTTTTCCAGGCAGTGAAATTGTTTGTTTTTGCTCTGGCGCATTGCATGGTAAAAATATATTGAGAAAATCAAGCCAGACCTATACAATAGATGCTGACATCTTGCTTTATGTTAAAATAATATATTGGGAGCACTGTGAAATATAAGACATCTCTACAACCACTTGTTATAAAAGGTAAGACAATAAGAGTGCCCATTGTTCAGGGAGGAATGGGTGTAGGCGTTTCTCTATCTCCACTCGCCAGCGCAGTCGCCCGGGAGGGAGGTCTCGGCATTGTATCGAGCGCCTGCCTTGACCGTCTTCTTTCAAAGAGGACCGGAAAAAAACACAACACATACGAGGCGGCATACGAAGAGGTAGCTTTGGCAAAAGCTGCCGGAGGTTATGCAGGCATAAATATAATGGGCGCCCTTGTGCATGACTTTAACGATTCTGTGCGTGGGGCACTCGATGCAGGGGCCGACGCGATAATTTCGGGCGCTGGCCTGCCGCTGACTCTTCCGGCAATCCAGCCTAGCAAAGACACCGCCCTCATTCCGATCGTCTCGTCAACAAGGGCCCTGGACATCATTTGCAAGAAATGGGAGAAACTCTCTTACAGGCCTGATGCGGTCGTGCTTGAGGGTCCTCTTGCAGGCGGCCACCTCGGCTTTAAGAAAGACCAGATAGATCTTGAGTCCAATACGCTCGAAAATCTGTTCCCCCCTATCAAGGAAATGGCAAAGAAATACGGTGATTTCCCAATCATCGTCGCCGGCGGCATTTACACATACGAGGACATAGTTAAGTTCATGAAGATGGGAGCGGATGGCGTTCAGATGGGCACAAGGTTCCTGGCGACTACTGAAAGCAGCGCTTCCGAGTCCTATAAACAGGCAGTCCTGAATGCGAAGGAAGAAGATATAGTAGTAGCCCACGATCCTGGTTCGCCTTGCGGTCTCCCTTTCAGGGTAATCAGGCAATCACCTATGTATGTATCAGCCATTAAGAAGCTGAGGCCCCCAAAGTGCGACAAAGGCTATGTTCTGCTTAAGGACAGCGCCGGCAATTTTACTTTATGCCCTGCAAAAGCGAGCAATGAGCACCATTTCTGTATCTGCAACGGACTCTTAAGCTCTGCAGACTATAATCCCGACAAAGAAGAGCCTCTATACACCGTAGGCACTAACGCTTACCGCGTTGATAAGATTGTCTCTGTCGAATCTCTTCTCAAAGAACTCACCGGCGACGAAGCCTGATCTCAAAGATAAACTGCTGAGAACACAAAGTCCCATTTTGGGAAGTCGCGGCGGCCCGGTTATTTCTTCCGACCGGCTACTTTAGGGCCCTGGTCGCGGGATATCCTGTCGAGAATACCGTTGATGAAAGATGCTGATTCTGCGGTAGAGTATTTTTTCGCAATCTCAAGGGCCTCGTTTATGGTTACTGCAGACGGGATGTCTTTTCGGAACAGAAGTTCGTATGCCGCGGCCCTGAGAATATTTCTATCTATGCTCGCAATCCTGGTGAGCGTCCACTTCTCGGCAATTTTGCTTATAACAGAATCTATCTCTTCAAGGTGATCTATGGTGCCGGCTATAACGTCTTCTGCAAAAGACTTTACATCTTGAGGAGTCTCTCCCGCGTCATTCCAAAATGACTCAAGTTCTTTTTTCAATTCCCCGGGCTTTGCGTAATGAACAATCTCCGCGCCCGAGCCCTCAAAAAAATCGATCCTGTATAAAAACTGTAAGGCATATTCTCTCGCCTTTCTTCTCTTCATTTTCTCCTAACCAACTTTATCCGAGAACAGGCAGGATATAGTGCTGAAGCGGACTTTGACAGCCTAAGGAAGCCAGGGATGGCTGAACAGGCTGGCATAGCCTCGGAGCAAGGCTGGATGCCTTGCGAGAATGAGCTGAAGCACTGTGTCCTGACTGTTCGACTGTGCATGAATATATAGACTAAATTCTCTTGATCACTTGGGCCATTTCTATTGCTGTGACAGCAGCGTCCCACCCCTTGTTGCCTGCTTTGGTGCCCGCCCTCTCGACGGCCTGTTCAATAGAATCGGCTGTGATGACCCCGAAAGCGATCGGGACCCCTGTTTCGAGAGATGCGGCTGCCACGCCTTTTGACACCTCCGAAGCAACGTAATCGAAATGGGGGGTAGCACCTCTAATCACTGTCCCGAGACAGATAACCGCCTGGCAGTTCCCCTTCGCGGCAAGCCTTTTCGCTATAAGAGGAATCTCAAAAGCGCCGGGGACTTTTACCACTTCAATATCGTCTTCCTTTGCCCCATGCCTTAGAAGCGCGTCGACGGCCCCTTCAAGAAGCCTGGAAGTTATAAAATCATTAAACCTGCTGACAACGATCGCAAACTTGAAATTCTTTGCCTGAAGCTCGCCTTCAATTATTTTCATTGTGCGCCTCCGAGTATGGATATAGTCTATATATTATCACAAGAGCGTCGAGCGTTGTGCGCTCAGCATAGAGCGCCGGGAAGCTACGACGGGTAAAACAACTCAAACCTTCGTGTTCTGATATTTATCAGTATGCCGGCTGCGATAAAATTGCTGAGCAACGCCGTGCCGCCATAGCTGACAAAAGGAAGGGGCACGCCGACAACCGGCATCAGGCTGAGGGTCATGCCGATATTTACGCAGAAATAGACAAAGAACATGGCCGTAATGCCCACGGCCATAAGCCTGCCGAACTCGTCTTTTGCGCGGTACGCGGTGTCGAGTCCGCGCAGGAAAAGCAATAAGTAGATACACAAAAGGATAAAGCTGCCGGCAAAACCTGTTTCTTCAGCATATACGGCAAATATGAAATCAGTATGTTTCTCGGGCAAAAATCTTAGAGGCCCCTGCGTGCCTTTCAGGTAGCCCTTGCCTAAAATGCCTCCCGAACCAATAGATATTTTGGACTGATTAATGTGGTAACCGATGCCTGACGGATCAACGTCCGGGTCCATGAAAGCCACCAGCCTGTTCTTCTGATAATCCTTGAGTCCCTCCCAGACTATGTGCCCCAGGAAGGGGACCGAGACAAGACCTATTATAAGCACCACGGATATTACCTTTTTGCTCACCCCTTTGGAAACGCTCAGCACTATAAACAGGGCCACCATCAGAATAGCGGTCCCAAGGTCCGGCTGCTTTACGAGCAGGGCCAGAGGCAGCAGTGCAAACAATACAACACTCCTGGCCGACATCTTTTCCCTGAAATCATGAGCGCCGCCGGACAAGTATGCCGAAAACCCGATGACAAACAATATTCTGAAGAATTCCGAAGGCTGAAATGAGAAAAATCCTATGCTCAGCCACCGTTTGGCCCCCATGCCTGACCTGCCTGCAATAAGCACTACAATGAGCAGAAAAATCCCGATTGCATAAAGCGGGTAAGCGTACCGGAACAGCCATTTATAATCAAAAAATACTATGGCAAATAAAGTTACGATGCTTATGGCAAGCCATATTATCTGCTTTGAGTAAAAATCAGGATGTCCGCTTACGCCTGCCGGAGGTCTGGTAGCGCTGTAAATCGTTATGACCCCGATGAGCGACAGGCAGATAATCAGTCCGAAGGTTATCCAATCAAAGTTCTTGCTCAGGCGGCGGTCGATTTTAATTATCAATCCTGGGCCTCCTGAGTTTTTTCTTTAGGCCCGGCTTCTGAATCTTCAGGGTCTTTAGACGCTGCGTTGGGACCTCCGGTTTTACCTGCAGGGCGTTTTATCAGATACGCTTCAATGGCCTTCTTCGCTATAGGTGCTGCCGCAGACCCGCCGTGCCCGCCGTGCTCCACAAAGACCGAAAGGGCTATCTCGGGTTTGTCGACAGGAGCGAATGCGACAAACCACGCATGGTCCATAAACTTCTCTCCGGTCACGCCACGCTGCTTTCCGATGACCTGTGCAGTTCCTGTCTTGCCGCCTATAATAATGGATTGTGACTGCGCCGCATGCGCCGTACCGCCGGGTTCGTTCACCACACCTGCCAGGGCTTCCTTAATAGTCTGTATTGTTTCAGGTTTCAGGCCGACTTCGCCGGAAGCCTTGCTGCCGCCTTTAACAAGCGAGAGCGGATAAATAGTACCGCCATTTGAAAAAGTGGCTATCATCTTTGCCATCTGAATAGGAGTCACCGCGACGTAACCCTGCCCTATCGCTGCATTATATGTCTCTCCGAGATACCAGGGCAGTTTCTTCTGCTGCCGCTTCCATTCCGTATTCGGTATAAGCCCGCGCCGCTCTTTAATCAGCAGATTAAGACCGGTTTCCTTGCCGAGTCCGAGGGCCATTGCATATTTATATATCCTGTCTATGCCGAGTCTCCTGCCTAACTCATAAAAGTAGGTGTCGCAGGATTCGACAATAGCACGATGGAAGGCGATGGGCCCGTGCCCGCCCTTCTTCCAGCAACCGAAGGTCCATTTGCCATAACCTATGCCGCCGGAACAATTAATCTTCTTGTCTAATTCTATGACGCCTTCCTCCAGCGCCGCTGTCCCTGTAATGATCTTGAAAGTGGAGCCCGGCGGATACTGGCTCTGGAGCGCCCTGTTAAGCATCGGCTTTTTCTTGTCCTCAAGCAGCGAGAGCCAATCCTGGTATTGTACACCTCTCGAAAACACATTGGGATCAAAAGAGGGGAGACTCTCGAGCGCAAGGATTTCCCCGGTATCAGGCTTTATGGCAACTAATGCACCGGCCTTATCATGAAATTCAGTTTCAACAGCTTTCTGGACATCAATGTCGATGCTGAGAGTGATGTCTTTGCCTTTTACTGACGGCCTCTGCTGGATCAGACGCAATTCCCTGCCAAGGGCATCCACTTCGATAATCCTTTCCCCTGGGGTGCCCCTCAATTCTTCATCAAAGACCGCCTCGACGCCCCACTGGCCTATAAGGGCATCAAGAGGGAAATTCCTGAAGGCAGGGTTCTCGAATTGCGCCGGCGTCATCTTGCCCAAATAGCCGATAATATGGGCCCCTGTTTTGCCGAAGAGGTATTCCCTGCCGACATCGGTCTCAACAAAAAGGCCGGGGAAATCGGATTTACCGGCCTCGACATGCGCGATCTCCTGAAAGCTCAGTCCCTGCTTCAGCTTGATAGGTATAAACGGGCTGTTGTCCTTCCTGTTCAATTTCTCTGCGATCTCGTTTTCCGGCATGCCGAGAAATTTTGAGAGAGCATAGAGGTCCAGTCCTTTGAGGCTTTCCGGGCTGATCGAAACACTGAAAAATGGTATGTCTTTTACAAGCGCGGTCCCGTTCCGGTCGAAGATAATTCCCCTCGGCGCCGGTGTTTTCACAATTCTCAACCTGTTGCTCTCGGACAATGCCCTGTATTTATCACCGTCCATTACCTGAAGCTGCCACAGCTTGAAACAGAAAAAAATGAAGACGGCAACTATTATGTACGAGCCCAGTTGTATCTTACTCAACTGCATAGAACACCTTTCCAACTTCTCCTATCATGGCCGTAACAATAGTCCAAATGGCGTACTCATTACAGACTGCAGACAGATAATCCGGAAAAGCACGGCGCCTGTGATATGGATGCCTGTAAACAGCATCCGCGAGCCTATAACGACTGTTCCGTCAAGGAGTGTAAAAATGACTGCTATGATTGCCCCCCACAAAGGGGTCCATTTAAATACCATGTCGGTAAACACAAGCGGGGTCATGAGGCCCAGCAGCCCTTTGCTCAGGAGTCCAGGTCCTATTATCGACCCGGATATTACATCTTCGGTAAGTCCTATAATGACTCCGAAGGCCATGCTCTCCAATCCAGCCTTGTTTCCCGAATAATCCTTGTCATAATTCTGCTGATGATTTTTCAGGCCGAAATAGTATACGAGGACAACGGTGAGATTTAAATAATCCTTTATGAAAGTACACTGCGTCTGCAACAAAAAAACCAGTACGGCAAGGAGTATCCATTTAAGGGAGTTCATTTCCCCTCCCGCAAGACCCAGGCGTGGACATGCTCATACGCTAACTCCTTGGGGATTCCTGTTTCAGGACAATCACCTCTTCCACCTTCTCGCTCGACTGAAAAGGTTGCACTTCTATGTACTGAAAAAATTCTATCCCTTCTTTTTTTACATTGCTGACTACACCGACCGGCAACCCTTCAGGGAATATACCGTCGAAACCGGATGTTATCACGACTTCGCCCTTTTCCACCTTCTCTTCCGGCGGGATATATTTCAGTAAACAGTTGTCATTTCCGGTGCCTGATATTACCCCCTCGCGCCTGCTGTCCTGCAACCTGACCGCTACTGAAAAGTTGGAATCCTTCAATAGCAGTACGTCCGAATATGAATCCTGCACCGAATACACTTTGCCGACAAGTCCTTTTGGCGTCAGCACAGCCATGCCTTTTTCGAGCCCGCTGTTCCTGCCTTTGTCCAAAGTCGCTATATTCAGCAGTTTGTCAGATCCACGCGCTATTACCCTGGCGGCAGACACATACCTGGGCTCCAGCTCTCTGAGCGACAACAGGGCTTTAAGACGTTCATTTTCGAGGAAGATCTCCCGGTACTGCTGCTTTTCGAGCCTGAGCCGGCTGACCTCTTCCCTTAGCGTAATATTTTCCGCAAAGGTCTTCCGTAATCTCCTGACAGTTAAATCGATATTTGAGGTGAATTCATTGAGCGCATAATACGGGTAGGAGACAACCAAATCAAAAAAAGTAAATGGTTTTCTGTTGTGCTGGTAACTCATCAGGGCCAGGGCTGTCGAGACAAGGACAATCAGAATAATTAGTCTCTTCCTGGCCTTTGACATCAATTAGTGCTGATAGCTACCTTCTGAAGAAGTTCCAGTTTGTCCAGCATCATCCCGCATCCTCTGACAACCGCTGTGAGAGGGTCGTCAGGCAGGATCACCGGAACGCCGGTCTGCTCTCTTATCAGGATATCGAGCCCTCTCAATAAAGCGCCGCCGCCTGCCAGGACAATTCCTTTGTCGACAATATCAGCCGCCAGTTCAGGCGGGGTGTTCTCAAGCGTGACCTTGATTGTATCAAGAATAAGGCCTATGCTCTCGAGCAGCGCCTCGCGTATTTCTTCTTCCGTAACATTTATCGCCTTTGGAATACCGGATACAAGGTCCCGTCCCTTGATCTCCATGGGCTCGGAGTTGTTGGTAGCATAGGCTGACCCGAGATCAATTTTTATCCGCTCCGCAGTCCTCTCACCTATCATGAGATTGTACTTGCGCTTTATATACGCCATAATCGCCTCGTCCATCTTGTCTCCGCCTACACGCACGGCCTTGCTGTAAACAATTCCGTCAAGGGATATGACCGCCACGTCGGTAGTCCCGCCGCCGATATCCACAATCATATTACCCGATGGTTCTCCAACAGGCAGTCCTACCCCGACTGCTGCAGCCATCGGCTCTTCTATAAGGTATACCTCGCGGGCCCCCGAGGCATGCGCCGCGTCCTTGACTGCGCGCTGCTCCACCTGGGTAATGCCTGAAGGCACCCCGATTATCACGCGAGGAGATACAAAGCTTTTCCTGTTGTGGGCCTTGGTAATAAAATATTTAAGCATTACTTCAGTGGCGTCGAAATCAGCAATAACGCCGTCTTTCATCGGCCTGATAGCAAGAATATTAGACGGGGTCTTTCCAAGCATTTCTTTGGCCTCTATTCCTACCGCAACAGGCAGCTTGTTGTCCCTCCTGATTACGACAACAGAAGCCTCGTTGCAGATAATGCCTCTCCCTTTCAAATAAACCAGCGTGTTTGCCGTGCCAAGGTCAATGGCGAGATCATTCGAGAACATTCCCAGTATTTTATGAAAAAACACTCTGCACTCCCCCTTTTATAATAACTTTCATTCTTCTTTTCAGCCTTCCACTACTCTCGTATTCGCCAGATCGTCGCCAAGCCGCATTCCCTCGTCATTTCCAAGCATCAGCAGAAACTCCAGTACAAGAGCCAACAAAACAAAAAACCATCCAAGCAGCGGTATCTTGTACAGAATGAGAGAGAAGGCGAACGTGATATTTCTCACAATGGAATCCCTGAAAGTCCCGGGAGTCCCAGCCTCCTGCGAGATCACTCTCAACCGCATTACCTTCTTTCCAAGACTCCTTCCGTCAAAAAGACCGTCGCTGATAAGAAGATAGACGAGGCCGGCAAAATACCCTACCTGGGGGACGGCCTTTATCGCGGTAGCAATAATAATAAAGTCAAGCAGCTTTGCAATAACACGCAGCAATAAACTAGCCTTTGCGATATCCCCAGGCATCAGTAATACTATCAAACTACCGTCAATTTTATCAAGGACATGCAAAAACAGATGTGCAGAGAAAAACAGAAGCAAAGTCTTTTGGCGAAATTCCCGCTGCCGTGAACAGAAGACCGGCTGTTGTTTTTTCCCCTTCTCAGTGGTAAATTTTCATGTGTTATGCTACTATACTGCTCATTATATTGGGATTAGTGGTAATATCTATTTGAAGTAGTTTATGATATACTCATTTGGAAATTATAATAGACAAAAATTAATATAACTATAGGGGGTTTTTAATATGTTACAAAAAATGCAAAAGAAGCTCTTAATCTTTCTGCAATTGCTGATAACCCTGTCCATAGTTGCGCCCTCGTTTTCGTACGCAGGCGACATTCTTATAAAGCCGGGAAAATTTGATCACTTCAACATCTCGCTGCCGGAAGGGATAGTCGCCGGGCAGGAGGCAACAGTAAGTCTTCAGGCGGTGGATGCCTTCAACAACGTCCTCTTTAATTTCGGCGATACGGAAAGAGAATTCCAGATATGGGTCACCGGATCAGCGGCCGTTAAGCCCCCGTCTTTTAAATCATCATCTTTTTCGAATGGGTCTCTCGTCATCACCCTGTCTGACAGAGTAGCAGAGACATTCACGCTTTCCGTACGTGAAAGCGGCAGTCCTATTCCCATTATGACAAAAGACCTGACCGTATCTCCCAACAGACTGACTTCATTTGAGATAAAAGCCCCCCGTATTGCACAGGCCGGGGAAGCCTTTGAGTTGAGAATAGTGGCGAAAGACGCTTTCAACAACACTGTGACGGAGCCCATTTCAGGGAAGAATATCAACCTTATTTTCAAAGGCGACGCAGACCCCAAAATCGTTATGTCGTCAATCCCGGACTTCAAGAACGGCTCAGTCGTCATTGCACTTGTGTCACAAAAATCCGGATCGGCCCAGGTCGATGCTAAAGACCTGATTACTGGCAGCGTGGGAAGCAGCGATAAAATAGAAATCAACAGCGGTGCCGTAAATTCATTTAAACTGTTTGCGCCGAAAGATGTAATCGCCGGCGAGCCGTTTGAGGTGTCCATAGTAGCGGTCGACCGCTTCAACAACGTAGTGATAAATTACTCGGCAGTCGGCTCGGGGGTCTCAATCACCTCGACAGGAAGATTAAAACCTTTCCCGCCCTCTATACCCGCTTATGAGTTCGTCAGCGGTCAGGCAAAGGTGGATTTGAGATACGATATAGCTGAAGATATAGCTATCGTCGCCACCGAAAACATCAAAGGACAAAAAGGCGCTACTGAGACCATTCGCGTTACCTCTCCTGTTCCTGAGCGTTATGAAGTTACTACTCCTGAATCGGCTCTGGCCGGACAAAAATTCAAGCTGAAAGTGACTGTCTTCAACCAGCTTAATCACGTCATCAAGAATTATAATCTCGTCGGGCCGGACGTGCTCCTGACTTCATCCGGAAGCGGGACCCTCGTCCCTAACAAAATACCTGCGTCGGAATTCGTTGACGGTAACGCAATTGTAGAAGTGCAGTACAATAAATCAGAGGCGTTCAGCATAGTGGCCTCATCTGCGAAAACATCCACGCCCTCTTCTCCGGTACAGCCTCTTCAGATGCCGGTCGAGATAAAGAAACCTGCGGCGTCAGCCGAAAAACAGGCTGTAAAACCGACGGCACCGGTTAAACAGCTTAAGAAAAGCAAAAAGGCAAAGGCGAAAGAAGCAAAAGAGGCCAAAGAAGCAGAGAAGGAGAAAAAAAAAGAGGCAAAGGCCAAAGGTAAGCACCAGCTCGAAATCAACAACATATCACTGGTAGAGTCAAAAAAGAAATCCGTGATCGCCGTCAATATACCAGGCATAGACAATGCGCTTAAATATAACGCGACACTCGAGACGATAGATGGCAAGAAATGGGTCGTCCTGAAAATACAGCCTGCAACGAGCAAAGTGGAGAAGTCATACAAATTCACCTCCACTTTTGTCGGGGACATACAGGTTGATGAGGATACTCAGGATAAGGGGACGGTCACTCTAAAAATTGAACTTCTCAAGCCGTCTAAATTTCATATAACAAAAGAAAAGAATTCCATAGCAATTAATCTTCATCCTTAACTCAAGAGAGAATTTGGGTTTAATGAGTGCATAAATAAAGTGGCCGTAGCATTCTACGTCACGTCCGCTCGTCAATCCATAGATATATCGGACCTCGCATCAATAAATAATGGGACTTTTCGATAAATTAAAATCGGGTCTTTCCAAGACAAAGAAAAACCTCATCGAGCGTGTCGAGACCGTTCTTGTGAACAGGTCGATAGATGCGTCCGCAGCCGACGATATCGAAGAAATACTCATCACGTCTGATATAGGGTCGGAGGCCGCATCTCAAATCGTCGAGTTTCTCAGGGCAGGGATAAGCTCCGGACGGATACGCAATACCGCTGAGGTCAAAGCAGCCCTCAGAAGCCAAATGACCTCTATGCTGGGCATACATCAGCCGCTTGTGACTTTTGGTGAAAAGCCTTTTGTCATCCTTACAGTAGGTGTCAACGGTGTAGGCAAAACAACAACCATCGGAAAGCTTGCTGCTCGTTTTATATCCGAGGGGAACTCTGTGCTCATCGCTGCTGGAGACACTTTCAGGGCGGCCGCCATAGAACAGCTCGAAGTATGGTCGCAGCGCACCGGCGCAGATATTCTAAAACACCAGAGCGGCTCCGATCCGGCTGCTGTCGCATTCGATGCGGTTGAAGCTGCGAAGGCGCGGGGAATAGATGTGGTCATCATCGACACCGCAGGCAGGCTCCATACAAAAAGCCAGCTTATGGATGAGCTGAAAAAAATAAACCGCGTAATCAAAAAAGCTATGCCCGACGCCCCCCAGGAAATTCTACTCGTAGTTGATGCGACGACCGGGCAGAATGCCCTGAGGCAGGCCCAAATTTTTAATGAAGCCGTCGGAGTCACCGGTATAGCCCTGACGAAGCTTGACGGTACTGCCAAAGGCGGGATCATATTCGCAATCAAGAAAGAACTCGGCATTCCGGTCAGGCTCATAGGCATCGGCGAGGGAGTGGAAGACCTCAGAGATTTCAAACCCGCGGAGTTCGTTACTGCTCTGTTTGAATGAGGCTGTTGAAACTGCTAATTGCCTCTTTGGCCTTGCTATTGTAGAAAAACAGCATAAGCGCCATGTTGCGGCCCGGATATGCCGGGTATAAGCTCTAGTTCATGACGAACAATGCCAGAAAGGGTCGGCAGGTGGTGCACACCGACTTGTTGATAGGTCTTGAAAAATGATTTCAGAAGAAACTGAAAGGCGCAACGACATGCTCAGGGGGGCGCGGGAGCATCCAGCCAAAAATGAAAAAGAATAAGGGCTATTCGCGCGTCACTTGGTTTGAGAATTTTTTATTTTCTATTAAGTAATTGCTTTCAGGGTTGTCCACCGTTAAAACCGGCGAATACTCTGAAAGAGTTATAGACCTCATCTGCAAAGTAGAATTTCCCGTGAAAATTAGGATGGCGATGTCGCATTACAGGTACAGATAGAGTATTTGTTGCCCCGTTAAGCTCCCCGGTTAACGTTATTCTGTAAAATCCATGTTCACCGTGGGGTACGCCCAAATATTCTTCAAGCAATTCGAATGGAGTATCGCCAAGCAGTATGATCATTTTTGGTTTCAAGAATAAAAGCTGCTTTAGGGTATGATTACTAAAACAGGTGCTCGCAACCATGGCTCTTTGAACTTCATTTAAGTCGTCCTCGCTGTTATAAAAACAATGTATTGCCTCCATAATCACATAATCTTTCCATCTTTGTACTTCACGGGGAGCAATTAGTTTCTTTGCGAGATTATGGCACATTGTCCAGTGTCTTAAAGGAATTCTGATTCCAAGTGCCCGAGCCTGTGTTTTATTTATATTTTCACTCTCAGTCCTGTTTTGGTAATAATCAAAATAATAGTGAAAAATACATTCACCGCGTCTTGGTTCATTAGTTGTTCCGACGACAGAAGGATTGCTACCAAGAATAACTAATGGAATATTTTCTACTCCCTCACCTTGCCAGAATAAGGGGCAAACATCAATATTGCGGTTTGCTTGAAGCTGGATAATAGCCGCACAAATATTACAGGTAAAAATGTTCTGCTGTTGAATAAATTCGTATGGCGTCATTTCTTCGAAATTCTCAAGCTTCCATCGATAATTACCATATCATCCTTGAGCTGACATCCTTTTCTTTCTACCATCAAAAGTTATCACGATCAATTACCGATAATAACTTACACTATTTTCATGATTTTTCAAAGCAGGGATTATAGGAAGCAGTTGTAGATAGAACACACAGTGTCAGCATTATGGAATTCACATAAAACCTTGACGATTATACATATTGTAGTCACAATATAACCATGCAGTATGAGTGGAGGAAATACAATGAGAAAACATAAAGTTCTTGCGCCTGCAAAAAAGGAAACACTCGAAATAGACAGGGGTATAGCGCTTGATTTTGACAATCCGGAATTGACGGACGAGGATCTCAAGCGTATGCGTCCGGCTAGCGAGGTGGTGCCCAAAATCGTAAAGGCATACAGAGAGGGGAGACTGAACATAAAAGGCAGGGGACCACAAAAGACCCCTACTAAAGTACAGACGACTCTGCGGCTGTCACAGGATGTGCTTGACTTCTTTAAGGGCAAAGGTCGCGGTTGGCAAACGCAACTCAACAAGGCGCTCAGGGAGTATGTGGCTTCATATAAGTAGACTTCTTGATGGAAACACAAGCATAATTACTGCTCTGTTTGAATAGAATCGACCCTGAGGCTGCCGATCTTACGAAGCTTTTTATATCGCTCTTCTACCAGTTTTCCGATCGGCTTTGATTTAAGCGCCTCCAGTGATTTCACTATATACTCAGTGATTTTTCTCGACGTTGCTTCGGGTTCCCTGTGAGCGCCGCCGAGCGGTTCAGGAATAACATCGTCAATAATTTTAAAAGCCTTAAGGTCTTGGGCCGTGACTTTAAGGGCATTGGCGGCCCGCGCAAAATCATCTGCCGACAGATCGCCGTTCCTGTTCCATAAAATAGCGGCGCAGCCCTCTGGAGAGATGACTGAATAGACCGCGTGTTCAAGCATGCATAGCCGGTCTGCTACGCTCAAGGCAAGAGCGCCGCCGCTCCCGCCTTCGCCTATAACTATGGCAATGATCGGCACTTTGAGCCGGGACATCTCCATCAGGTTAATCGCTATCGCCTCTGCCTGTCCTCTCTTTTCCGCTCCCATCCCGGGATATGCTCCCTGCGTATCAATGAATGTGATAACTGGCCTCTTGAAACGCTCCGCAAGTTTCATGAGCCGTAAGGCCTTGCGGTAACCCTCGGGATTGGGCTGTCCAAAATTCCTCATAATCCTTTCTTTCGTTCCCCTGCCCTTCTGGTGGCCGATGATCACGACAGAGTTGCCGTTGATCTTACCGAGACCTCCGACGATGGCCGGGTCGTCACCGAACCGCCTGTCTCCATGGAGTTCGATAAAGTCCTGCACAATCATATTGATATAATCGAGAGTATACGGCCGTTCCGGATGCCTCGCTATCAGGTTTTTTTGCCACGGGGTCAGGTGAGAAAAAATATCCGACCTTAAATCTCTGGCCTTTTTTTCGAGTTTTTTTATTTCGGATGCGATGTCTATTTCAGAGTCGTCGGAGAGTTTTCTAAGCTCCTCTATTTTCGTTTCGAGTTCTTCAAGCGGCTTTTCGAAATCAAGATAATAGCTCATAATATCTTCACCTTATCACCAGTAATGCGCTCTACTTCCATCAGGAAATTATTGGTCGGCTGCAGTCGTGACGCTATGATAACACAATATTCCGGAAGATAAAGTCTGAAGGAGAGCGATTCGTTGCCTCTTACATCCGAATCGCAATCCAGGAACTCCCTTATTTTGCGGATCTGTTCATTCATAGATACGGAGCTGTCGCATTTAACGGAAACCTCGTATTTAGTAGCAACCTCCATTTCGGTCACATCCTGTACGTCCCGCGCCATGATCCTGGCCCCTTTTTCAGACCTGAATACCTGCCCGCGAACTATAACCACATTCCCTTTTTTCAGAATTTGGGCATTGTCCCTGTACAGGGCCGGGTATACCATTATGTCGGAACTGCCGGTTTCATCTTCAAGAGAAAGAAAAGCTGTCACGCCCTTCTCGCGGGCCTTGACCTTAATATCGCTTATAATGCCCGCCGCAGCGATGTCGGCACGGTCTTCCATGTCCGCAATGATCGATATGGGCCGCACGTCCATTGACGTGAGCGTCTTCCGGTACCGACTCAGCGGATGGCCTGAAATATAAAATCCGAGGGCCTCTTTTTCATGCTGCAACAGGGTCTTCTCATCCCATCTCTGCACAGATGCGTCAATAGACTCGGCATCTCCAAAAAGTCCGGGGCCGGCATTGCTCCGGCCTGGAGAAGCCGCGGCAGCCATGGCATTTGCCCTGGCCTGCGAAGAAGGCATAGGACAGAAGACAGCTGACGTTCCGGTCTCTCCCAACGTAACATGGCTCACGGTTTCCGGCTTACGGTTGTTATAAAGCGAGTCAAAAGCTCCCGCTTTTATAAGGCTTTCGATGACCTTTTTATTCACGCGTTTGTTGTCCACACGTTTGAGAAAATCTTCAAACGATGTGAAAAGACCGTTCTCCCGTTCCTTGAGCAGCACCTCGATCGCCGAGGACCCCACGCCCTTTACGGCCTCAAGGCCAAACCGTACCAAATTGCCGAAAATCTTGAATTCCCTCTCACTCACATTAATGTCGGGAGGCAGTATCTGTATCGACATGTGCCTGCATTCGTTGATAAGTTTGACAACTTTGTCGGTGTCTCCCATATCGGTGCTCAGGTTTGCCGTCATGAACTCGACCGGATAATGGGCCTTTAAAAAGGCAGTTTGGTACGCGAGATAGGCGTAAGCCGCTGAATGAGATTTGTTAAATCCGTATTCGGCAAAAAGGGCCATAAGTTCGAAAAGACGCGCGGCCTTTTTCTCCGGGATACCACCGGCTACTGCTCCTGTAATAAAGGCCTCTTTTTGTTTGTCCATTTCTTCGGGCTTCTTCTTGCCCATGGCCCTTCTAAGGAGGTCTGCCTGTCCGAGTGAGAAGTTTGCTATTCTATTCGCGATTCTCATTACCTGTTCCTGGTAGAGAATTACTCCGTATGTCTCATCAAGGATCTCTTTCAGCTGCGGCAGTTCATATTCAACTTCCGTAACACCCTTTTTTCTTTTAATAAAATCATCTATCATGCCGCTGCCTATAGGGCCTGGACGGTACAAGGCAACCAGGGCTATGAGGTCTTCAAAGCGGTTCGGCTGCATCTTTACGAGTATGTCACGCATACCGTCGCTTTCGAGCTGGAAGATGCCTGTGGTTTCACCCGAACTCAGCAGCTTGTACGTAGCATCATCATCAAGGGGCATCTCAGTGAGACTGACATCCTTGCCCTGCTGCCTAATATATTTCTCTGCCCTGTTAAGAACGGTCAGCGTCTTCAGCCCTAGAAAGTCGAATTTCAGCAAGCCGACGCTTTCGATTGCCCCCATATCGAATTGAGTGGTTACCGTATCTTCAGAAGGGTTCTTATACAGTGCGGTAAAATCGGTCAGAGGTTCCGGTGCGATGACCACTCCGGCAGCATGAGTTGAGGCATGGCGTGACAGGCCCTCAAGCCTCTTCGCAATGTCCAGCAACTCTCTCACCTTCCCGTCTTTGTCATACATCTCTTTTAACTGGGGCTCAAGCTTAATCGCTTCATCGATAGAAATATTGTTATTGGCCGGGACCAGTTTGGCTATCCGGTCCACTTCCGCATATGGGATATCAAGCACTCTTCCGACGTCGCGTATGGCCGCCTTCGCAGCCATCGTGCCGAAAGTTATAATCTGGGCAACATGGTCCGCGCCATATTTGGCGGCAACATAATCTATGACCTCCTGCCTCCTGTCTTTGCAGAAATCCACGTCTATATCAGGCATGCTGATTCTCTCGGGATTAAGAAAACGCTCAAAGAGGAGATTGTACTTGATAGGATCAATCTCTGTGATGCCGAGGCAGTAGGCGACAAGGCTGCCTGCGGCAGAGCCCCTTCCAGGCCCGACCGGTATCCCCTTGCTGCGGGCATAACTGATAAAGTCCCACACAATGAGAAAATATGAGGAATAACCCATTTTCCTTATTACTTTCAGCTCCATGGACATGCGGTCGGCATAGTGAGGAGGGACGCTGCCTTTCATCCTGGACTGAAGCCCCTTTTGAGCAAGCGCCTCGAGGTATGCTTCGGGGGTAGTACCCTCAGGCACCTCGTACTTTGGCAACATGCTTTTGCCGAGTGAGAATTCAAGATTGCATCGTTCCGCAATCAGCCGCGTGTTTTCTATGGCCTCGGGCACTTCGATGAATGCGCTTTTCATTTCGTCAGGGGACTTAAAATAAAATTCATCGGTCGACATTTTAAGCCGCTTCTCATCTTTTACAGTCTTTCCGGTCTGTATGCAGAGTAAAATATCGTGGGCCCGCGCATCCTCTTTCTTCAGATAATGGCAGTCATTCGTTGCAACGAGCGGTATGTGAAGTTCACCGGACAATTCTATGAGCTGTTTGTTGACAGCCTCCTGTTCGGGCAAGCCGTTAGACTGGATCTCAAAATAGAAATTCTCAGGCCCCAGGATGTGCTTGTAGCGTAAAGCCGCTTCCCTGGCCTTGTCCTTATTGCCGTACCTAAGATAGTAGGGCACCTCTCCTTTGAGGCATGCGCTTAGGCCGATAAGCCCGCCGCTGTATTGTTCCAGGATGTCTTTGTCAATTCTGGGCTTGTAATAGAACCCCTCAAGATATGCCTTCGTGACAAGTGTAGTCAGGTTCTTATAGCCTGCGCTGTCCCGCGCGAGAAGTATAAGGTGGAAAGCCGCTTCTTCGCTCAGATTGCTGTCAAGATTTGTCTTGGCCCTGTCAAAACGGCTGCCGGGCGCAACATATACCTCACAGCCAATAATCGGCTTTATGCCTTTCTTAATGGCTTTTTTATAAAAATCCACGGCCCCGCACAGGTTCCCGTGGTCGGTGACAGCCAGAGCAGGCATTTTATAGGCCAAAGCCTGCTCTATAAGCTCGTCTATTTTTATTGCGCCGTCCAGAAGGCTGTATTCAGTATGCAAATGGAGAGAAACAAAATCAGAATGCTGCATTAAAAATTTTACCGTTTAAAGATTGACTTAGTCAATCTGCCAAGCTCAAAATCAGCACGCTTATTTCTTATCCAGACACCAGACCGCCCCTCCGCGGCACGCGATGCAGAGAAATACGAAACAATACAGGACCGCAAGTTCACCCTTGTTGATGGCCGGAAAAAAATTCGGGCCGAGCTGGAACTTCCAGTGAAACTGGAAATAGGCCACGGCCATCTCACCGCTCGCGAGGAAAGCCGCCCAGCGGGTCTGTAAGCCCACCAGGACCAGCAGGCCGCAGATCAGCTCTATGACCCCGCCAAACCAGAGTTGTGACCCCATTGCCGGCTGGAAATCGCTCAGGATACCCAGAATCTTTTGTGCCCCATGAAAAGAGAACATAAACCCCGCTACTATGCGCATTAGTGCGTACGCCTGGTCGGTATACTTCGAAAGCTGGTCCATGGCTTCGCCTCCTCTTCGTGTTTGCCTAAATTATAGCCTGTCCGGTAACAATAATAAACATGATAACGCTCCAGTTCGGACCAGAAAGTTATGCATTAATACACAGAATCTTTCACTATCGAGATTTCTTCGGATGTAAAAACCTTGTTTATGTCCAGCAAAATTACAAACTGGTCGTTCCTCTTGCCCATACCCTTGATAAACTCGGTCCTCAAACTCGTGCCTATCCTCGGCGCAGGTTCTATCTGCTCCGGCTCCAGGTCTACGACTTCCTGCACGGAATCGGCCAGTGCACCGAGCACGGCTGTCTCTCCCTCAATTGAAATCTCTACGATGATTATGCAAGTGTTCACTGTTTTATCTGTCCTTGGCATACCGAATTTGAGCCTCATGTCCACTACCGGCACCACATTACCCCTGAGGTTTATTACACCTCGCATAAACTCCGGCATCCTCGGCACCTTCGTCACAGTTGTAAAATCAAGGACCTCCCGCACCTTTGATATATCCAGCGCAAATACCTCATCTCCAAGCCTGAAGGTGAGATACTGAGTCGTTTCAGCAATTCCTGCAACACTCATAAACGCCTCCTTTAGTATTTCTCAAATTCCTTGTCTCCATTATCCCCATGGTTGCCCTCGCCCATATCAAGGGCTATTCCCTGCCTAACCACTGGTTTCCCTGCTATAGCCTTCGCGACTTTAGGACCCTCGACCTTTTTGATCTCGTGTCCTATATGAGCTACTGCAACCCTGTGTTCGGGTTTCCTGATCGTTCTCGCCGTAATTCTTGCAGCACCAGTTTCGTCTGTCTTGAAGAAGGCGATAGAAGTTTGCAGTAAATCAGCCTGCGACGCCAATTCTTCTGAAGTTGAAGCGAGTTCCTCAGCAGCACCTGCATTTTGCTGTATCACCTGGTCCAATTGCTGTATAGCCATGTTTATCTGGCCTGCGCCCGAGTCCTGCTCCCTGCTCGCTGCGCTTATCTCCTGCACCAGTTCCGCTGTCTTCTGTATGTCCGGCACCAGTTTGGCCAGCATCTCTCCGGCTTTTTCAGCGACCTGCACACTGCTCGACGATAGATGGCTTATCTCTCCTGCGGCTGTCTGGCTTCGTTCCGCAAGCTTCCTTACCTCTGAGGCAACTACCGCAAAACCCTTGCCGTGCTCCCCGGCCCTCGCCGCCTCTATTGCAGCGTTCAATGCCAGCAGGTTGGTCTGGCGTGCAATCTCTTCTATTATCGTTATTTTGCCGGCTATCTCTTTCATTGCGCCCACTGTTTCAGCAACTGCCTTGCCGCCTTCTATCGCGTCATTGGCAGACTTTTGTGCTATTTTTTCGGTCTGTTGCGAGTTATCGGAGTTCTGTTTTATGTTGGACGTCATCTCTTCCATAGACGAAGACGTCTCTTCTATAGAGGCGGCCTGCTCCGTCGCCCCCTGTGAAATCTGCTGCGCCCCGGAGCTTAACTCCTGGCTACCTGATGCGACATTGTCCGACGCTGACTTAACATCACCCACTATCGCCGTTAACTTCTCTACCATATTCTTCATCGCGGTCAGCAACTGCCCCAGTTCGTCCTTGCTCTTAACTTCGATGTGCACCCTAAGGTCACCCTGCGCCAACTGGTTCATTACATCAACACCTTCATTTAAAGGCTGTGTAATACTGCGGGTCAGTAACAACGCTATAACAATAGCCAAAGCAATCGCTATCCCGCCCAGAGAGAACAGCAATATGCGGGCGCTGTTATATGCTTTTACCGCTTCCTCGTGACGCATCTGGTTGCGTTCCTCCATATGCTTTTTCAGTTCCTCTATGGCATCCAGCAATTTGCGGGCAGCAGGCACCGCGGTCCCGTCCAGGAAGTCAACCCCCTCTTGATTTTTAGTGGCTGTTGCAAGTTCAGCCACTTTATTATAGAGAGGGACCACAACTGCATTCTCGGTTTTTATTTTGGATATTATGTCTTGACCCTTTGTATCATCCTTCGAAGTCAGTTCCTCAATTTTTGAGAAAACCTCATCACTCTTTCCTCTTTCTTCCCCCATTTTCTTCTTCGCGCTGTCCCTCTTATCGGTATCCTTGAACAAAAGCATATTTCGCACACTGATTCTTACTTCCTCCTGAGACTTGATCATAGTATTCAAATGAGCCAGACGGACATTGTTAATTTTTATAATCCTTTCAAGATTTGCATTTATTCCCGCCATATTAGATATGGCTACAATAATAAGAGTAATCATCAGCACGAGCACCAACGCAAATCCCAAACCCAATCTTAATCCGACCTTCATATTCTTTAGCATGTACCCCCCCCTTCACGGTTAAAGACATTCAGTTGTTAGAGTCCTTTGAACTGATGACCCTGATGATCGTATCAATCAACTCTTCGGACTCCGTTGTTTTATCAAAAAAGTAATCGGCGCTTTCATCAATACATCTTTTCCGATATTCTGGATATGGGTAACTTGTATACATAATTACGGTAGTCTCTTTGTTTTTATGTTTGATATGCCTCAAAACCTCAATGCCGCTTACGCCCGGCATTTGAATATCCACTATGGCTAAATCAGGCTCCATCAAGTCAAAGCTTTCTATAGCTTCCCGCGCATTACGCGCCTCATTTATGTGTACAACCTCCTTAATATTGGATACCATGGCAACTAATCGTTTCCTGACAATATCAGAATCGTCGACCATTAATACCTTCATGTTTTAATTTTATTGTTTTCAGTTCGGGAAAGGAATCGGTAGAATGCCGAATGTTATGTGCGTGAATTAACGATTTCTTTGTAGTGGATGCTGCTACAAAAGGTCACGGACGATTTTGATTTGCCGGATTAGATTCAATTCAAAACAATTGCAAGGCGATCTTACTAACTAACCATTAAGTCTGTTTTCAACAACATAGCGGGTCAGGTCGGCATTTGTCTTCATAGCCATTTTCTCCATAATCCTGGATCTGTACGTGCCGACTGTGCTGGGGCTTATGAATAAAATTTCAGCGATTTCTCCTGTTGTCTTGCCGGCCGCAATCATGAGCATAATCTCGAATTCACGGTTGGACAGTCTCTCATGGGGCATTTTGTCATCGGATATCAGAATGTCGGTAAGTTTCTCAGCTAAGGCAGCGGTGATATATTTTCCTCCGCTATTTATCCTTCTAATAGCGTCCACAAGCTCCTGCGGAGCGCTGTTCTTAGTCAAATACCCGGAGGCCCCCGACTTTAAGGCCCGCACCGCGTATTGCTCTTCGGGGAAGGCGCTCAGGATAAGCACACGCAGTTTAGGCTTTTGGGTTTTCACTATGTCCAGTATATCAAGACCACTTTTGTCGGGAAGGGAAATATCCAGGATTGCGATGTCTATATCCTGCCTCAGTATGCATCCGACGCCTTCTTCGGCATTGCAAGCCTCTCCGACTACTTCAATGTCAGGCTCGTGGGATAGTATCTGTTTCAGCCCATCAAGAACCATACGATGATCATCGACTATTGCCACTTTTATCATAGCTGCGCCTCCTTATTCGGGACTCTAACAACAACTTTAGTGCCGGTGCCTATAGTGCTCGTTATATCCAGAGTCCCTCCGTGTGAATAGGCGCGTTCTTTCATTCCCAGCAGTCCGAGAGAATGCTCGTCATGCAAATTATTTTCCGAAAATCCTTCACCATTGTCCTCAATCTCTAAGATCAGGTGGCCTGCTTCTTCTTTTAATCTCACTTCTACCCTCGTCGCATTGGCATGCCTGATTACATTTGTTAAAGCCTCCTGCAAGATGCGGAAAATCGCTGTTGCTATCTCGCCATTAACGGCGGTCTTGATTGCAGGCTTGTATTCACCTGATATGCCTGTCCTTTTCTGAAAATCACTCAACTGCCACTCTATGGCTGACGATAATCCGAGATGATCAAGTATGCCCGGCCTGAGTTCCATAGCAATTTTATGGACCTTTCCCGAAAGCTCGTCAATGAACCCCGATGTTAAATGCATCTTGTCGCATATGGCCGAACACTCGCACCCTTTAAGCCCTGCAATATCTCGTGTGAGGTTCATCAAATCAATTTTCAGTGCTGTAAGCGATTGTCCCAGTTCATCATGTATTTCCCTTGCAATGTCCGTCCGCTCCTTTTCCCGCATTGTCTGCAGATAGGATGCAAGGTACCGCATTTGTTCGCGGGAGTTTTTCAATTCTTTCTCGGACTTTTTGCGCTCGGTTATGTCACGAACGAATACATAAAACCTTTTTTCGGCCTCTTTATAAGTAGCGCTGACTTCAACCTCAACAATCTTGCCATCCTTATATTTGTGACGGGACTCAAAACGATCAAAACCAATTCCCATGATTTGATGTATGTGCCTGGCAGTGTCCGATGGCTTTTCCATTGCCTCAATGTCATTAAGGCCCATGGTTAACAATTCATCCCTGCCATAGCCTGTCAAAGTGCAAAAGGGTTCATTTACATCTATCAGGCGCCCCTCAGAATCCACGAGGAAGAAACTGTCCCTTGTAGTGCTGAGAATAGCTTCTTTAGTTTTTTGTAACGTGTCCTCGGCTTTCCTGAGCATATTGATTTGCAGCAGCAATGGCCGAAGACCGAAATAACAAAATACAGGACTAAGTAATAAGATAATTAGCGTCGAATCTATCAGGATTCCGACAAAATTTGAAGGAAATGGTCGCAAATAATAAATAATACCTGTGGTAACAGCTTCAGCAAAGAATACTGACAAGCCTATTGCGATGACCAGTCCCATAGATGATTTGTAAAAAGGTTTTATAGTGCTTGTATCCATATATTTATTAATCTGACACGTATAAGATATACCATTTATAGAGTAAAGAAACAAGTTAGCCGAACTTATTTGTATGCATTGCCCCGACGGAAGTAGTTTGGAGACAGGGTGCCACAGACAGAAATGCAGGAACCAAGCAACGTTGTTGCCAGGCAAGATTC
>JADFXI010000129.1 GCA_015233655.1 Nitrospirota bacterium | reverse complement strand
GGTGCTTTGTTCACCTTCTGTCAGAAGATTTCTCAAGAAGCTTGCGGAGAAGATTTCGAGCAGCGTGATGATTATATCGCACGGTGAGATTACGACCGGCGCACAGGTATATTCGATCGGTACATTGAAAATAGAATAAACGTCGTTTTCCGGGGGGTGTAATGAAAATAAAGAAATTTGTCGGTGGCAGCTTCAAGGAGGCATTGGAGACCGTAAAAAAAGAACTCGGATCCGATGCAATAATTTTGTCGAGCAAATCTGTCAAGACCGGGCCGTTTGGAATGCTTAACAAAGATGCGGTTGAGGTTACCGTCGCGCTCGAGGAAACCGATGGTCCTGTCCATGATTCCCGCGAAAAGGCGTCCGGTACCGATATAAGCGAACTGCTGAAAGAAATAAAAGGACTTAGAGAGGAGGTATGTTATCTGAAGGACACTCTAAGGCCTATTGTGCCCACCCTGAGAGTAGGAAAGGACAAGAAGGGGCTGTTCAATCTGCTGCTGAAGCAGGGCGTTGATACCCAGTTTGCGATGATTTTGCTGGAGAGGTCCCAGGAAACACTCGACAGCCTGAAGAACAGTATAAAGGGCGATCTGAAGATACAAGGGCTGCTGCCGGCGGAAGAAAACGGACTGATATTTCTCGGACCTCCAGGCGTAGGCAAGACCACGACCATATCAAAGGTCGCGCATATGATTGCCTCAAAAAGAAGGCCTGTCAACCTTATATCTCTCGATGCCGACAGGATTGGATCCATAGCGAACATGAAAGAACTGTCACAGCAGTTGAGATGTCCTTTCAGGGTTGTGAGGAGAGTCAGCGAACTGCCAAAGATAATATACAAGGAAATGACCAAAGGGCCGATGCTGATTGACACGCCGGGCGCTGAATTCGATAATATACTGGAGGACATAAAAGACATATTCCCCTCGGGTTTCCCGGTAAAAAAATGTTTTCTCATTGATTCATCGATGAACGTGTCGTCTGCATTGAAGTCGTGGCAAAGCTGCAAAACAGATATGATCGATTCGATCGGATTTACAAAACTTGATATGGCCACTCATTACGGGAGCATTTATAATATTTCCATGCTTACCAGCCGGCCTCTTTCATTTATTACTACAGGTCCCGGAGTGCCGAATGATATCAGGGTCCCCACCGGGGACTTTCTTGCCGGCCTGATTATTGGAGGGATATAATGACGAACTCAGGACCCCGTATAGTAGCGGTTTCCAGCGGCAAAGGCGGCGTAGGCAAGACTAATTTTGTTGCAAACCTGGCCTTGTTTTACGCCAGCCTGAACAAAAGAGTCCTTATTCTCGACGCCGATCTCGGGTTAAGCAATATAGATGTTATGTTCGGCATAGCCCCCAGATTTAATCTCAAACATGTCCTGTCGGGCGAAAAGAGGATGAAAGATATTATTGTGAACGGTCCGTTGGGAATAATGATTTTGCCGGCCAGTTCAGGAGTCAGGGAGTTGACCGAGCTTTCCGATGCCAGCCGGATGAGACTTGTTTCCGAATTGGATAATTTTGATCTGCCGTTTGATATCTTCCTGATCGACACCGGGGCCGGAATATCGGACAACGTGCTGTTTTTCTGCAGCGCGGCACAGGAAACTATTGTGATTGTGACTCCTGAGCCGACGTCGTTGGCAGACGCTTATGCGTTGATAAAAGTGCTGTCCAGGGACTTTGGTGAAAAGAGTTTCAGGGTGCTGGTCAATACGGCAAGATCTGATAAGGAGGCCTTTGATACGTTCAGAAAGCTTGCAATCGTGGCGGACAAATTTCTCGGTCTGTCAGTTGACTATATAGGCTTTCTGCCCTATGATCAGCATGTCAAAGACGCCATCATAGCACAAAAAGGCTATATCGCCATGTACCCTAACAGCGCATTCACAAAAAAACTGGTTGGGATCGCGAATAAGCTGCTGGACAATCCGATGAACGATATTAAGGGGAGCATTCAGTTCTTTCTGAAAAAAGCCTTGAGAGTAAAATAACGCGTCATACATCGTGCGCCAACGGAAATATGAAAAAGGTATCGGAAGAAGAAAAAGAGCAAATTGTCGAGCAGTTTCTGCCGAGAGTAAAATACTATGCGTCCAGATATTCTTTTTATCTGCCGGCGGAACTGAGCATGGAAGACCTGGTCTCGGCCGGCATAATAGGGCTTTTGGAGGCCCTTGAGCGGTATGATCCTGCGTTGAATGCAAGCCTGAGCACTTTTGCCGATTTCAGAATACGCGGGGCCATAATTGACGAAGTGCGCTCCATGCAATGGGCCTCGAAAGATGCAAGAAAGAAACTTGATGAGGCCCGGCATGCCTATGCGTTACTTGAGAAAGAGCTTAATCGCAGTGCCGATGATGAGGAAGTTGCCGAAAAACTCAATATTTCTCTTGAGGACCTTTATAAGACTTTATCGACAGCCAATACAATGCGTATGATTAATCTCGAGGACCTCGGGCTGACCAACAGGGAAGGTGAAACTCTCGATATCCTGGAGTGTATTTCCGATAGAGGGGATAAGGATGTCCTTGATGAACTGAACCTTAAAGAATTGCGCTCGGCCTTAGGCAGCGCCATCGATGTTTTACCTGAAAAAGAAAGACTGGTGCTGACCCTTTATTACTATGAAGAGCTTACTATGAAGGAAATCGGCAAGGTCCTTGATATAAGCGAATCAAGGGTCTGTCAGCTGCACGGCAAGGCCCTTTTGAAGCTCCGGTCCGTAATGCAGGATTTCAAATAAGCCTCACTTGCATCCTTACGCGCATATTGTATATCCTATAGCGGTATGTGATTTATATCGGAGGGTTGATTTTGTGGCAAAAAACATTAAAACACTGATTAAGAAGTTGAATGACAAAGACCCTTCTGTCAGGAAACGGATCATAGAGGAACTTGCTGCCGGCGATGAGAGGGCGGTCTATCCACTGCTAAAGGCGTTAAGCGATGAGAGCGCGGGGGTGCAAGACGCCGCAATGAGGTCCCTGATAGCGATAGGCGGAGAGGTGACCGCGTACATGGTCCTGCCGCTGCTGCGTGAAAATACCTATCTTCGCAATACCGGTCTGATCATTCTCACACAGTTGGGGACCGTTTCTGTACCTATGCTATACCCCTTGCTTAAAGATAAGGATGACGATGTCAGGAAATTCGGCATTGATCTGTTGGCTGATATAGGGCACGGAGTTGAGCCCGCATTTATTGTGCCGATGCTTAAAGACACCAATGGCAACGTAAGAGCTGCTGCGGCGAAAGCGCTTGGTCAGCTCGGATACCATGAGGCCGTACCTGAACTTGTTAAGGCCCTGAACGATGAGGAATGGGTTTGTTTTTCGGTTCTGGAGGCGCTTGGAGAACTAAGAGATGACAGTTCAGCCGATGCCATAGCGATGCTGCTTGCCAACCCGTCCGAAGTGGTCCGGCTTGAAGCAATAGAGACCCTTGGCAAGCTGGGATCGGAAAAGGCCGCTGACAAGCTCGTGGCCTATTTGCAGCAAGCCCCCCAGGATGAAAAAAATGCTGTAATAAAAAGTCTCATAAAAATAGGCATTAACCCTGAAATGGCCGATATATCCGAGTATCTTATCGCTATGCTTAAAGACGGTGAATGGGAAGACAAGGAAGTGGCCCTGAAGGGGATAGAGGCCCTTAATTGCGCTGAAGCAGTTCCTTTGATGGTTAATATTTCCGGCTCTCTCGACCCGTCTATTCCTGATAATGAGGAAAGGATTGCGTTATTGAAATCCACTATCAAGTCCGTAGATTCCGAGAAGGAGCTTTTGGGGCTGCTGGAATCTCCTGAAATGAAATACCGCGGGAAGGCCTTTGCGATCCAAATCCTGGGTGAAATGAAAAGCTGCGGGGCCATACCGATCCTTAACAAATATTTGGATGACACCAGAAGGGATTTGCGGAGGGCTTCCACGCTTGCTCTCGGCTCCATAGGTTCCGATGACACAATAAACCCGCTTCTTCAGGTATCGCAGCGTGACGTGGATGCCCATGTGAGGAGCCTGGCAATTGAGGCCCTGGGAAATATACAGTCTCAGGAAGCTTACGTGCCGTTGATGGAACTCATGGGGTTTGAAAAGTATTACGATGTCCTTGAGCAAATCGTCAGGTCCCTTATTAAGATATCGCCGGAGAAATTCCTTTCGGGAATTGCCGGGTACAACGTCAACGTCCGCGAGATAATCGCCAGGGCGGTGTCTGATGCAGGGGTGCTTTTAAAGCTTGCGGAGGACCCGCAGAAAAAAGTGAAGGTCTCAGCTATCAACGGTCTCGGGCGCCTGGGTACAGATGAGGCCACGGCGCGTCTGGTCAGTTTTTTACGCGACGAAGACGCGGAAATTCGCAAGGCCGCAGTGGTCGGGCTTGGAGAGGCGCGATACTGCTCAAGTGAACTTTTCGATGCAATGGGTGATTCTGACCCATGGGTCAGGTTTTATGCCGTAAAGGCCGTTGCCTTCTCATGTGAAAGAGAGACGGCAATAGATAAGATAGCGGCACTGCTTGTTGATGACTTCATTCCTGTCGTTATGTCGGCCATTGATGCCATTGCCGAACTTGGCGGCCGGGAAGCCTATGAGGCGCTCTCCGTTCATGAGGAGCACCAGAACGCCGATGTAAGGGACAAAATACGGGAGGCTCTTAATTCTTTATGACAGCCTCGATTAACGACGAAGTCTTTAAGCAGTTCAGGGACTTTATTTACGAGAAAAGCGGTATTTTTATTCCTGACAACAAGAAATACTTTCTTGAGAACAGGCTCGGCAGAAGAGTGCAGGAAATGAACCTCAAGGGGTATGACGATTATCTTTATCATCTCAAATATAACGCCGACCAGAAGGAACTTCAGCGGCTTTTTGATTTAATAACGACCAATGAGACTTTCTTCTTTCGCGAGCCGCAGCAATTCGACGTATTTAAGGGCGATCTGTTAAATACAATTAGTGCTGAAAATGCAAAGGCCGGCCGCAGGGACATTAAAATATGGTCCGCCGCATCTTCCACGGGAGAGGAAGCATATACCGTATCCATAGTGCTTCTTGAGAAACCCGAGCTAAGCGGGTTCAAAAAAGAGATATTGGCTTCTGATATAAGCGAATCGGTGCTGTCCTCAGCTCGGGCCGGCGTGTACGGTTCGTATGCCATTCGGAACATACCACCCGCTTATTTGAGCAAATACTTTTCCAATACCGAACAGCAATACAGCGTGTCTAATACTGTTAAGTCCATGGTAAAGTTTTCGAAAGTCAACCTGATAGAAGAGAGAGACGTAAGGGTGATGCGCGGCATAGATGTGATTTTTTGCCGTAACGTGCTTATCTATTTCGACGACAAAGCCAAGCAGAAGGTGGTCTCGCATTTGTATGACGCCCTCAGGCCGGGTGGCTATCTGTTTGTAGGTACCTCTGAAAGCCTGCACAATCTGACCAGGGCGTTCAGACCGGTTGTCATTAATAAGGTAATAATATACCAAAAGGGCTAAACACAGGATATAAGAGGAGCTGATCATGAAGCTATTGATTGTTGATGACGACAAGACTACGAGGAAACTGCTGAGCTTATATCTAAAAGGCAAAGGCTACGAAGTGGTCATGGCGGAAAACGGCCTCGAAGCCCTCGAAAAACTCGGTACTGAAAGTATCAACCTTGTCGTCAGCGATATGAATATGCCTTATATGGATGGGATTGAACTTACAAAGACCCTGCGGGCGGATGTGAATCTTAAGAACATCCCCATCATTATGGTTACAACGGAAGCTGATGATGATGAAAAGAAAAAGGCCTTTGACGCCGGTGTCGACGACTATCTGGTCAAACCTACTAATGCAGATGCTATTAGTGAAAGCATAAAACGAATAATTAAAAAGATATTTATGGGAGGTGAGGGCAATGTTTAATCTGGGCCTCAAGGTGCTTGTTGTGGATGATTTTCCGACAATGAGAAGAATAGTCAGGAACCTTCTTAAACAACTAGGGTTCGAACATATAGAAGAGGCTGAAGACGGGGCACATGCCCTGCAGCGGCTGAGAGGGGGCAATTACGGTCTGATCGTCTCGGACTGGAACATGCCTAATATGGAAGGCATAGAACTTCTAAGAAATGTCCGCAAGGAGCCCGCGCCCTTGAAAGACATTCCTTTCCTTATGGTCACAGCAGAAGCGGAAAAGGAAAAAGTAATAGAAGCGATTAAGGCGGGCGTTGACAATTATATTGTTAAACCGTTCACAGCCGAGATTCTGAAAGAGAAACTCGAAAAAATTGCCGATAAGAAGCCGTCGTTGAAAGTAGGGGGATAGGCAATGTCAGGGACTGACCACAGGGCAACAGAAAGAGTAATAACGGAGTGCACGGGCGTAGCCCGGTGTGCTTCTGTGGTCAGCGTCGGCAAAAGGGAGGATAATCATGGCTGATGAAATGGAAGAAATAATAAGCGAGTTTGTGATGGAAGCATCGGAAACGCTCGAAAGAATAGATCCGTTATTTGTCGAACTTGAGACCAAGGGATACAACAAGGAGATGCTCAACGAGATCTTCCGGGGCATGCATACTTTAAAAGGAGCTGCCGGGTTTCTTGGATTTCAGCCCATAGTTGACGTGGCCCACAGGGCCGAAAGCATAATGAAACGGCTTCGTGATGCGGAAATTGTGCTTTCCAAGGAGTTGATGGACGTAATACTGCAGAGTGTAGATGCATTACGTCTTCTTATTTTTCATATAAAGACGAAAGACGGCGCTGAGGAAGACATCTCCGGCCTTCTTGGCGAGCTGGACAGGGCTTCCGAATCTGCTAAATTGACTTCCAGCGTAGATGCCGGTCCTTCAGAAGGGCCCGTAAGAGAGGCTGCCGTTGAAGTAAAAGCGGATGTTGGGTCTGCGCCGGCCGGCGTTGGCGGTACACCTGAAGGCGGCGATGAGCAAGTCCGTCACGAAGTGGAGCATAATGCGGAGCCTGAAATTAAATCTCCTCCACCGTCTGCAACGATTTCGGTATCTGCGGAGCAGGCACAGCAGATGGCGAAGGAAAGGGAGATGGTCTCACATCTCCGGGTCGATGTTGCCAGAATTGACAAGGTAATGGATCTGGCCGGAGAAATAGTTCTCGCCAGGAACCGCCTTCTCAACCTCGCCACAAAACTCGATATGAATTATTCGGATGACCCTTTTGTGGAAAGTCTTCTCGAAACAACAGGCTTTCTGGACAGAGTCACTTCTGATCTGCAGCTTGCCGTGATGAAGATGAGAATGCAGCCTATTCAGAAAGTTTTCGGTAAATTCCCCAGA
Organism: Nitrospirota bacterium; assembly: GCA_015233655.1. GTDB lineage: Bacteria > Nitrospirota > Thermodesulfovibrionia > Thermodesulfovibrionales > Dissulfurispiraceae > JADFXI01. The sequence goes on along the minus strand of JADFXI010000129.1, from coordinate 761 downwards.
ATGGTCAGAGATATGTCCAGGACATTGGACAAGGACATAGATTTGGAGATGTTTGGAGAAGATACCGAGGTGGATAAGACTGTCATAGAAAATATAGGAGACCCTCTTGTTCATATTATCAGGAATTCCATAGATCATGCGATTGAGCATGCCGGTGAAAGACAAGCGAAAGGCAAGCCGAAGAAAGGCAGAATAATTATGAGCGCGTACCAGAGAGGTACGCAGATCGTTATTGAAGTCTCGGACGACGGCAAAGGCATAGATGTTGAAGCAGTGAAGAGAAAAGCGCTTTCAAAGGGGCTCATATCAGAAGAAGAGTCTCAGAAGATGTCGGATGAAGCGGCAATAAACCTTATTTTCCTTCCGGGTTTCTCAACAAAAGAGGTTTCAACCGAACTGAGCGGCCGCGGGGTCGGAATGGACGTTGTAAAGACCAATGTGGGTAAACTGAACGGGTATGTTGAAGTTATTTCCAAAAAAGATATAGGGACCACTTTCAAAATAAGTCTTCCTCTGACGCTTGCCATCTTGCAGGCGATGATGGTCAGGGTGGGCGGCGAGTATTACGCGGTCCCGCAGTCCATGATAGAGGAGACGCTCAGGATCAAGAAATCAGACATAAAAGACATTACCGGACAGAGGGTGCTGACTATCAGGGGCAGGGTCATCCCGATGTTCAATATGTCGGACGTTCTGACGGTCAGGAATAAAGACGATGACACGAGGGATTATGTCTATGTGCTTGTCGCGATTGTGGGAGA
>JADFXI010000128.1 GCA_015233655.1 Nitrospirota bacterium | reverse complement strand
GTGTTCGAGCAAAAAACCCTCCGCAACTGAAGTGCCCCTCAGCCTTAACTTTTATCTGCGCGTTGTTGTTTTGCCGTAAAGACTGACGCTGTTCCTTTTCTTTTTGGCTATATACAGCGCACTGTCGGCAGCTTGATAGACATCCTGGTACTTCTTGAACTTTTCGCTTCCGGCAGCCGCGATGCCTATGCTCATCGTAGGCTTTTTTTCAAGACCCTTGAATACGACTCCGGCCAGGGAGGCCTGCAGACGCAGCGCGAACTGGAAGGCAACTTCCTCGCTGGCGCCAAGCATGATATAGCCGAATTCATCTCCGCCGAGTCTGCCTACAACATCGCCTTTCCTGACTGAGCTTTTCAGGCATTTAGCGATACGCCGGATAACTACGTCGCCGACTACATGCCCGTAGACGTCGTTGATGGCCTTGAGGTTGTCCAGGTCTATGGACATAAGTGCGAATTGCTCATCATACCGCAGCGTTCTGGAGAATTCCTCCTCAAGCCGGGTAAAGAAAAAGCGGCGGTTGTAAAGATTGGTAAGCGAATCGGTGACCGCCAACTTGTGCAGCTTTGCGTTCTTGCCCCTCAGTTCGAGTGTTTTTTTCTGCACCTCTTCACGCAAGGCCTCATTCCATGCGGATATTCTGTTATGTAGGGTGATCAGCGTCATAATCTGTCCAGCAAAGTTCGATATTAGGATGATGAGATTGATCTTGTTTTCGTCGAACGTCTCCGGCAGCGGATGGCAGCAGTTGACGACACCCACTATCCCGTCACCGCTCCTGATAGGCACAGAAAGCAGGCAAGTGACCCCGAAATCCGGGATAAATACATACTCGCCGGTGGAGGCGACACGCAGCGCGATATCTTTGCCGACGAGCGGCCCAGTCTTTGTCTTTTTCTTCCCGGTGGATGAATACTTGTCACCTCTCATGCTCGTTGCGGCAGGACTCAACCCGTCGTCGGTCGCTTTCAGCAGAATGGAGCAGCTTTCAAATTCGAGTTCCTGAGTGAATATTTCCGCTATATGCTTGCAGAAAGTATTAATGTCCCTGACTGTTTCCCCGAGGCATCCTATCTTCGTTAATGCGGACAAGGAGCGTATGGCGATTTCAGAAAACTTGCCGGTGCTGTCCAGGGTCTGCAGAAATGCATTTGAATATTCCTGCAAGCAGTCACCTTTCCTGAAATCCTTCTCGAGGCGACGGGCCACAAGCACCTCATCTGGAGAGAGTTCTTCGAAAGAGACGGCCGTATGCCCGTCCCCTGAAAGGAACTGCTGCAGCCAATGCAACAAGGCCTTTTCGCTCATTGACCGAAGATCCCTTCCCCGAGCAGGTTTTCGGGTATGCCGGACTCAATTTCATCCAGGCTCTTTTCCGACACTCCAAGCAGGAACATTGTGAGGGGGTCGAACGCGCAATAGCTATTTTGTTCGGCCATGCAAAAGAACCTCTTGCATGTAATAAAATCCGCCAGGTGGATGAGGGCGACAGTCTGCTTATGCCTGTTTGCGGCAGACGGCGTGTGATGGCGCAGTATGACTTCATGCACTGTTTCGGAAAGGTGCCATGTATCGGCGATCCAGGCCCCGATATCGGCGTGGGTGAATCCCAGCACCAGTATTTCGGACTCAAGCAGGTTCTTGCGTTCGCGGGCCGCTTCAGCCGATTTGAGGTAGAGGTCAGGGAAATGACTGTTCAGCAGCAGCAGTCCGATATCGTGGAGCATGCCGCACAGGAACAGGTCGTCAACGGTCGAGAGCTTGAGAGTTGCCGCCAGGTGAGATGCGACAATCCCGGTAGCAATGGAGTGCCTGTAAATCCTGCCGTAATCGTAAGCGAACTTATTATGCTTACTGTCAAAGATCGTCATTAATGCAATGCCGAGTGAAATATTCTTCACATTGGTGAACCCGATCTTCTGGATTGCACCAGAGATAGTCGAATCCGTCATCTTATAGCCGAAAAAGGCCGCGTTAGACAGGCCCACTATTTTGGCAATAATTGCAGGGTCTCTGCTTACGATCTTCTCCAGATTATCGACCGAGACAGTATCATCGTCCGCCAGACTCAATAATTCGCGTGCGATGACCGGAATGGTCGGAAGCTTTGTTATTTTCTGAACAAATAATCGTAGAGAGTCATTCACTGGTCTGGTTTAATCCTTTTTAATATTGATTATAAGAAGGCCAAAAGCCTCCAATACCATATAATTTTACCACAATTGCCCTTTTTAAACTATAAGTGCAGGCGGAAGAGGCACGCCACGCTCAACGGCGGACGCTCAGCAGGGTGCTTAATGCCCTTGCGGCCCTTTCAGGAGAGGGGTAAACTGGTATGCCGGCCTTTTCAAAAGGTATCTTGAAGGACCGCCCCGTATCATTGGTGTAAAGTACAATGGGACTGTCCGATGTTTCCCGGAATTTTCTGATCGTGTCTGCGAGAGAAGTCGTGACGCCTTTTACAGCGGTCAGGGCAATAACAAGAAAACCGTCATAATCATCTTTCAGCATATCAAGCACCAGGCCGTAATCCGAATCTGTGACCTGGGCCGTGAGGTCAACAGGGTTGTTCATTGAGTAAAATGGCGGGAAGATGCCTCTGAGCTTTTCAACTTTTTCTTCAGGCACTTGGGCTACATCGAGCATCTGTCTCATGCACTCGTCTGCTGCCAGTACTCCTGAGCCTCCGCCATTTGTAATGATACAAACCCTTCGTCCGCTGCCGCCCATGATATCCCGCGCCTTGTTCTGCGGCCCCTGACAGGACAGCGCTTTGGCGGCATCAACAAGGTGGTCAAAATCAGGGACCTCGTGTATGCCGTATTGCCGGAGCACTGAGCTGAAGACCTCATACCTGCCTGCCAGCCTGCCGGTATGCGAAAACGCGGCAGCCCCGCCGCCCGGGCCTTTGCCGGCTTTAAGTGTCAGAAGGGTCTTCTTTTCCGAAAGCGCCTTTGCCGCATTAATGAATTTTCTTCCATCGCCGACGGATTCTATATACGAAATGACGATATCGGTGTGTGGGTCATCGGCCAGGTAATCATAGATATCTGATTCGTCTATATCCACGGCATTGCCGTATCCTACGGCCTTTGACATGCCGGTATTCGATGCTCGCACGGCATCGAATAGACAGGTCATTACGGCGCCGCTCTGGGACAATATTGCGACATTGCCTTTCTTGGGTCTCTTGAGTTTTTCCTGGGCTAGGAAAAAGGTATCGAGCTTATTGTGGGCGTCATACACACCCAGACAGTTCGGTCCAAGCAGGCGGATGCCGCCTTCCCTGCCGATGCTCTTAATCTCATCCTGAAGTACGTGCTGCCCTGACTCGGCAAAACCTGCGCTCACGACGATGGCTGTCTTTGTCCAGCCCTGCAAACCCCTCAGGATATCCGGCACCTCGGAAGCAGGCCTGATGATTATCGCCAGGTCTGCCGACCCATGGCCTGCATCGAAAAGCTCTTTTACGGCCCCTACAGAGGCATATGCCTTTGTCCCCATAAGCTCTTCATACTTAGGGTTTACAGGGTAGATCCCGGCCCTGGACTTGAGGAGATTCCTGAGTACGATGCCTCCGATTTTTCTCTCTGTGTGGGCCGCACCGATCAATATAATGCTTTCAGGGCTGAAGAGAGGGTCTAGACTATGGGTGTGGCTCATGCACTTTCGATGAAAAGCAGGGCCGGATCTTCGAGATAATTTACGACTTTTGTCAGGAATTGAGAAGCGTCAACGCCGTCAGTCACCCTATGGTCGAAGGTCAATGAAAGGGGCAGTATCCTTCTTATGACAATGCTGCCGTTCCTTACCCACGGCTTTTCAGAAATTTTGCCTGTACCCAGTATGGCGACATCGGGATAATTGATAATCGGCGTCGCAAAGGTCCCGCCGAAGTGCCCGTAATTGGTAATGGTGAACGTGCTCCCTTTCATCTCCTCTATTTTTATCTTTCGCTCCTTTGCTTTTATACTCAACGCTTGTATTTCAAGTGACAGTTCCAGGATGGTTTTTTTGTCAGCCGCCTGTATTACCGGGACCATAAGCCCGTCCGGCGTATCGACGGCTATGGCGATGTTGTAATATTTCTTTAGTATGATTTCTTCCAGTTCATCATCGATGGAAGCATTGAGCTTCGGATGTTCGGTAAGGGCGTGATGCACGGCTTTGATGACGAAAGGAAGGAATGTAAGATGCACTCCCTTTTCAAGAAGAGACTTTTTCTCTCGTTCCCTGAGGTCCCATAATTCGGTAATGTCGGCTTCTTCCATGCCTGTGACAAATGCCGTAGTTTTCTGGGCAGTCATGAGATTTTTTGCAATGGTCTTCCGCAACCCTCTTAAAGGGACCCTCTCGGAAGGCCCGAACCGGTCTTCAGCTTTGGACGCCGGGCTTGCGGCCTTCCTGACATCGTCCTGTGTAATGCTTCCCCCAGGCCCTGTGCCCCGTACGGTCTCTATATTAACGCCGAGTTCGCGTGCAAGAGACCGTGTCGCGGGAGTTGCCAGGACTTCCTCCTCTTCTGGTAGAACGCCGACAACAGAGACGGATTTTGGTCTTTCTTCCGCTTTCGTCTCTTCTTCAGCTGCTTCACCCGGTCCGGCAATTGTCATCAGGACATCGCCGACCATTGCTGTTTCTCCCTCCTCTTTATTAATCCTGACTATCCGTCCCGCCTTTGGAGAAGGCACTTCCACAATCGCCTTGTCTGTCTCTATCTCAAGTACATTCTGGTGCTCCTCAACGGAATCGCCTTCCTTAAGGAGCCACTTTCTTATCTCGCCTTCTGTTATGCCTTCACCCAAATCCGGTAATTTAAAATCAAACGGCATGATGTGCTCCTTTTAATACTTTATTACCTCTTCGAGGGCCTTTCTTACCCTGCTGATGGTAGGCATATAGTAGTCCTCAAGCCTCGGCAGCGGGATAACGGCATCGTAGCCCGTTACGCGCATAATAGGGGCTTTCAAATAGAGCATTGCGTCTTCCGCGATTGCGGCAGATATCTCCGCGCCGAAACCGCATGTTTTCGGGGCTTCATGGACTATCACAACCCGGCCTGTCTTCCTGACGGACTTGAATATTGTTTCCTCGTCAAGAGGGTTCAATGTCATTAAATCCAGCACCTCGGCATCTATGCCTTCCACAGCCTGGAGTGACCTGTGCAGCATGCTGCCCCATGAAATAACAGTGACGTCCCTGCCTTCCCTCACAATCCTGGCCTTTCCCAGCGGGACCGTATAGTCGTCTGCCGGGACCTCTTCTTTTATAAGGCGGTAGAGCCTTGTCGACTCGAGGAATATGACGGGGTCAGGGTCTCTGATGGAAGATTTCAGCAGACCCTTGGCATTGTATGGAGTCGAAGGCACAACCACCTTTACTCCCGGCATATGACAGAAAAAAGCCTCTGCGCTCTCTGAATGAAGCTCGGGCGGCTTTATTCCTGCGCCGTAAGGGGTCCTCACTACAAGGGGGCAGGAATATCTCCCCCGTGAGCGTGAGCGAATTCTCGCCGCATGAGCGTAAATCTGGTCGAGGGCGGCATATATGAAACCCATGAACTGTATCTCGGCCACAGGCCTCAATCCATAAACGGCCATGCCGATAGCGGTCCCGACAATCCCGGACTCCGACAGCGGAGTGTCCATGACCCTTTCAGGGCCGAACTCTTTCATCAGACCGTCGGTGACACGGAAGACACCCCCATCCGTGCCGACATCTTCACCCAGTATGATGACATTGCCGTCCCTCTGCATCTCTTCTCTCAGCGCCAGGTTTATGGCCTGGACCATATTTATTCTTTTTGGCTCTTCCGGCATTTCAGAAGTCCTTTATCTGTTTTGCCTGGCGCGGCGTAAGCTTTTCGTAAGTATATGAGATCATGTCGCCTGGGAATGGAGGCTTTATTGATTCCTCTTCGCTGACAGCTTTGTCTATAATCACTTTTGCTTTATCTTCTGTCTCTTTCTGATACTGTTCAGTCCACAAGCCTTTTTTTGCCATGAATAATTTCAGTCTCAACACAGGGTCCCTCGGTTTCCATGACGCTACTTCATCATCCTTTCTATACCTGGTAGCATCGTCTGCTGTTGTATGATGTGTCATCCGGTATGTGAAACATTCGATAAAGGTGGGGCCGTTGCCGCTCTTGGCTTTTTTCAATGCATCTTTTGTGGCCTTGTAGACGGCAAAGATATCGTTTCCGTCAACCTGTATGCCCTCGAATCCATAAGAGAACGCTTTTTGAGCGAGAGTCTTTGATGCGGATTGCCTTTGCCTCGGCACGGATATGGCCCACTGATTGTTCTGGCAGATAAAGACAGCCGGGGCCTTGAAGACGCCTGCCATATTGAAGCCCTCATGAAAATCGCCCTTCGATGTCCCCCCGTCCCCGAAGTAGGCGACAGCGGCAACTTTATCTCCTTTGTGCTTCGCCGCTATTGCAGCGCCGGCTGCATGGGGTATATGCGTCCCGACAGGGATGCAAATGGGGAATATGTTCAAATCAGATGGAGTGATAAGGCCCCTTTCGTCTCCGCCCCAGTACTGGAAAAGCATGTGAATCGGATATCCCATGGCAATGTATACCCCCATCTCCCTGAATGAAGGGAATACCCAGTCAGTCTTTTCGAGGGCGAATGCGCTCCCGATCTGTGATGCCTCCTGCCCCAAAATGGGCGCATAGGTTCCCAGCCTGCCTTCTCTTTGCAGATGCAGTGCCCTCTCGTCAAAGGTCCGTGCAAGGACGAGAAGTTCATACATCCTTTTAATCTCATTGTCCGACAAGGCAGGCATGAGCGAGCTGTCAACGTCACCATTAACATCGAGTATTTCGAGACGTTTTACGTTGATTGATTCAATAATACTCTCAGGCATGGCTACAGCATATCATTATGAATAACCGAAAGCAATAGCTTGCAGAACAAGAGGCCTGCAACTTGATCCCCAGGTAAACTGTTACGCGGTTTTCTGCATTAAGTTCTTATCAAGTTCAAGCTCATAGGTCAGAATTGTCTTAATATTCATTTTTTTCGAGGCGTTGAGGATTTCTATGCCGACGATCTTGTTTTCGGACGTTGTGTCCAAGTTAACGCCTTCGGTAATTTCAATTACTCCGTCAGGTTTCTGGTTCCCCAATTTGATATATACAGCATCAACTTCATTGTCATAATGCACTCTCATTTTGTTCTCCCTTTCTTCAACGGATAATTTGTTATTACTGTTAATCGGTCCCCTTCAACGGATACAATGATTTTCAATGGATAGCTGCATCCGGGAACCTTTTTAACGATTTCGTGTTCGCCTATCGCTAAATTCATGCCGGTCAAGATGTCAGTCACTGCAGACTCAGAAATGTCATAAAGTTTGGCTCGCCTTTTAGCATGTCGCGAAAATTTTATTCTCATCGTAGCACCTGTTTGAATTATAACCTATTTTAAGAATAGAGGGCATTCCATATGTGAAGTGCAAAGTTAAAGTTGTTGTGTAACAGGTTACACATCGGTGTGCAATTGTTTACATACTGTCAGGCCGGATGATATATTTAACTTATTGGAAGTAACCTGAAAAAACAGTTGAGCAGTGCGGCACTGAAATTGCTTTAATAAGATTGTCGTTTTAAAATGCAGGGGGTATTGATGAAGAGCAAGCTCATATTGTTTGTCCGCCTGTTTGTTGTGATGTCTTGTCTTCTCACAACTTTTGGTGTGACTACCGATATCCCGGGGAAACAGAACAAAAGCATTGTCGCCGGTCTTCTTTTGGAATTCAAGGGGACTATGATTGCGGATTTTCTTTCATCAGGCGGGATGGCTTTTGCGGAATGTTCCACCTGTGAAAGCGGTTCTCTGCACGCCGCCACTTCCAACTCCTGCTACAATATAGGCTGCAGCTCGGGTTATACCTGCATCACGGACTGCAGTACGACCAGCGCCTGTTATTATTGCAAGGCAAATACATCCACATCAACTTCTACGACTACGACTTCAACTACCACGTCAACATCAACATCGGCATCAACAACAACGGTAGCTACTACAACAGCTACGACTACGACTGCAACAACATCGACGACAATTCCGGCGACATCCATGAGCAGCTACTGCTATACGCCGCCGTTTGTGTCGACTGCTGTGCCGCCTCTTATCATGCTTGTCATGTCGAAGAGTCACAAGCTGTTTTTCAATGCATATGATGATGTCGTGGACCTTGACGGAGACGGCATACCTGATGTCACTTACAAAGATACTATTCAGTACACCGGATATTTTGATTCAAACAAGTGCTACAACTATGTTTCGGCAAACAACCGTTTCGAGCCTTCAGGAGCGGCGACCGGCACCAACAGCCATTATTGCTCCGGCAACTGGAGCGGGAATTTCCTTAATTGGTCCACAATGGCAAGGATAGACATATTGCGTGCAGTGCTTTATGGCGGCA
>JADFXI010000127.1 GCA_015233655.1 Nitrospirota bacterium | reverse complement strand
CGCCGATCCTGAACCAGCTCGGATGCATCCGCCCTCCGCATACGGCCTGTATAATATCGAAGGCGCGTTCACGGTCGTTGAAGGTGTAAAATACCGGCGAAAGTTGTCCGAGGTCCTGAGCAAAGGTGCCGTACCACACAAGATGACTGATTACCCGGAACAGTTCGGCTGTCATGATGCGTATGACCTTGGCCCTGTCCGGGACCTCTATCCCGGCAAGCTTTTCGACTGCCAGGACATAGGGGAAATTGTTGAGCACTCCGGCCATATAATCAATCCTGTCCGTATATGGGATGAAGGTATGCCACGACTGCCGCTCTCCCATCTTCTCGACTCCCCGATGGTGAAAACCTATGTCCACCACTGAGTCGACGATCTCTTCTCCATCCAGAGCAAGTATTATACGGAGGATGCCGTGGGTCCCGGCATGGTGCGGACCGAGGTTGAGGAACATGAATTCAGTATCGCCTGACGATTCGGCAAGACCCCAGTCTGCCGGCTTGAACTTCAGCGCCTCATCTTCCGCCTCCTCTTTTTTTACAGGAAGGTGAAAAGGACCGAGTTCCGTGCGGCGCGCCGGGTGTTCCTTGCGCAGCGGATGACCTTTCCATAGCTGGGGCATAAGTATTCTGCGCAGGTTGGGATGGCCTTCCGCAACAATGCCGAACATGTCCCACATCTCGCGTTCATACCAATTTGCAGAAGGCCAGACATCGGTCACAGTGGCAATGGAAGGATATTCGCCATCGAGCGCCACCTTTATTCTGACGTCCTCATTTCGCTCCAACGACAAAAGATGATAGACAACAGTAAAATCGCTCCCGGGCTGGTCCTGCCTGTGTTCGCGGACCCGTTCATCAATTGCGGTGAGATCATGGAGCATGCTGTAAGGCTTTTCCGTTGCAGTCTTGAGGCGACGGAGCACGTCACGCGCCTTGTCTTTGGAAACCCATAGAGTTGGAATGCCGTCTTTAGTTTCCTGAAGAGTTACATCATGTTCTCCATACAAGCCCTGCAATTCCCTGAAAATCTCAGCGCCGCCGTCAGTCATGGAATTCCCTTATTTCAAATTTTATCAGGGGAAGGCAGATCAGTTGCTCGCTGCCTTTCAGCCCTTTTAATGTCGCGCATGACAGGACGTTCCGGCCGCTCAATGCCCTGTGGCCCCACAACCCAGCTCAGGGGCCTTCGTTCCTTGCCGATAGCATCCCGCAGCAGCAGCAGCCCTTCCATAAACGCTTCGGGACGCGGCGGACAGCCGGGTATGTATACGTCCACAGGCAGAAACGAGTCCACGCCCTGCACCACGCTGTAGATATCGAACATGCCTCCGGAATTAGCGCAAGACCCCATCGAGATTACCCACCTCGGCAGCATCATCTGCTCATAGAGTCTTTCAACTATAGGCGCGGCCTTTATAAAGACCGTACCGGCCACAACCATAAGGTCCGCCTCTCTTGGAGTGCTCCTCAGCACTTCGGCCCCGAACCTTGCTATGTCGTATTTGCTGGTCAGACTCGCAGCCATTTCGACAAAACAGCAGGAGAGACCGAAATTAAAAGGCCATATCGAGTTCTTCCTGCCCCACGCATACACGTCCTGAAGCCTGGAAAAAAAAATGTTGCCTTTAATCGCATCTGTTACGGGGTCATTTTCCAGGGCGGCTTTATCGCCGGGCTTATGTAACGACCATTGCATTTATTTTAGGCTCCTCGCTTGTCAATTTTTTGCTTCTCTTTCTATCTTTCCCCAGTCCAGCGCTCCCATTCTCCAAAGATAGACAAGACCGGCCATCAGTATGAATATGAATATCAATATTTCGGCGTACCCGGCCCATCCAGTCTCACGAATAGAGACGGCCCATGCATAGATAAAAACAGCCTCAAGATCAAAAATGACGAAGAACATCGCTATGAGATAAAACTTAATATCAAAACGGACCCTGGCAGTGCCTGTCGGCGCAATGCCCGACTCGTAAGGCTGGCCGGTCAAACGCTCTTTGTGCCTCTGGCCAAGGACAAAGGAAACGCCGAGCATCCCCGCAATGAGAGCTATAACAGCTATGAAGTAAACGGCAAGAGGCCAGAGAGGAGCGGTATATGCAGAATGCGCATTCACTCAGGAAACATTCCTCTTTATTCTGAATCCTCCCTGAACAAGAAGCACAAGAACATATATAACGCTCACCAGGATAAAAAATTTCCGCGGCTCCATGCCGGGATTGATGATCCTGGCGCGATCAACGCCGTTTATCATCATTACATATGCCTCGACATTAGCGACCTCCTGCTGAGTAAGCGTATGCGTGTCACCAAAAGCGAGCATACTCAGAGCAGGACTTCTGCCGCCAGGCACTGAGCCATGCTGGATATAGCGGTCGATATTGACCGCAAATGCCTTAGGATTGCCGCTGTATAATTCACGGCGGACAGGGTTGAGACGGGGGACGATGCCGGCATCAGATCCCGTGTTTGCTATGCCGTTGGTCCCTTCAGGGCCATGACAACTGGAACAGTAGTTCTTAAACAATACTGCCCCTCTTTCCTTATTGCCGATAACATATGCGGCCTCTCCCGGCAGCCCTTTTGATTCAGTCTCCATGGATGCCGGAGGTTTCGCCATCGCCTCATGCTGAGTTTCGAGCTGCGCCGCCAGATGCATGGACGCCGCCCTTCCGGCCGCCGTAACACCGCCGCTGTCAGAACCCATCAAGAACGAAACTATAGTATCAACCTGCCTGGACGGCAAAGAAGCAAATGCAGGCATGATGGTTCCGGGATTATGCGCTTTAGGATTTCTTATCTGCTCTTCAATCCAGGCCTGGCCACGGGCAGCCAGGGCGCCTTTAGACAATGAAGGGCCTATCGTACCGCCGGAGCCTTCTACACTGTGGCAGGCCTTGCATCCGGCTGATTGAAATACGGCTGGAACAGCGACGTCATGTGCAGGACGCAACGGCGCAGCGGGCTTCACTTCTGCCTGACCCGGCATTGCGGAACTGCCTGCTACAGACTCCGAGCGACCGGGACTGTAATAGCCTATGATAGTAAGAGCAAGCAGCGTTGCTCCAAATATAAAACCACATGTCATGACAAAGGGCCGGCGAAGGGGATTACGTTCAGGACTCCGGTCAATAAAAGGCAGAATCACAAGCAGCATCATTATTATAGTAGGCACTCCGACCGTGCCGACAGGTTCGAGCGGACCGTGAAAATACTTCAGCGCCTGATACAGGAAGAGAAAATTCCACTCCGGCTTTGGGACATAAGTAGTGTCCAGAATGTCGACAGGCCCGGCAAAATCCGGGGCGAAAAATACCGACAGAAAAATAAGCAAAATAAAAATACCTGTCCCGACCACTACGTCCTTGAATGCCTGATCAGGCCAGAAAGGTCCGCTGAATCTCCTCTTTACAGAATCCCACGGTCCTACGGGACCCGAAGTCCTGAAAGCTATAAAATGCATCCCGAACATGGCTAGGAGCGCCAGTGGAAAAACAGAGGTGTGCATGACAAAAAACCGCGAAAGCGTCAGCTGCCCCATGTTTTCACCGCCGCGCAGCAAGCGCTTTACCATATCGCCCATCACAGGCGTAGTACCGGCTATGCTGGTGCCGACCTCACCTGCCCAGTAGCCGCTCTGGTCCCATGGCAGAGGCGCCCCGGTAAAACTGAAGGCCATCGTTATAAGCAAAAGAAGCACTCCGGCCAGCCATACCACTTCCCGCGGCGTCTTGTATGCGCCCCAGAGAAAAACACGCAACATATGAACAACTACGGCAACTATCATTATATTGCCGCCCCAGTAATGCATACCGTGTATCAGCCATCCAAAGGGCACTTCGGTCCGCATGTAGCTCAGACTATTGTAAGCATGGTCTGTGGCAGGCACATAGAAAAATATCTGCATAATGCCGGTTATGACCTGAAGAAGAAAAATAATCAGTATGGCGCTGCCTTCGGTATAGAAAAAACTGGAACCTCCGGGAATCTCTTCATCAAGAGACAGCCGCACCATCGCGGAGAGCGGCCATCGCTCATTGATCCATTGTTTTAGCCATAGGACCGGGCGTGAAACCATAGAGTGTTCCTCCTCAGGCCACCGGAATTCTTTCAGGGGTGCCCACTTTGAAGCGCTCCCACTTTACGTAAACATTTCCATTCTCGATCTTTGACGGCAGCACATCGAGCGAACGAGGCGCAGGCCCGCCGAGCACTTTGCCGTCGAGTGAAAACAGGCTGGCATGACACGGACACTCGAACCTGTTTGACTGCTGACTCCATTGGTAGTAGCAACCCAGATGAGTACAAACCGGAGAGAAAACAGTTATGTCGCCAGCGGAATGCCTGATGACCCACACCGAACGCAGCACCGTTGTATGAATGTAAGCGTCGTCCGGCTCAGCCATGAAGCGTATGTCTACCGGCTTGCCCTCAGGCAGCGAGTTAATGGAAGCCACCTTCAACCATGGGTTTTGCCGCGCTGCAGATGACGGGGATATTAGAGACCGCAAAAAAGGGACACCGGCTACAAGGGCATTCACAGCCGCAATAATGCCGAGCAGCCATTTGAGAAAACGGCGGCGCGAAGTATCTTCCCGCCCGGATTCCGGATTAACGATTTTTTGTTCCATCGCTGCTTCCCCTCCCTGACGAAAGGAAATACTTGATTGCACAGCTTACCATATTTCGACAATATGGGCAATACGCATTGCGCCGGACCAATTTAACATTTTGTATTAGTTCGCCCGCTGTGGTAAATTAGAAGCACCGGGTCCCTGCTTAAGATAATTTTGGGGACATCATAACCAGAGGAGGTTTATTTATTTGCGTCCTAAAGAGCCCACTTCATCCATTACAACTTTATTCCTGGATATAGGCGGGGTGCTGCTTAACAACGGCTGGGACCGGACCATACGGAGGCGGGCCGCCGAGACATTCGGACTGGATTATGACGAGATGGACGAGCGCCACCATCTCACATACAGCACGTACGAAGAAGGCAAATTGAGCCTGTACGAATATTTATACCAGGTTGTATTCTATAAAGAACGCTCTTTCACAAGGGACGATTTCACGGCATTTATGTTCGGTCAGTCCCAGCCCTTTACAGAGATGATCGAATTCATACGCAAATTGAAAGAACGCTACCATCTTAAAGTGGCCGCTATAAGCAACGAGGGAAGGGAACTTGCCATTTACCGTATCAATAAATTCGAACTCGGCTCGATTATAGATGTATTTGTCTCATCCTGTTTCGTGCATTTCAGAAAGCCTGATGTAGACATATACCGCATGGCGCTGGACATTGCGAGAGTGTCGCCGTCGAAAACGGTTTATATCGATGACCGCGCCATATTTGTTGAAGTCGCGGAAAGCCTTGACATCCACAGCGTACACCACACCGGATACGAATCCACTCGCGCAGCCATGAGGGCATTCGACCTCGTATTACCTTAACTTGGGCCTTCTTTACCGGAGTTCAATTCGCCCGAGATTTGCACTATCCTCACTAATCTTTTAAACATAAAATTATTACTATTTGGGCCAGTTTGTGTTAAAATATTTTTTCAAAACCGGAGCCCCCTTAGCTCAGTCGGATAGAGCACAGGTTTCCTAAACCTGGGGCCAGAAGTTCGAATCTTCTAGGGGGCACCAGTTTTTCCTAAATATCCTTCCCTGTAAGCATCTCCTTCAAATCTCCGCAAACTCCTCAATAGGGACGGCAACCTCTTTTTTGACCTTCTTGCCGGAAGAATAAATAGCCCTGAAATTTTTATTGCCGCAGAAGCTGCAAACTTTATTAATATTAAACCGCATATTTCACCGGCAAGAGCCGGTCGAGAGAAACATGCCGTGACGCGTCGAGAATTTCTATGCCGATAATTCTATCGTCCTCTCCGATATCCAGCACTATATCTTCAGAAACCCGCTTGTTGATCACATCCTGTTTCCTGTCGTCAAACCTGAGGTAAAGAAGATCTGTCTTGTCGTTATAAACAATGTTCATTTCAATCAGCCCCTTTCATGCCTCTGCTCACTTAAGAGGTCTTTTATGAAATTGCGCTTGCTATGGATTAATGCAAGAACTTCGACCCTGTTAGGGAATACCTCATAAATAAGACGATATGAATATATTAGCAATTCCCGGATATGTGGGTCGCCTATCTCAGGGACAATTCGGCCGACTTCGGGGAATAAGTTTAACTTTTCGGATTTTTCGACGATTTCCATCGAGACTTTTTGAGCGTAGACTTTTGAATCCCTTGCAATGTAATCGCGAATCTGTTTCAAGTCGAACCCGGCGGGCTTTGACCACTTTACCACGACTGCATTTCTCTTTTTAAATCTTCAACAGAAACAGATTCACCGCGATCAACAGCCTCTCTCCCTTTTTTGATCTTATCAACAACATAAAGCTCGTACATTATGTCGTCAATATTTGCAGTCTCAGGTAATTTTGCAATAGCCCTAATAGCTTCCTGCTTTAAAGTTTCCATTGCAGCACCTCCTTAGAAATATCGCTTATTTTTTAGTCTACTGTTTTCATTTTGTATTAGCAACTGTCCTATAGGCGCAAAGCTGATTAACATTGTTCCTGTGGCCAAAAATGAGGTATTCCAACGCGAGGTAACTGTTCTTTTTGAGGAACGTGTGGAATGAGTGGAAAAAAAGAAGCGGGACAGACTTGCTGACTGACATTCTCTTTAAAGCATTAGCGTATTCAAATGCCATTAAGCAAGTCTAGTCCCACCTGCCTATCTTGAGACAATATACTGTTGGTTCACGAAGAGTGTTTCAGTTTTTTTGCCAGTCTTTTTTCCTTCAGCGTGTGCTGTGCCTTTTTCTTTGCATTTGGTTTCTGCTTGTTGTTTTCTTTGCTCATACGATACCTCCTTAATGGGATATACCTATATCTCTATTATAGTGCATCTGGCGAAATAGGCAATGAGCATTGTATTTAATCTCTTTCTGCGGCATAATAGCTGTGACGGCCAAATTCAGTTGACGGGAGCAGAGCGTGGAGACTGAGGAGTTAGGGCATAACGACGGCAAAGATGGCCGTCCAGCTTATGTCGCATACAACGGAAAGATCTACGATGTCAGTGACAGCCGTTTATGGAAGAACGGCGTCCACATGGCCCGGCACAAGGCTGGTGCAGACCTGACGGATTTCCTAACTATGGCTCCCCACGGTGAAGAGATCTTTTCGCGTGTCAAGGAAGTTGCATCTCTGGAAGTAAAACCCGCACAGCCTGATTTGAAGGAACAGTATCGCGAGTTCTACCGGAAATTTCATCCGCATCCGATTGTCATACATTTTCCTATCGCTCTTTTCTTCTTCGGGGCCTTCATGCAGTTTATCTTTCTGATGACGCGAGACCTTTCATTCGAAAAGACGGCTTTTTATCCCTTCGCCTTCGCCACTCTGACGGTCTTCTCTTCCGTAGCATCCGGCGTCTTCAGCTGGTGGATAAACTACGACCTTACGCTGACGACGATATTCAAGAACAAGCTATACGGGTCCATTGCTGTTATTTTCATTAGTTGCGCCGCTACGTTGCTTCATATTTTTGTACCCGGCGTTGAAGGTTCTTCTACTGCGGCCCTGCTCTACAATATTCTTGTCTTCGGCAATGTGCCGTTAGTTTTTTTTATTGCCTACAATGGAGGAAAAATCACATGGCCCTCATAATTTTCCGCTCTGTGTCATCATTGGGAGCGAACTATGGACGATAAAGCGCGCATACATGCCCTTGAGGAGATGATCCAGGTTGTGCTCCTGGCAATACCCAGGGAAATATCCGCCTACGAGTTTTATCAGAGTGCGGTAAAAAAGTCCGCGACCGATGAAAGCCGTGAACTGTTCACGACCCTCGCTTTGCAGGAAAAGGGGCACGAGGCGGAGCTAAAGAAAATCCTTCAAAACCTCAAGGAAGAGCTGCAGCAAATTAAAGGCCGGTAGCGGCTCAAACACATTGCCGATGCTGCACTAAAGCTTGAATCTACGCACCTCACTCTGCAGGTCACCGGAAAGTTGTGCAAGGTCTCTTGAGGCCTGAGCTATGCCGTTGGCGCTGTCGCTAGTCTCCTTGGAAACTGTGGACACCGTCTCCAAATCGTCCCCTATATTGTCAGAGACCGTGGACATTTCTTCAGTTGCCGATGCTATTTGTTGCACCATGGTCTGAAGCACATGCACGCTATCCACTATCCTCTGCAGCCCGTCCCCAGCCTTGTTCGAGAATTCCACGCCGGTTTCAACTCTGTGCAGACTGTCTTCCATGCCCGAAACCGCCTTGTCTGTTTCACTCTGAATGGCCGTTATCATCTCGCTGATTTCGGTCGTTGCCTTTGCCGTCCTTTCAGCCAGCTTTCTCACTTCGTCCGCAACCACGGCGAATCCCCTGCCCTGTTCCCCTGCCCGAGCAGCCTCGATGGCAGCGTTCAGG
>JADFXI010000126.1 GCA_015233655.1 Nitrospirota bacterium | reverse complement strand
TCCACTCCAGTCTCCTACTACCGGCACATCTGTTGAATTCCAGCCAAATCCTGAATAACAGGCAGCCTTTGTGGTATCTGAAGGTGCTCCGCAACTTGTGAATGTTCCAGTGCCAGGATAGTCAAGATACCAGACTCCACTGCCATACACTCCTATCTTGCTCTTGCCGTCTCCATTCCAATCTCCTACTACAGGGGTTGCTCCTGACCAACCCCAACTGTAACATGCATCCTTCGTAGGATCAGCAGGCGCTCCACAGCCTACCCATGCCCCCGTGCCGGGGTAATCGAGGTACCAAGCTCCATTCCTGTATATGCCTATCTTTGTCCTGCCGTCTCCATTCCAGTCTCCTACCACTGGCACATCAGTTGAGAGCCAACCAAAACCCGACAAGCATGTATCTTTTGTGGTGTCTGTTGAAGAAGTACCGCAACCGGCCCATGTCCCTGTTCCAGGGTAATCAAGAAGCCAGGTGCCACTGCCGTAAGCCCCTATGTTGGTCTTGCCGTCTGCATTCCAGTCTCCCACTACAGGTGTGGCCCCTGACCAGCCCCAGCTGATGCACTCATCCTTTGTTGTGTCTGTTGATGAGGTAGCACATCCGGCCCATGTGCCTGTTCCGGGATAGTCCAGATACCAGGCTCCATTTCTGTATATGCCTATCTTCGATTTTGCCTTTGTTGTACTACCACCAGAAGTGCAAGTAGCTGTTGTCATGGGGCTCTGTCCAAGCTGCGTGGTTGTGCCACTATAGTAAACATATATAGTGTGAGCAATGCCGTCACTGAAACCAGGGCTGTAACTGAAGCCATGATAGCCACCGCCATAGGATGCGAGATCTGCTCTGTATGTGCTGGCTGTTACTGAAGTCAGCTTAGTGCTGCCATCATATATGTCCACTGTTATGGATGTGGTAGAATTGGTGCTGTCATATGCCCAGCCTGATATTTTTGTACAAGTGGCCTGGTCGAGATATCCTGTATAATTTGGCCCTGAGTTCACTACTCCGCTCTCTGTTACTGCCAATGTCTGGCCTGCTATTGTTATTGTCCCTGTCCTTGAGTTTGTTGATGTATTGGCTGTCACGGTATAGCTCACTGTGCCGCTCGTTGTACCACTGCTTCCTGAGGTTATGGTTAGCCAGCTTGAGTTGCTCGTTGCTGTCCAGCTGCCTGTACAGCCTGATGGTGTGGCTGTGACAGTTACTGACCCGTTGCCTCCTGAGCTGCCTATTGTCTGTGTGGTTACTGATAGTGTATATGCTGTGCATGTTTGTGCTGAGGATGTCGGTGTAAGCGTTATGTTGAAGTTTGGGGTGGACTTACCCGTTGATACCATATCTCCTGACGGCACGGTCACGCTCTTCTGCTGATATACGGTTGTACTGCTGGATGGTGATACTGTGGCGGTTATAGTCCCAGAACTTACAGAGGTGCATGCATAAGCGTTTCCTGTCTTCACAGAGATGCATGTATTGCCACCCCCCATACTGCTGCTCCATTTCACTGTCGGGCCATTGATTGGATTGCCCGAAGAGTCAGTAATGTACCCTCCAAACCCCTGGAGCGAGGAGCCGTTGGTCACATCTATCGAAAAGCTCTGGGTGTTGCTCTCAGTTACGTTACCAGCGCTGTCTATGGCATCCACTTTCCAGTAACACCAGGATTGCCCGTTCTGGCAGTAGTAGCTGCCGCTTGTCGATGACGGGTCTACCAATGCTCCACCAGGCATCATGCTGAGGGCCACTGGTATGTTCTGCTTCGTATAGATTATGTTTGAGAAGTCAGACTTGTTCGAGACTTTCAATGTATAGGTTATGCTGTTGGTTGAGCTGTACTCCTGCCATGAAAAGGCAAATACTGGCGGCACTGATTGGCTGCCGTCTGTTGGTGAGGTCAGGGTGAATGCCGCTGATGAGGATGTCGCTGAGGCGTTCGCCATCATGTATACTATCGAATGCCCTGCTGGGGAGATTTCGCTGGTCTGGTTGTCCTGGGTGTAGTAGATGAGGTTGTATGTCCCTGTCCCTGTGCTGGAGAAGTTGTTGCTCCCCTGCCATTTGGTCCCGTCATAGTATAAAGGCACTGTCTTCACTGTGGGGATTATCTGTCCGCTGCCGCTGCTGTGTGTTATTGTTGAGTTGTTGCTGGTTATTTCAACCCAGGCCTTTGCTACCCGGCTGCTGTCATTGACTGTTAGCCATAACGATGTGGCTGTTGTCTGTCCTGCCGGGATTAACGTGGTTGGCGTTACTGCTGTTATGTCTGCAGGGTTGGCGTCGATGGCTTTGTCCCCTACCCCAAGGCTGAGTGTGTCTGAAAGCCCTCCGTCTGCCGTACCGCTGCCAAGGGCATAGCTGCCGGTGCCGTCTCCATTGTCGTCAAGAAGCGGGTGCTGCGCCAGGGTATCGTATACACCTGAGTGCATTGCTGCTGTAACTGTGCCGCTTCTGGGGTCTCGGTAACTTACATTGCTGACCGCTTCTGTAAAGGCATCGTTGAAACTGTCACCACGCCCCAGGAAGCTGAAGAGGCTGTCTATGAAGTAGTCACCTCCGCCATTGGTCGCCCAGCTGTTGGTGGTGCTGTTATAGAGGCTGAAGCCGGCTATGTCCTGCTCGGTGGATGCTGCGCTTGTTATGATTACCCTCCCTGTTTTGGAAAGTGTGGGGATGAATTGCCCGGAATAGCAGGCCCCTATGATTATGAATCTGTTGTAGCTGCTGGTAGCTGCTGATGTGCTGCTTTCAAGGGTGCTGAGCCACCCAGAAAGATCGGATGGTGTTATTGTGTCGCTGCCTAGCTCGAAGCCACCAGAAGCGGTCGAGGGGGCCTGGGCCCCGTGGTCTACCATGATTAGGTACAACGGCCCGGGGCTTGCTGCTAGTTTGCCCGCTGCCCAGCTGGTTATGGCGGTCTGAAGGTTCTGCCTCGTTGCTGTACCGGTAGCCAGCGTTGATGTGCCCAGATAGGTTATGTTGCTGGATAGAAAACCACGCTTGTTGATTAAAGTGTCATATATGGCATCGGTGCTTGCGGTGTGCATGGTAAGATTGTCGCTATTGGTGTCTTTGCCGGTCACGATTATGGCATAGCCGGATTGGGATGTGACGTCCAATGCCTGTGAGGTGCTGGATGCAGCCAGGGTGGTTGTGCCGTCGAATCTGCCTTCTACCATATACACTCCGGCTGTGCTGAAGGTCTGTGTGCTGCTGCTGAAGTTGCCACTGCTGTTGGTTGTCAGTGTCATGGTGGTTACAGTTGGATTCGGGTTACTAGTCGTTGATGGCGGGGTTATGTATAGTTTGACACTCTGGCTGGCTATAGGGTTGTTATTTGCATCAACCAGAGTGCCGGATATGGTTACGCTGCCTCCGGCCCTCAGGCTGGTTGGATTAAACGTAAGGGACAGTGTGGTGTTTGTCTGGCTGGTTGGGACACTTATGCTAAATGATTCTGATGATAAAGAAGGATTTGTGTAGTTGCCTGCACTGTCAACTGCCCTTGCGCTGATTGTGTAGGTGTCGTTGTCAATCCAGCTTACGGAACTGGTGTTCAATGACCATGAGGTTGTGCCTGAGGCTGTCAGCCATGCTGCCGTGGTTGAGAATGTCCCGCTGGACTGGAGGTAATAAGTTCCGTCTGTCACCTGTACCTGGACACTCGTCAGTCCGCTGCCTGAGGCTGTGCCGGTTATGCTTGTAAGGCTGCTGACTGCGGCACCCTTTGCCGGTGATGTAATGGCCACTGAAAGTGACGAAGCAGGCAACACTGTAATGGTAATGACTTGGGTGTCATCGGATGGGATTCCGTTGGTGGCTGTGATTGTCACCTGATATGTCCCAACACTGCCGCTTGAAGGAGTGCCGCTGAAGGTTCCGGTTGAGGTGTTGAATGTTATGCCGGAGGGCAGTGTGCCAGAGACGCTAAATTCAGGGGCTGGCCAGCCGCTGGATGTTACTTTGAAACTGCCTGAAGTCCCTACTGTGAAGTATGCGCTGCTTGAGCCTGTTATGGCTGGTTCACTGTCGCTGAGAAGGGTCTTGTAAACACCGTTACCTGTCCCGGCATAGATTGTCTGGCTGTTGGTCGGATCTATGGCGAGGGAGTAAACAGTTGCATTTGACATCCCACTGTTGACCGCTGTCCATGATGTGCCGCTGTTGGTTGTTTTATAGACGCCACCGGATGTCCCAGCATAGATTGTCTGGCTGTTAGTAGGATCTATGGCGAGGGAGTTGACAGATCTACCTGACATTCCGCTATTAACAGCTGTCCATGATGTGCCACCGTTGGTTGTTTTGTAAACCCCGCTATTTGTCCCGGCGTAGACTATCTGCGTGTTGGTCGGGTCTATGGCTAAGGAGTTGACTTGTGTATTAGTCATGCCGCTATTGACCGCTGTCCACGATGAGCCACCATTGGTTGTTTTGTAGGCCCCACCAGATGTCCCAGCATAGATGGTCTGGGTGTTTGTCGGGTCTATGGCGAGAGCCCAAACGCTTGTATTTGCTATTCCGCTGTTGACAGCTGACCAAGATGAGCCGCCGTTGGTTGTTTTATAAATCCCGTTTAATTGTGTCCCTGCATAGATTATCTGACTGTTTGTAGGATCAATGGCGAAAGAGTAAGCATTTGTATTCAATGGTGCGCTATTGATCAATGTCCATGATGTACCTCCGTCAGATGACTTATATGGCCAGTATGTACCCGCATAGATAGTATGGCTGTTGGTAGGATCGATAGCAATGGAGGAGACATAGGTTTCGGATGGCCCACTATTGACAGCTACCCATGACGAGCCACCGGTTGTTGTTTTGTAGACCCCTCCTGTTGTCCCCGCATAAATAATCTGGCCGTTTGTCGGATCCACAACTACGGAATTAGTGCCAAGTCCATGCATCCTGCTGTTGTCCGCAGCTCATGACGAGCAACCGGTAGTGGTTGTATTGTCGCCGCCATGAAATGTCCCGGCATAGATAGTCTGGCTGTTGGTAGGGTCTATGGCGAGAGCGTTGATTTGTGTTCCTGTCAGCCCATTGTTTACGGCTGTCCATGATGAGCCGCCGTTTGTTGTTTTGTAGAGTCCGCTGCCATATGTCCCCGCATAGATAGTCTGACTGCTTGTGGGGTCAATAGCAACGGCGTAAACTTGTGCACCGCTGTTCCATACCGCAGTCCAAGATGCGCCGCCGTTCGTTGTTTTATAGACGCCGCCATTTGCCCCATTTGTCCCAGCATAAATGATCTGGCTGTTTGTCGAGTCAATCGCAAGGGATAAGATAAATGTATTCGTCATTCCGCTGTTTACAGCTGTCCATGATGTGCCACCGTTGGTTGTTTTGTAAACCCCGCTACTTGTCCCGGCATAGATTGTCTGGCTATTTGTAGGATTGATGGCAATGGAGTTGACATCGCCAGCGCTTCCGCCAATATTGACCGACGTCCATGATGCGCCGCCATTGGTTGTTTTATTGACCCCGCCTCCACTTGTACCGACATAGAGAGTCTGACTGTTGGTCGGGTCAATGGCAAGGGAGTTGCCATTACCAGAACATGCGCTGGCGCCGACCGCTGCCCATGATACTCCGCTGTTTGTTGTTTTAAAAAGCTTGCAACCCACCCCGGCATAGATAGTCTGGCTATTTGTTGGGTCGATAGCGAGAGAGAAGACATTGCCCGCGCTTCCGCTAACATTGACCTCTGTCCATGATGCGCCGCCATTGGTTGTTTTGAAAAGACCGCCTGCTGTCCCTGCATAGATAGTCTGACTGTTAGTAGGGTCAATAGCAAAGGAGTTGACATAAGCCCCCCCAAACGGTCCGACAGCCTGCCACGTCGCATCAGCTGATACAGTAATAGCAAGGCAACAAATCATTGCTATGATAAATACTGAGAGTGCAATGAATCTCAACCTCATATGACCTCTGTCATTAGTTGGGTTCCCTTGGCGTATTAGTTTGCTATTAGCACTGCCGGACACATTAGGCACCATGTCCCTCTGCAAAACAGACGAGACAGTTCTGAACCGAGCAAAATAGTCTTTGCAACATGATGTCCCACAATGACAGTTTAAAAAAATGATTATATATTTAAAATGAGTTAACTGCGCTAATAGTTTCTACGTCCCTGTAAAAACACCACAGCAATTAACAGCGATCTTTATCTTTTCATATCAAACTGCCATTTGTAATTCTAGTATTGTCAACAAATTTTACATTATTATGCATCTCTTAAATTTTATGTCAAGTGAATCGTAGCCCCGTGAATCGTAGCCCGTGTTAGAGCAAATTCCCGGGTCAACCATTGTTTCTACAATTCAATGCCGATTTCAGCAAATGGGCCCCCAAACCTTAAGCCGGAGTTCACACTACTTTCATCTACTTTGATGTATTCATACCGGTATCCTGCTCCGACAAATGCTGGCCCTAAGATCTTGAACTTCACCCTTCCGATAAGATCTATGTATTGATCCCTGCCAAAAACGACCCCCCTTACTTCTCCCTCAAGAGAAATCCTCTTTAGCGGCGTCACTTGCACACCAAGGTAACCCATAGGCACAGGGAGAGTTAGTCTCTTGGATTCGCTCAACCCAGTGGCTGCCTGGTTGATTGATGCATTGAAGTCTACTAGTCTAAAATCAATGCCGGCATCAATATTCAGTAAGTCCAAAGTCGCCGTTTTTACAAATGGCAAGCCATAATAAAGTGCGAAATCATAATGGTCGACTTTGAGATGCGAGGTATAGGGCGCTGCCGCAATAAAGGTTTGCTTGCCAAAGACAAAGTTGCTGCTCTTGTTGCCAGTGCCATCAAAACTCATCGGCGTGGCCATAAAATAAATATTAGGAAAATATAGAGGAGTTTCCACCTTCAACCTGCCAAAGACCTCTGTATTATTACCTAAATTCAGATCGTTCTTTACATCGAGGCTAATGCCTTTATACGCAATATCCCCGCTGGGATCTTGCTTCCATATGCCGAACGCAGCCTCAAGCCCCATAGATGATGCTACCTGCGGTAGCATGAAAACAACAAAAACAATTATCAAACTTCTCATTCTAACGATTTTCATAATTCACAGCGCTATTTTGTTATCACCATATCGTTCACCGTAATGTCCTGGGTGCTACTTTTACCGGACAGTCTGATCTTTGAAAACTCATCCTCAACATCCTCAATATATCCGTCGCCAAGTGTAATCGTATCCCACCCTAAGGACTTGCCAGTTTTCGGGTGCTTTATCTCAGTTCCTTTTCTGTATACGATCACTCCCATTCTTTTCCGTATCTTCGAGGTCTTCCCAAGATCAGATACAACCTCTCCCTGCTTTTGGGTGATCACTATGCCCTCCACCAGTGGAAAACTCTCCGCGATCTTTGCTGCAAGGCTCTCCATAATTTCCTTTACGGCACTCGGGCTTTTGTCCTCAGTATACACATCCCTGACTGCCATAATCTCGGAGGTCTCTATATTGATAACACGAGAAGCTACTTCTATAGAATCTATGTTTTCTTTAATAGTAGTTGCAAGGAGAGTATCAGCCGTCATAAGTTTCCCTATCTTTATGAATTGCTCCAAGTCAGGAAATACGGCCTGGCTGAATTTCTGGGCCTCCATAATGTCCTTCAACTTCTGTCGCTCCACAACGTGAAAACGGCTTTGCTCTGTAAAAGAGCCAGCCAGATAGTTTTCTGCGATGGTCGCTGATGTCGGCATTCCAGTCATTACGTCGAAAGGCAGCACCAGCATGCTCATACGGTTTCCCTCCTGAAGCGTGGAGGGGGTTTTTCTTGTGACTGTGAAGGTTGCAGCGGATTTGTTCCCGACTGTATCATACACCTCCACAGCAATCTTGTTTTCTCCGGTGTTGAGTTTAACTATTTTGCTGAAATAAATCCTTTGGCCTTTCTTTAGCGGGACTTCCTTGTTGTTTATAACCAGCTTGTCAACAATGCAATTGGCAAAAACTTCTCCCTCAACGGGATACTTGTCTACAAAAACAGGGTAAATATCGCCGCTGTCCTTGAGGACCAAGACCGGTCGTTCTTTGTCGTTTTTGACGCAAGACTTTTCATAAGGAACAGATGCTTCTGGCTTTCTTGAAACTGATGCGACGGCGACTGACTCCTTATACGGTTGGGTCTCGGTACCTGCTTTAATCTTTCCCAGTTCTATCTTTTTGCCCTCGTCTCCCAAGGCTTCGCTGAGTTTCTGCTCATCAAGAATTTGTTTCAGCTTTTCCCGCTCGACAATAGTTACGGGTTTTTCTTTAGCCGCAGGAAGTTCCGTTTGCCGGGTTTTTTCTTTTTCATGTTGCTCTTCTTCAGCCTTAAGTGCCGCTCGGCGGGCCTCTTCCGCCTTCTCAAGGGCAAGCTTCTCGGCTAACTTCCGTTCAGATTCGCTCTTCTCTTTCTCTATCTTTTGCCGCTCTTCTTCAGCCTTTAGTGCCGCTCGGCGCGCATCTTCCGCCTTCTCAAGGGCAAGCTTCTCGGCTGCCTTCCGTTCAGATTCGCTCTTCTCTTTCTCTACTCTTTGCCGTTCT
>JADFXI010000125.1 GCA_015233655.1 Nitrospirota bacterium | reverse complement strand
CCATGTGATAGGAACAGGAGAACCGCCCTTTACCACAGACTGCGATATCAATCTTATAGGTGAATATAACATCGCAGGAGATTTGTGGCTTATAGAACCGGTGCTCGAAGCAGCCGGGATAAGGGTGCTTTCGAGGATAAGCGGTAATTCCTCGTTTGAGGAGATAACCTACGCGCACAGGGCAAGACTGAATGTTGTGGTATGCAGCCGGGCATTGATTAACGTTGCCAGGGAGATGGAAAGGAAATACGGCATACCCTATGTCGAGGTCTCATTCTTCGGCAGGACCGAGATGTCCAAAGCATTGAGGATGATTGCTTCCAAGTTCGATGCAGCACAGGCGGCAAAGATTGAATCGGTAATTAAAGCCGAAGAAGAGGTCCTTGACGAAAAGCTGAAGAGATATGGGCATTTAAAGGGTAAAAAGGCCGTCCTGTATACGGGAGGCGTTAAAAGCTGGTCTTTCATTTCAACCCTTTCGGATCTCGGCTTTGAGGTTGGGGCAGTCGGCACTAAGAAGAGCACCTATGAAGATGAAAAAAAGATGAGAGAACTGCTCGGAACCGATGCTCCGCTGGTGGAGGACGTGAATCCCAAGAGCCTTCTCAAGCTGCTGAAAGAAAGGAATGCTGACATTCTTATCGCCGGAGGACGGAACCAGTATCTGGCCGTCAAGGAAGGATTCCCCTTTGTCGATGTCAACCAGGAAAGGCATACGCCATATGCAGGATATGCAGGTCTGGCATCTTTGGCAGAGCAGATTGATAACAGCATCAGGTTCTACGATAAGAGCAAACGGCGAATGGCAAAGAGCGGGCCTTCAGTTTTTAGCCCTTCGACCCTGGCACTTAATCCGTTGAAACATTCGCAGACGATAGGCGCGGCCATAGCGCTGCAGGGGATCGACAGGGCCCTCCCTGTCATCCACGGGGCACAAGGATGTACGTTTCTTGCAAAAGTCCTCCTCACAAAACATTTCAGGGAGCCGATTGCACTGGCCGGGACAAAACAGTTTGCCGAAGACGTCATCATGGGCAGCGAGAAGAGCATTCTCAGCGTAATTAGCGGGTTTCTCGAGAAACAGCAGCCCGCTGTCCTGGGGATACTTTCATCAGGGCTTTCCGAGACCAAGGGCGATGATATCGCTGCAGCGGCAAAGCACTTCGCAGCCTCAGACTCAGGGACGAAGGTGATTTCAATTGCCACACCTGATTACAACGGTGGCCTGGAAACAGGGTACGCAGCAGCAGTCATGGCCCTTACCGGCCTGGCAGAATGCGACAGGCTCAGGACAAAGCCGACGACCGGCAAGATCAATGTCCTTGCGTGTCATCACCTGACACCGGCTGATTTTCTGGAGTTAAGGGACATAATAGAATCCTTTGGGCTGCATCCGGTCATGCTTCCCGACCTGTCGGCCCTGGATGGCAGCAGGCAGGGATTTTCCGCGCTTGCGTCCGGCGGAACAGGAGTGGATGAAATAATGACCATGAACAGCGCCGAATTCACCCTTGCCATAGGTATGAGCATGGAGCCGCCGGCAGCGAGACTGAAAGAGCGGTTCGGCATTGAATACAAAGTGCTTGAAAGCATAACAGGGCTTCACGACAGCGATATACTGATGGAAACGCTTTCGATGTTGAGCGGTAAAGGCATGCCGCCAAAATACGCAAGACAGAGGAACATCCTGATTGACGGAATGAGAGATGCCCATTTTTATTTCGGCAATAAGAAGGTGACTACGGCCCTGGAGCCGGACCTTTCTGTGCAGGTTTCGAGATGGCTTTCTGAAATGGGGGCAGATGTGGCTCTTGCAATTATTCCGCAGTCCGCCTCAGGCGGAGCGGCTTCAGAAGGGCATATTCAGGCCAGGGAGGTAATTATTGGAGACCTCTGGAGTATCCGCAAATATGGTCACGGAAAAAGAGATCTGATAATCTCGAATTCGCACTGCGAGGATACGGCCCGGGACTGCGGAATACCTCTTTATCAGATGGGGTTTCCTCTATATAAGATTTTGGGAGGAAACACCAGGATAACCATTGGGTACAGGGGGACTCTCACGCTTACTAATGATGTGGCAACCATATTAGCTGGCACGCATTAAGGAAGGAAAAGGGGGTGTATACATGAAAGTGGCATTCGCAACAACAGACGGGATCAATGTTGACGAGCATTTCGGCAGGGCCGGCAAATTTGCCGTATATGAGTTGACCCATAAGGAGTATAAGTTTGTGGAGATGCGGAAATTCGCGGAGGGTCGGGACCTTGAAATAGAGAATACAAAGGGTCAGCCGCAAATACATGACAGCAAGGTGGAGAACAAGGTCACTAAATTGGCTGACTGCAAAATTATATATCTTACCGAGATCGGAGGGCCTTCGGCGGCACGGCTCATAAAGAAAGGCATTATGCCGATAAAAGTAACCGAGACTGTTTCCATTAAGGAATCGCTGGAGAAACTGCTCGCTACGGCCAAGGCCTCGCCGCCGCCGTGGCTGAAGAAAGCACTTTTTGACACGCGTTAGCAGCAGATCGTTAACAGGTCTGTTAAAAAAACAAAAGAGAGGTAAACACAATGAAGATGATCAGAGCATTTATAAGACCAGAGAAAGAGCAGGAGGTTGTTCTGGCGCTGGAGGGCGCCGGGTTCCCGTCGCTCACCAAGATGCCGGTATTCGGAAGGGGAAAACAGAAAGGACTGCAGGTAGGACCTGTGCATTATGATGAACTTCCGAAAATGCTCATCATGATGGTCGTGAATGACCAGGACATAAATAGAGTGGTGGGCATAATTAATGATAAGGCGAGGACAGGCTTTGTAGGCGATGGGAAGATATTCGTCAGCCCTGTTGAAGTTGCTTACACCGTAAGGACCGGGGAGGCCGTACTATGAAAGAGATTACCGCTATCATCAGGAGGGACAAGCTTGCTGAGACAAAAACAGTCCTTGACGAACTCGGCTACCCCTCAGTCAGCATACAGAGCGTGGACGGCAGAGGAAAACAGAGGGGTGCGGTTTGTGACAGCGATCTCGATCCGGAATTGCCCGACAAATATTGCACATCGGTCAGATTGACTCCGACTCCTTCCACATATGCTCTTGAACATACACTGCCGAAGGTGGCCCTCTTCGTCCCCAAGAGAATGCTGACTATGGTTGTGCCGGATGATGTTGTAAGCAAGATAGTGAAATCATTAATCAAGATCAACCAAACGGGCAAGACGGGCGACGGCAAGATATTTGTCTCACCAATAGAAAGCGCCTTGCGTTTGAGGACAGGCGAAAAGGATGGCGAGGCCATTTCATAATAACAGGTTGAGGAGGAACTTATGAGCATAGTCGGATACACAAGGGGAGGTCAGACCTGGACACCCCAATTTATAGAATCTATTGATGTTGACAAGTGCATAGGCTGCGGCCGCTGTTACAAGGTATGCAGCAGGGACGTACTGGAACTCATAGTCAAGCCCTTCGAGGGTGATGATGAGTTCGGTGACGATATGGGCAACAAGGTGATGTCCATTGCCAATCCTGACAATTGTATAGGATGCGAGGCTTGCCGCCGCGCATGCACAAAAAAGTGCCATGAGCATATAGCATTGTAAAGACACCAGCGCCAAAGTCTTTTTGCTGACTCGCGTCATACCTGAAAATCTGTGCAATTTTTCGTGGATCTCGGCAGTAGCGGGCCTCCGTCCCGGGACCGGGATTGGAGGCCGCTATTCAGTCAGTACGAACAACGTCAGGCCTTAAAACCTCATTACTACTATTATGTCGCAGTTGATACATTTTGAGTTCATAGCTGGAAATTGAGTTCCTCTAATTACCAATAACTTATATGGTGGCACGCTGCTTGCTCTTCAGTGTTATATATAAAAAGATTGAACACAACGGAGGTTCCCGGTGATACAACTGACAGTCAACAAAAAAAGAAGTATAATAGACCAGCATCCCTGTTTCTCGGAGAGCGCACATCATAAATTCGGGCGCATGCACCTTCCAGTGGCCCCTGTGTGCAACATACAGTGCAATTATTGCATACGGAAATTCGACTGCGCCAATGAATCCAGGCCCGGAATCACCAGCAAAGTGCTTTCTGTGGAAGAATCACTCGAAAGAGTGCGGACACTGGTGGATCGCAGCGGGAAACTCAGCGTGATAGGTATTGCCGGACCCGGCGATCCTCTCGCCAACCCTGCTACGTTTGACGTTATGCGTGCGGTGCACAGGGAATTCCCTGAACTTATTTTGTGCGTTTCAACAAACGGGCTTCTTCTGCCTGACAGGCTTGAAGACCTCGTGAAATCAGGGGTCAGAAGCTTGACGATTACCGTCAATGCAGTGCGGCCCGAGACCGCGGAAAAGATATACGCGTGGATAATTCACGGTGGAAAACGCTATACCGACAGGGAGGCTGCCGAGCACCTATTGAATACTCAGTGGCGGGGGATCAATAATGCCATAGACGCTGGGTTGATCATAAAGATCAACACCGTCTTAATCCCCGGGATTAACGATGAGGAAATTCAGCTCATTGCCAGGGTTGCCGGAAAATGGGGCGCTGACATCATGAATATTTTGCCGCTCATACCGCAGGCCGGTTTTGTGAATCTCGAAAGACCCTCACTCGCGACGATTGCAAGTTTGCGTGCGGAATGCTCACCATTCATGCCGCAGATGAGCCACTGCAAACAATGCAGGGCCGATGCTTGTGGGATTCTTGGCGAGGACAGAGACATGGAACTCGAGATGCTGAATGCAAAAATAGGTGAAGAGTACTGTGATAATGTTGTATGATAGACGCGCCGCGATGGAACACACAAGCTTGACCTAGATGGATTTGGAACGTTACCGCAGGCAGTTGATGCTGAGCGGGTTTACGACGGCCCATCAGCAGAGGCTTAAAGATTCAACAGCTCTTATTGCCGGCATCGGCGGTCTTGGCGGCACTGCCGCGCTTTATCTCGATGTCGCGGGCATAGGGAAAATGAAATTTGCCCATTCCGGCAACCTGACACTTTCTAACATGAACAGACACAAGTATTTTATTAAATCACTTCAATCACTTAACAAATCAAGCAAAATCAAGGGAGACAGGCAAATCTCCCTTTAAATTCAACTATGTCCCCAAAATGTGCCCAGCAGGCATTATAAAGGGCTCTTAAGGGCAAGAAAAAAGGGGACGGTATAAGGCCGCAATTGGTTATATTTATTCTTGTGAGCATCAAGCAACGCTTGAAAAAATTTTGTTAGTACTCTGCATAACAGCCGACAGCATTCGAGGCAAATTTAAAAATTCCTTTTACATGGGATAGATATTGATGGGGGAGGATATGCCCCACTGTGAATTCTCGTCAAGTCTGCTCCTGCTGCCTTTTCATATAATTCGTTTATCCCGACACGAAGATCTTTCAGATGGGAATCAAGATAATGGTTTCTCTTTGACAGATCAGAGACCATTGCATAAAGATTAATTATGTGCCTGCCCGCCAGTTCGCCAAGGTTTCTGAAAAGAACCGATTTGATGGACGTGGGCAAGGAGTCAAGTCCCTTTTCATCCATAGCCATAACGATAGATGCCTCTGTCGCTACAGCGGTAGCTGTACGCACAGCGTCCTTCACAAAAGCAATCTCGCCTACACAGCCATATTTTTTCAAGGCTGCTATTTCCATTGGCCTACCATCAATATTTTTTTCTATCTTTACGCAACCTGCCAGTATGACATAAACAGTCTGGTCAGTATCCCCCTCTCTGATAAAAACCTCGCCAACATTAAGCTTGCGTATCTCACCGAGATTAAATACAATTAAAAGTTCTTTCTCGGACAGTCCTTTGAATATATCGGGGACATACTGAACATTTTTTTCCCCATCTGAAAGTTGTTCATGGGGTCCGTTGTTCCTGACACGAATCTCTTCCATATACAAATCAAGATAATGGTTTTTCTTTGATAGGTCAGTGACCTTTGTGTCAAGATCATTTGCTCTCCAGTCCGCCAGTTCGCCGAGGTTGCTGTCAAGAACCGATTTAACAGAAGGCGGTATGATGTTGAGCACTTGCTTATCAAGGAACATCACGGTAGTAGGCTCAGTCGCTACGGCTGTTGCGGTACGCCTTGAGTCCTTCACAAAAGCGATTTCGCCCAGACAGCTGGGTTTTTTCAAGACAGCTATTTCCAATGGATGACCATTGATGTATTTTTCTATTTTTACGCAACCTGTTAGTATGACATAAATAGTCTGGTCGGTATCCCCTTCCCTGATAAAAACCTCGCCAGCATTAAGCTTACGGATCTTGCCGAGGTGATATAGATCTACTATGTCTTTTTCGTGCAGTCCTTTGAATGCATCACAAACAGACTTAATATACTTTCTTCCTTCTAAGTCGTGCATCTCTTTTACCCCCTCGTGCTTTAGAATAAACAACAGTTCGTTTCATTATGCATTTCACCAAGTAAATGTCAAGTTAATTTCATCCTATTAATTTCATCCTATTAGTCCGACTAATTTTATCCGATTTTATCGGGAGAATTGACATAAGGATTGATCGGACCGCTCATAATCTGGTTATAGTCTATGCTCTCAGACAGACTCTCAAACTGGCGTGACTCTATGATTATGCTTCTACTGTTAGGGAAGTTAGTCAGGGATTAGCATCGACAATTGAATTACAGACAACGTATAAAATTATTGTTGATACAATATTTAAAGCTTTGAAACTTAGAAGTGTATCTTTATTATCTGCCGAAGAAGATGTGTTTAAGTCTGTTTATGCAGACACTAAAGAACCAGAGACAAGCAAGACAATTCGGACAACTCGGCTATCAAAAGATTCTTTGATAGCGTCTTTCTCTATAATAGGCAGATTGAAACCCCCAGATTATATAGGCGTTTACTCCGACATTCCCGGTCTCATGTCAGTCACGTCGGCATATTTGTCAAACGGCATATCTCCGCCATGCCTCATATCAAAAGAAATGCATGAAAGTGTGCGACCAGGACTTCAGGGACTACGTTGCAGACAAGCCCGAAATAGTCGTATCGAGGCCCGACACCCCAGACGGCATCTTACCGAAAATGTTCTTTTGGGTTATAATCTGATACGTAGCGCAGACTGATAATCTGAGGTAAATGACAATGTCATGTCCATGAAAAAAGTCGTCGAAGAGATGCACCGGTACATTTGTGAACTGAAAACAAACAATGCTGAACACAATCCGTTTGAGCAGGATACGGCTGCGATTCAGAAGCGCCTCAATTTTCTTATGAGTTTAAGTCCGGCTGTTATTTACAGCCGCGAGGCTTTTGGCGACTACGAAATGACCTTCGTAAGCGAAAACATTCAAAGATTGTCCGGCTATAAACCTGAAGAGTTTCTTAAAGACCCTTTCTTTTGGGCCATGAATATCCATCCTGAAGATAAGCAGATGATTTTTGCGGGTCTGCCAAGTCTTTTTAAAAACGGATGTTATGCGAGCGAATACCGCTGGAAAGTCAAAGACGGCACGTACCACTGGATTCGGGATGAGCTTGAGTTGGTGCGCGACTCCGAAGGCAACCCCAAAGAGATGGTCGGCGTCTGGCTTGATATAAGCCGTCGAAGACAGGCCGAAGAAGAACAGATGAGATACCGTAACCAGATGCTGACCCGGGCTGCGGAACAGACCCTTGAGCTGGAACGTGTCAATCATGCGCTTTCCCATGAAATTAAAGAGCGCGAGCTTACGGAAAAAAAGCTGCAGCACGCCAAGGAAGACGCTGAACGCGCAAACCAGTCCAAAAGTGAATTTCTTGCTAACATGAGCCATGAAATAAGGACACCTATGAACGGAATTCTTAATATGGCGGAAATAGGATTTGAAGGTACAAAAGAAGCAGATTCACGGGAGATGTTTGTAATCATTAAAAATGAGGCGAATATATTAAACAACATAATAAACGACGTCCTTGATATTTCCAAGATTGAGGCCGGGAAACTGACAATTGAAGAAAAAACATTCGACTTCGACGATATCGTAGACAGCATCAGCCAGTTGTTTTCGCTTAAATGCAGTGAAAAAAGCATAACTTTCACCCTTGACGGGGCATTCCCGAAGATTGTGGTAAGCGATCCAACACGAATCCGCCAGGTTTTTGTCAACTTGATAGGCAACGCGATAAAATTTACGCCTGAGGGAGGCAAAGTTTCGGTCACTTGTGAAATAATACAAACCAACCCAGAACAAGCTATCTATGAGTTCACCGTAACGGACACAGGAATCGGAATAGCAAAAGACAAGCACCACCTTGTTTTTGAAAGGTTCACGCAGACGGATAGTTCCACCACACGGAAATACGGTGGAACAGGGCTTGGCGTTCCTATTGCTAAGCAGATAATAGAGTTGATGGGCGGAGAAATAGGTTTGGAAAGTGAATTGGGACACGGCTCCACATTCTGGTTTACACTACCACTGAAAACGATAGACGATAGACGGGCTGTGGCGAGGGAAGAAACAGAAATAACAGTTGTGCCGCAACCGGACAAGTACATACTGCTCGTCGAAGATTATCCCACAAATCAGAAAGTCGCTATGTTGCATATAAAACCGCTTTGTTGTCATATTGATATCGCAGAAAACGGGCAGCAGGCAGTAGATGCAGTTG
>JADFXI010000124.1 GCA_015233655.1 Nitrospirota bacterium | reverse complement strand
TTCGCGCTGCTGCTTGTTGTGCCGTTACTTTTGCACATCAAGTGCGCGGCAGCGGCAGACAGCGACGGCAGGCTTTCTCTTGCCGATGCGATACGAATAGCCCTCGATAACAACTATGAGATAAAGGCGTCCAAAAACGCTCTCGCAGCAGCAAACGAGGACATAGGAGTGGCCAGGAGTTTCCTTTTACCCAAACTGGCGTTCGAAGAACGTTTTATGCGCACAACCAACCCGACCTATGCCTTCATGTCGAAACTCAATCAGGAACGCTTTGCCTCATCCGATTTTGCTGTAGAGTCGCTGAACAACCCAAGGGCGCTTAACGACTTTCAGACATCCATAAGTTTTGAACAGCCGCTCTTTGCAAAAAAAGCATATATCGGACTGCGCATGGCGAAGCTGGAACAGACAGCAAAAAATGAAGACCATTTGAGGAAGAAAGAGGAAATCGCCTTTAAAGTAACACAAGCGTACTTAACAATTGTTACGGCCAGGGAGCAGGCGGCGTTTGCGGAAAAATCCCTCGAAGACACGAAAGAACACCTGCGCATTGCGGAACTCCGCTATAAGAACGGCCTCGGCCTCTTCTCAGATACGCTCAGGGCATCAACCGCAGTGACAGAAGCGGAGCAGCGTCTTGTAAGTGCGCGGAAAAACCTTGCCATTGCCAACAAGGCCCTGTCGTTAAAGCTCGGCACAGACGCTCCCTCAGATATTGCGGGGACGTATCCTGAAATACCTGTCAGGGACCTTGAATACTACAAAAATGCGGCGCTATCCAGGAAAGACATAAAATCGATGGAAGCCCTTCATGAGAACGCCAGAAACGGCATAGCGCTGTCAGAAGCGGCCTATTGGCCCACTCTTGGCGTGGGCGGCTCTTACCAGTTGAATGACCACCGCAATGCGTTCGGCGCCGAGGGCAGCAGTTGGCTCCTTACAGCATTTCTCAGATGGGAACTTTTCGATGGGACGAGGCGCGAGCACGAACGGGCACAGGCGCGCTACAGGACCGCGGAAGAAGGGGAGCGCCTCAAGGGTCTCAGGGATACTGTGTCGTTTAACGTGTACGCATCATATCTCGGCATCGACGAAGCGAAGAAAAATGCGGACCTCGCCAGCTCGGAGTTAAAGACGGCTGAGGAAGGCAAGCGGCTGGTACAAGTCCGATACGAAAATTCACTCGCTCCGCTTGTCGACCTTCTGGACGCCCAGGCGAGCCTTGATCATGCCCGCGCTAACCTGGCAGCCAGAGAAAGCGCCTATTGGCTTGCCGTTGCCAACCTCACTTATGAAGGCGGAACGATCCTCAGAGACCTGAATATTGAATAAAATGGAGGAATATATGAATATGGCAAGAGGCAGGAGGCGAATTGCAGAAAACGGAAAACAGGTACTTTTGCCTTTGGCCCTTTGCCTTTTCCTGTCTCTGAGTTGCCACAGCAAAGTCGAACCAGGCACCGCGGCAGTAAGCAGACCGACAGTAGACGGGGTGACGGTGGAAGCGGTACAGCAGTCTGAAGTGGATGAATACCTTGAAACATCGGGCACCATCAAAGCAAAAACCATAAGCAGGATCGCAAGCAGGATAATTGGCGGGGTCACGTCAGTAAGAGTGAAAGAAGGAGACCGCGTTCGCACAGGACAGACGCTCCTGACAATAGACGACAGGGACGCGGCGCAGAGGGTGATATCCGCTGAGAAATCCGTGGAGGCTGCGCTGCAGAACAAGTCACTGGCTGATGTCACATACCAGCGTTATAAAAGACTCTTTGACGAAAAAGCGGTGTCTCAACAAGAAATCGACCAGATAGATTCGCAGAGAAAAATCGCTGATCTGGATTACGAAAAGTCAAAGGCCATGCTTAACGAGGCGCGGGTCAACAGGGGGTTCGCAAGCATTCTGTCCCCTGTGTCAGGAGTAGTGACAGAAAAGAAAATAGAGCTGGGCAGTATGGCGATGCCCGGCGTGCCGCTTCTGACTGTGGAAGATACCTCTTCGTTTACAGTTGAGGCCAATCTCGATGAGCATCTGTCCGGGAAAGTGGCGCCAGGCCTTTCTGTAAGTATTACTGTCGGGGCGGACAACCAGGAAGTAAAAGGCACGATCGCAGAAGTTGTCCCTGCAATCGATCCCTCATCAAGGACTTTCCTCGCAAAGATTTCCCTTGCCAGTCCTGCATTAAGGAGCGGGCTATATGCGCGCGTAAAGATACCTGCCGGCAGGAAGATGGCCATAGTAGTGCCTGCCGCATCAATAGTGGAGAAAGGACAACTTACAGGCATTTATACGATTGATCAGGGTGGAATAGTTACTTATCGCCTCGTACGGACAGGCATGCGTTATGGCAATGGGGTCGAGATACTGTCGGGCCTGAGCGTCAATGACCGCATCATCTCCGGCGGACTGTCAAAAGCGGTTGATGGCGGCATCCTCGCAGAGGCCGTGAAACAGTGAAGAACATAGGATTATCCGGACGCATAGCCGCTGCGTTCATCAACTCAAAGCTTACCCCGCTTATTGTATTTGCTTCGCTTGTTCTGGGCGTATTTGCGGTCATCATAACTCCGCGTGAAGAAGAGCCCCAGATTGTGGTCCCGATGATAGATGTGACGGTCTCGTACCCCGGCGCCTCTGCCAAAGAGGTGGAGGAGAGGGTCACCAAACCGATGGAAAAGTTCCTATGGGAAATAAAGGGGGTCGAATACCTTTACACCATTTCTAAGCCGGGCATGAGCATGGCTGTTGTCAGGTTTTACGTTGGACACGATATGGAGAGCAGCATAGTCAAAGTCTACAATAAACTGATGTCCAATTATGACAAAATACCTCCCGGCGTATCACAGCCCCTGGTAAAACCAAAATCAATTGATGAAGTCCCCATACTTACCTTTACTCTCTGGAGCGCCAGGTATAACGGGTATGAACTCAGGAGGGTCGCCCAGGAAGTTGCAGAAGAACTCAAAAAAGATCCCGATATAGCGGAAAGCAGCGTTGTCGGCGGCCAGAAACGGCAGGTCAGGATAGACCTCGACCTTTCCCGGCTCAGGGCATTTTCGCTCTCTCCTGCAGAGATCTCCGAGGCGCTGCAAAAGGCCAACTTCATACTGCCTTCCGGCGCGTTCCCTGCGCGCAATGCCGAGTTTCTTGTTGAGACAGGTTCCTTTCTTAAAAGCGCTCAGGATGCCGGGAATGTAGTGGTTGGGGTCTTTAACGGCAGAGCGGTCTATTTGAGAGATGTGGCAACAATACACGATGGCCCGGGAGAGCCGGCTGACTATGTCTTCATGGGCTTCGGCCCTGCCGCCGGGCGCTCAGAGGAAAAGTTCACGGATGGCAGCATCAGCCAGGGAAAACTCACAGAACAGTACGAGGCAGTCACAATCGCTATAGCAAAGAAAAAAGGGACCAATGCGACACACATAGCTGAACGTGCCCTCAAAAAAATAGCCGCCCTAAAGGGAGCGGTCATTCCCTCGGAAGTCGAAATTACTACCACGCGCAACTATGGAGAGACTGCGAAAGACAAGTCCGACGAACTTCTGGAACACATGCTGATTGCAGCAGTTTCGGTTACGGTCCTTATAGCGCTTGCACTCGGATGGAGGGAATCAATAGTTGTCGGAGTTGCAGTACCCGTTACGCTTGCGCTTACTATCCTGGTTAACTATATGAACGGCTACACTCTCAACAGGGTCACTCTCTTCGCCCTGATTTTTTCCATTGGCATCCTGGTTGACGATGCCATAGTGGTTGTCGAGAACATACATAGGCATTTCAAGACCAAATCTGTTGACAGGAAAACAGCGGTGCTGGCAGTTGA
The DNA here is from genome assembly GCA_015233655.1 of Nitrospirota bacterium. Lineage (GTDB taxonomy): Bacteria > Nitrospirota > Thermodesulfovibrionia > Thermodesulfovibrionales > Dissulfurispiraceae > JADFXI01. Next base: position 4,826 of record JADFXI010000124.1, on the reverse strand, counting down.
CGAAGTGGGGAACCCGACGATACTGGCCACCTTTACGGTCATTGCCGCCTTATTGCCAATGGCATTCGTCTCGGGTCTGATGGGCCCTTATATGCGGCCTATTCCGGTTGGCGCATCGGCCGCCATGCTCCTCTCCCTGCTCATTGCCTTTATCATCAGCCCCTGGCTGAGCTATATAGTTCTGAAAGACACGAAAGTGCAGGGAGAGGTTTCCGAGAAAAAAGAGAGCCGTTTTTTTGCTGCATTGAACCGCATGTATGAAAGAAATCTCAGGGGCCTGCTCGAAAACAGACGAAAGCGGCTCGTCGGGATTCTCCTCGTCCTGCTGATGCTCGGCGGTGCCGTAGTGCTTGTCCCGCTGAAGCTCGTCACGGTCAAGATGCTGCCGTTCGACAACAAGAGCGAGTTGCAGGTAATCATCGATATGCCCGAAGGTACGACACTTGAGGGAACGGCAATGGCGGCCCGGCAGATCGGCCAATATCTGAAGACCGTACCCGAGGTAACCAATTATCAGTCCTATATCGGCACTGCCGCGCCTTTTAATTTTAACGGTCTTGTGCGGCACTATTACATGCGGTCCGGCAGCAACATCTCGGACATACAGGTAAATTTTGTCCGCAGAGATGACAGAAAGGCACAGAGTCACGATATAGCAAAAAGGATCAGACCCGAAATTAAAAAGATAGGGGACCGCTATAATGCGCGGATAAAGGTGGTCGAGATTCCACCCGGTCCACCTGTGCTCAGCACTCTGGTTGCTGAAGTTTATGGGCCTGATTTTGATCGGCAGATAGGCATAGCCGGAGAGATAAAGAAGATATTCAACGCTACAAGCGGAGTAGTCGATATCGACTGGTATGTTGAGGACGACCGGCAAAAACTCTCCTTCGGCGTAGACAAGGAAAAAAGTGCATACAATGGAATAAGCACCGAAACAGTCTCCCGCTCGCTGAGAGCAGCGCTGGACGGCATGTCTGCAGGTCTGGTCCATCTGGAGAGAGAGAAGGAACCGGTTGAGCTATATCTCAGAGCGCCGCTCGACGAAAGAGCTGGGATTGAGAGACTTAAAGCGATAGGAATCCCTTCGGCGTCAGGGGCCATGGTGCCGCTTTCGGAATTGGTTAAAGTAACTGACGGAACAGAAAACAAGACCATATATCACAAGAACCTGAAGCGCGTGGTTTATGTAACGGGCGATGTTGCCGGCAGTGAGGAAAGCCCTGTATACGCCATCCTGAAAATGAAGGAGGCCATACGCAAACTCAAGCTGCCGGAGGGCTATGAGCTTAAGCAATATTCTTCGGTGCAGCCCTGGCTGGAGAACACCTATTCCATGAAATGGGACGGAGAGTGGCACATAACCTATGAAGTCTTCAGGGACTTGGGCATAGCCTTCGCCGCGGTCCTGGTTTTAATTTATATTATGGTTGTCGGGTGGTTCAGGTCCTTCATAGTGCCCATAGTCATCATGGCGCCTATCCCGCTCTCGCTTGTGGGCATCCTGCCCGGCCACGCAATGATGGGGGCCTTCTTTACCGCAACATCCATGATAGGATTCATAGCAGGGGCCGGGATAGTTGTGAGAAATTCGATCATTCTTGTTGATTTTATAGAACTGAAACTTGCAGAGGGAGTGCCGCTCAAAGAAGCGGTAATTCAGGCAGGGGTCATCCGGTTCAGGCCGATGCTGCTGACCGCTGCGGCGGTAGTTGTAGGATCATCGGTAATTCTATTTGACCCGATATTTCAGGGCATGGCGATATCGCTTATGGCCGGCGAGGTTGCCTCGACATTTCTATCGAGGACAATGGTTCCGGTGCTTTATTATGCGTATAAAAAAGGGAGGTAACAATGTACATCGCAAAAACCGACACCTGGTATCTTGAAAGGATTATCTGGCTCATAGCGGGTATCTTCTCGCTTTCGAGCGCCATACTCGCATGGCTCCACAGCCCCTACTGGTTGATACTGACCGCCTTCGTAGGCTTCAACCTGATAGTGTTCGCGCTCACAGGGTTCTGCGGAATGGCAAACATCCTGTATAAACTTGGAGCAAAACCGAGGCTGCAGAAAGACAACTGAGAAGTGAGAATTTAGGAGGAACTATGGCTGATAAAAAGTTCGTTTTCATCATTACGCACTCTTTTGACAACCCCGAAAAAGCCGCAGGGGCGCTGCAACTCGCAACCAACATGAAGGCCTTCGATGTCGCGCTAGATGTCTTTCTTATGGACAAGGGCGTGCTTCTCGCAAAGAAGGGATTCGCGGAAACCGTCACCTGGCAGTACAAGGATGAGTTTTCACCGCTCGCGGGGCTCATAAAGACCCTCACCGAAGACTTTGGTGTAAAATTTTATATCTGCGCGTCCTGTGTCAAACATTACGAGCTTGACAAGGCCGAGCTGATAGCCAATGCCGAGGTCAAACCGGGTGCATTTCTCGGGGAGATGCTCATGGAAAGACAGGGTTTGACATTTTAAAAAAACAGGTTGTTATTATGCCAGGATATAACACTCCATACTGCGCACTTGATTTTTCTCAAAAAATGGGCTGATTTTGTCAACTTGTCTTAAACTCGTCCGTCGAGGTCTTTAGTTCATTGGCGATTTTAACAAGTCCGCTGACCTCGTTCATAACCTCAGATGACATCTTCTCCATATCCGCAGCAATTGCGGAGGTCCTCTCTATATTGTCAGAAACTTCCTGCGCAGCTGCCGACTGTTCTTCAACAGCAGCGGCAATATGCATAACCTGGTCCTTTACATTCTGGACTGACGCAACAATATGATTCAAGGATTCTTCAACCTGTTTTATGTAATTAGTCGCCTGTTCCACTCCTGAAGCCGAGTCCTCCATGGATTTCGCTGTCTGTTCAGCCTCAAACTGAACAGCAGATATCTTCTCTGATATCTCCGTAGTGGCCTTAATGGTCCTCTCCGCGAGCTTTCTAACCTCGTCGGCAACAACGGCAAAGCCGCGCCCCTGTTCTCCGGCTCTAGCCGCTTCTATGGCCGCGTTCAAAGCAAGCAGGTTGGTCTGATCTGCAATATCTTTTATGACCGTCACAATCTCCCCGATTTCGGTTGTCCTGTTGTGCATCTTTTCCACCATAGCGGAAAGTTCAATTGTCGAATTATGAACTTTATTCACAGTATTTACGGCTCCCGTAACTGTAACCTTCCCTTCTTCGGCCGTTTTCATGGCATCTGTCGAGGTGTCTGACGCCACTGAGGCATTCTTCGCTATGTCGGTGATTGTCTGGCTCATTTCCTCCGCAGCAGTGGCAATCTGATGGGCCTGCCCGGACTGGTTTTTGGCCCCGCTGTCGGTACGTTCGGCCCTGTTTCTGAGCTCCTCCACAATCTTTATAGTGCTTTCGGAAGATCGGACAACACCCTTGATCATGCCTCTGAGGGACAGTATCATACTGTTTATATCTTCAGAGAGAGCGCCTAGTTCATCGTTGCTTTTTACGGGTAAAGAGAGCGTGAAGTCTCCTTTAGCAATATGCTTGACGGTCTCTGCAACATCGGCGACCGGCTTTGCAACGAGCTTTTCGGATATATAGCGAAGCAGAGCAATCAGTAAAGCTATGAATAAAATGGTCCCTATAATAAGTTTGTTTCTTATGGCCCTGCCTTCCGAGTAGAACTCATCAAGGTAACTCCCGGCGCCGATAAGCCAATCCCAGTTTTTGTAGTATGTATATGCCGCGACTTTATCTCGGGCGGCCTTCTCGCCTTTTTCCGTGTTCATCCATGGATAGATAATCATACCCTCTTTTTTGTCAAGCATCTCCTTTATAAATTCCCTGCCATTTGAATCTTTGGCAGCCAATATGTTCTGCCCTTCTATGGCAGGATGTATAGTGACAACGCCTTTACTAGGCCCTTCCTTGCCGTCTATAGCATACACATATCCGGTCTCCCCTATCTTTATCGCTTTCACCTTTTCCTTAAGCGCTTTCAACTCTTCCGTGAAATCAAGACCTATAAAGAGAACACCTATTATTTCATTGCCGTTCTTTATTGGAACATATTTTGTCATATAGTCCCTGCCAAAAAGGCTCGCCTTGCCGACGTACTCTTCCCCGTTTATGAGTCTTGCATAGGCCGGATGCGCCTTGCCAAGCAATGTCCCCACAGCCCGGGTCTTACCGTCTTCCTTTTTGAGCGAAGTAGCTATCCTCATAAAATCCTCATCTTTTTTCGCAAAGACAGTAGCCACCGCGCCAGTAATTGACGTAAAGCGGTCAACACCTGAAAAATCGAGGTTCAGGACCTTGCCGTCATACCTTAAAATAGGAGAATCAAGCTCACCGATCTTCATACTGCTGCCGATGTCGAGAGTGAATCTGCCGGGGAAGTAGGAAAGAAAAACCTTACTCATCTTGTCTGCGCCTTTTCTGAAGCTCATATCCTCAACCGCTATCATGTCAGACACGAGTTTTGTTTCTAATCCCAGCTCGAAAAAATTATGTTTTTTAATGATGCCTGATACAGATAAAGTAATATATACTGAGGCAGTACCTATAAACACTATTGCTACCGCAGAAATTGCGAGCGTAAGTTTGTTTCTGATCGACAATGCAGAAACACTATGCAATATTCCCATTTGGACATCCCTCACTCTGTTTGAATTTTGCTCGTTACGTATTATACCCCCGAACTAATTACACTTCAATCACAGAGAGGGAAAAACGTCCTTGCATACTACAGGCGGGTGTCCTTCTTCCTGCGGACAAGGTCATTCGTCCTTACGCCGGGCGGCGCAGTGATGGTTATGATGTCCTCATTCCGCGCAGAGGCTATGACGGCGCCTTC
>JADFXI010000123.1 GCA_015233655.1 Nitrospirota bacterium | reverse complement strand
TACAGATTTGGACGGAATTAATAGCAATCCTGGTGCTGAAGTATTTGAAGTTCAGGTCGATGTTCGGCTGGTCGCTGTCGAATCTGGTGGCAATGCTGAGATATAACCTCTTTACATATAGGGATTTGTGGGCATGGATAGATAATCCATATGAAGTGCCGCCTATTGTTCCTGATTCAGAGCAGCTTTCGCTGCTGGGGGCATAATTTGGACAGCATCCGTAATAACCTGAATTTCAAAGTGGGGATTTGTCCGTCCAAAAGCCTTATTTTATACGGATGGCTCGTATGAATTTAATTTATCTTGGACAGCACTGATACTTTATTTATTATAATTATTAAGTAATTCACGGAGGAAAATAATGAAAGGCAGCTTAATTACCGGCAGAGAAAGCATGCCGCTTTATCCTATAGGGATCGTAGCAGAACTGTTAGGCATTACCATGCAGACCTTGAGACTTTATGAAAGACACGGGCTTATCACACCTGCCAGACGCCAGAAAAACCGCTATTACACGGACAATGACATCAAATGGCTCGGCTGCCTGAGAGATTTGATACATAAGCATAAGATTAGCATTGAGGGCATCAAGAAATTACTGGACTATGCCCCTTGCTGGGAAATCACCAGCTGCCCCGACGATAACCGGCTCAAATGCACGGCGCATGTAAACAAATCCAAACCTTGCTGGGAGCTTAACAAGACCATATGCAGAAGGGAATCAGGCAAGCTCTGCGAAGAGTGCGTTGTGTATCTCGCGAAAACAATGCGCAAATAAACAGCGATCCTCAAAATGTTTGGCATTGTCCTTGCGGTACTGTTTGAAGATATTGTGCCGGGCCGCTATACCATCAATATGCGGGCCAACAGACAGACACCCGGCCAATCGGCCCTGAAAATAAAATAAGAAAGAGGACAAACAACAACTGCAATGGAAGATGAGACTACCGATATAGAAAAGATACTTGCCGAGAGAGTAAAGCTGGATGCCGTGCTGCAAACTCAGTTCAGCAAGAAGGTAACGGTAATGTTCACCGACATAAAGGGCTCCACCTCCTTTTATGAAAGTATGGGCAACATTGACGGCAGACTTATGGTGTATCGCCATAACGAGATAGTAGTGCCAATCATTAAAGACGGAAACGGAGTGCTGTTAAAGACCATAGGTGATGCCACCATGTCGCTCTTTGACGACCCGTTCAGCGCAGTCAAAGCAGCCATGCAGATACAGCTAAATCTTAAGTCTTACAACTCCGGCAAATCTCAGAAAGATCAGATACACGTCAGAATTGGACTAAACTATGGAAGCGGCATCGTGGAACATGCGGATGTTTATGGTGATGTAGTGAATGTCGCCAGCAGGGTTGAAGCCATGGCTAATGCAGGTGACATATTTCTGACCGGAGAGTTATACCGGGAAGTAAAGAATAGTGACGAGTTCATTTTCAGATTTGTTGACCGGGCGGCGGTCAAGGGCAAAAAGGAGCTGGTCGAGGTCTACAGGCTGCTCTGGCATGAAGAAGACCTCTTCATGGGAAAGACAAGACATGCTGATGAAACCCAGCATCAGTATGTGAAAGAAGGGCTTTTTGTTATTGAGGCTTCGCTGACGGGAAATATATTAAAGATGAGCGGATTTGAAAGGACTGAAGGAGAAGAGCGGGCCGTAAAGAACTACCGTGAGATCAAATTCAACGAAAGCAGGATAAGAGACTATACCGGCGGCATCATAGACCTCCTTAACAGGGCCAACAGGCGGGGCAAGATTGGCAACGAGATGCTGGTCAAGCTCAAAGAGTACGGCAGACTCCTCTATGATGGATTAATCCCGTCTGAGATCAAAGATCGGCTCTCAAAGACAGACCAGAAGAACCTGATGATAAGCATCGACGACAGTCTTGTTCATATACCATGGGAGCTTGTGTATGACGGAAAAGACTTTCTCTGTCAGCGGTTCAGCATGGGGAGGTCTGTAAGCACAAAGCAACCGGTGTCTGCTGTGGCAAGGGCCGTCAGCAGACCCTTAAAAATGATTATACTGGCCGATCCGCAGGGAGATCTGAAAGCAGCGTATGATGAAGGCGTTGGAATCAAGACCGAAATAGAAAAACTCGATGAGTGGATCAATGTCTCTTTAAAAACTACGGATATTAAGGCAGATTCAGTAAGAGCCAAGATCCGCAGTTTTGATATTATCCATTATGCAGGCCATGCGGTACATAATGACAAGGCGCCGGGCGAAAGCGGGTGGATGTTCAAAGACGACAAGATGAGCGCAGAGGACATTATAGCCATGACCGGTGTAATGCCGATGCCGTCCCTTGTTTTCTCAAACGCCTGTCAGACAGGCCGGACAGAGGAATGGAAGATTGGGGAGGACTACGAGTATAAAATCTTCGGTCTTGCCAACGCGTTCCTGCTTTCGGGTGTTCAGCACTATATCGGCACATTTTGGGAGATTCCCGACGAAGCGGGTTACCACTTTGCAATATACTTTTACAAGAAACTTTGCGAAGGCGTCTCTATCGGCGAGGCCCTTCGCCTGGCCCGGCAGTCACTGATCAAAAAATACGGAGAGGATACTATAGTCTGGGCCGGATACATGCTCTATGGAGACCCAACCACAAAGTACATATACCCGTACTTTGAGGGCAAAAAGACGGACACAGAAATGGACATTGCTCGGAAGGCTCTTAGTGCCTCCGGATTCAGACATCAGGAGGAAGTCATCCCCTTCCCGAACAAAAGCAAATTATCGAGCACCTCTGTTCTTTTGGGGGTTGCAATGCTGCTTCTTGTTGCCATATCGCTATTTCTGATAAACACTCACAGGTCTGACAAGACAGCATCTGTTTCGCCTGAAAAGATTATGACTGCGAAAGAGGCCGAAGAGAATAGCAAGAGGATAGATGAACTTGTTGCCGCGCTTTCCGCCAAATACAGGGAAGGGAAGTTTGAGCAGGCACGGGTAAAAGAGGATGAATGGAGCAGCAAACCTGTAACTCTGGTCGCTATGGACATCAAATCCGGCGGTAATGACGGGAATAAAGACGGCGAGAAAATGGCGGCACTTCTTTCTCAAATCCTTGGGGCTTCAAACAGGGTGAGCGTTGTGGAGAGGGAAATCCTCGCAAAGCTTCTGGAAGAGCTCAAGTTGAGTTCTTCCTCTCTCGCTGACCCTGCCACGGCGCTGAAGATCGGGAAGGTGCTTTCTGCAAATATTATCATAACCGGAAGCATTATCCCTGAGAATAAGGGGCAGGTGGTTATGCTCAGGTGCATAGACACCGAGACCACGGCAATCAGGAAAGTAATATCGATTGACATAACGTCCGGAACGGTTAATAGAGACAGTGCCAATAAACTGGCAACCCAGATCATTGAATGGGTTAAGAGTGATTTTCCTGTAAGGGGGAAAATCGTGTCCGTTTCCGGCGGACAGTGCCGTATAAATATCGGCCAAACTCAGGGCTTAAAAAAAGGAGACCTGCTTGAAGTTGTAGTAGAAACAGGTAAAGGTTCTGGAATTTACACTGCAGTAGGTCAGATAGAGATAAGCCAGCCCGGCAAAGATTCCTCGGTAGCTTTGCTTCAGGGTAAAGTTGGCGGCATAAAAGAAGGAATGAAGGTAAGAGGCTTACAATAGCGGGAGCGGATATTTATGAAAATGTGCCATAGTGTTATTTCATTAGTATTATTTCTCTTTATTAGCGCCGCAGCAAACGCACAGCAGATAGAGTTCTCTTCATCCCTAAACCCTGTCGGCTCCGGTGCGAGGGCGACAGGAATGGGCGGAGCCTTCATAGGCGTGGCTGACGATGCTACGGCAGCCTCCTGGAACCCTGCAGGACTGGTGCAGCTTGAGCGGCCCGAGGCATCCCTCGTCTATGGATATTTCAGCAGAAACAACACATATTCCTCCACAACCCACCCGGAGATGGATGGAGACACTGCAGGCAAGAGCGGCAACGAGTTAAACTACGGAAGCGCAGCATATCCATTCACGGCATTAGACAGGAACATGATATTTTCACTCAACTACCAGCGCTTGTACGAGATGAATAAGAAGGCGCATATCAAATATACGTGGGACCTGGGTAGCAGCGACAAAGAATACGACACCATCGACTTTAACCAGAACGGTTATCTTTACGCCCTTTCACCTGCTTATGCCGTTCAGATAATGCCCCAGCTTTATTTCGGGGTTACGCTTAATTTGTGGGGCAACTACCTTGGCGGGAACGGATGGAATAATACCTACATTTCCTCGGGCTATGGAGCTTTTGCAGGCAACAGTCTCATTGATAACGTCAACTGGAATCAGGACATAAAGTTCAGGGGATTTAACGCCAACATTGGGTTAATGTGGAAAATAAACGGCCAATTCACACTGGGCGCTGTGTACAAAACCCCATTTTCCGGTAGACTGAAAGATAAGCAAACCTTCCAGGAGCTTCAGACTCTTGGGGGTACTACGAATACGAGTTCTGCAACAACCAAAGAATATATGACTATGAACATGCCTGCCTCCTATGGTCTGGGATTCAACTATCATCCTACAGACCACTGGGTCTTTGACCTTGATGTCTACCGGACAGAGTGGTCGACTTTTTATCTTGACGACCAGGGCAATAAGATTAATCCTCTGAGCACTGAACCTCTGAGCAATGGACGCCTGAATAACACGACACAGGTGCGCCTAGGTGGAGAGTATCTGTTTATCTCTGAAAAACTGGTAATCCCTGTGAGGATGGGACTTTTCTACGACCCTGAGCCTGCCACAGGCAAACTCGACAACTATTACGGTATCGCCGTCGGCAGCGGGTATTCTACAGGGAAAGTGTCATTTGACCTTTCATACCAGTTCAGATTCGGCAGAAAGGTTGTTGCTGATGTAGCGTCGATCACGGGAAGCAGCATCAACGTGGATCAGCATACTGTTATGCTTTCACTAATTTACTATTTTTAAAGGCTTCGTAAGGCGGCAAGCAGGAAATGCATAGTATAAGTGAGAAGCACATATAGATAAATGAGATGTAAGAAGAAGATAGCCTTTTCCCGGTTTCTTATCATCGCTGTCCTGGCGATGCCTCTTATTGCATACGGTGGCGACAGCGGCACATTCCGCGGCAACTGGTGGAACTACTACGACCGTGCAATGGAATACTCCGAGAGCACGGAACCGGGATTTCCGGACAAAGCCTTCGAAGATCTGAAAGAGGCCATCTCTATGCGCTCCAAAGACCAGCGGATGGCGCGTACCTACGGCATGCATTTCATCGATTATTTCCCGCACAGAGAGCTCGGCATAGCCTATTTCAAAAAGGGTGATATCGACAACGCCATCAGTGAGCTTGAACAGTCCCTCGGGATGGAAGAATCTGCAAAGGCAATTTTCTACCTGAATAAAGCGAGGAAAACCAAACTGCTCCAACTGAAGGACAAGCACATCAATCCTCCGGCGATAACAGTCGCATCTCCTGTTCAGGGGAGTGCCCTTAAAGAAATGACAACGACAATTAAAGGTAACGTCTCGGGTGATGGATTCGTTTCAAAGGTTTTAATTAACAACATTCCGTATCGGTTTGAGAGGAGCGCCAAAGATGTGCCTTTTGAAAGCGTAATTCCGCTGGATGACGGAGACAACAGTATAGTTATAACCGCTGAGGACCTTCTCGGAAATATCTCGGGAAAAACCGTATCGGTGCTCGTGAACAGGGAAGGCCCTGCAATAAATATCTTCGATATTATCACTGAGAACAAGGATGGGAAGAAGTATATTACGGTTACAGGCGAAATAAACGACAGTACCGGAATAAGGAATGTAATTTTTAATGGGGACAATAAAGAGGTGAATGATGCAAAGAGCTACATTTTTAATATATCCCTAGAACGCAAATACGTTCAAAACAAGTTTCTGATCCAGGCCTTTGATAACCTCGGCAATACAACGACGGCGGAGCTGGACCTTGAGAGTGAATTGAGCGCATTCAATAAAATACATAACCATAAACTTCTGGCATTTAATGGAAGCAGTTTATTCTCCTCTGATAAAGAGCCTCCTGTATTGCACCTTAAAGACGCTGCCGAGGTCCCGCACGTTTTAGTCGACAGATACTATGTGGAAGGCGAAGCCTTTGACAACCAACGCGTGGACCGCATTCTCATCAACAGCAGGGAAGTGTCGATGAAGAAAGGGAAAAAGATATTTTTCAGCAAAGTGATAAAGTTGAATGAGGGAGACAACAGGATTGTTGTGGAAGCATTTGATTCCTCCGGCAACAGGGCTGTATCAGAGTTCACGGTCAGGAGGCAGATCCCCTTAGTAATGCAGGTCAGTTCAAGGATGAGCATATCGATACTTCCATTTGAGGTCAAGCGGGAAAACTCAGAAACCGGCCGTCTCGCGTATGAACAGTTGATAGGCTCTTTTGTTGACCAGAAGCGTTTCCTGGTCATAGAAAGGGCGAAACTGGAGCAGGTACTTATGGAGCAAAAGCTTGCCAGGGAGAAGCTTACCGACGTAGAACACTCCATAAGAGTAGGCAGGCTCATCGGTTCTGATTCAATACTCGCAACCTCGATAGCAGAAACTCATAAATCCATAGAGATTATTTCACGGGTGATAAATACGGAGACTTCGGAAATAATGGATGTGAAAGATGTATTTGCGGAAGACAAAAGCCTGAGCACGGTCAAAGATCTCATCGAGGGGCTGGCGTTAAAGATAGCACAGAGTTTTCCTGTTGTAGAGGGGATGGTTATCAAGACCGAGAAAAAGGAAATATTCGCCGACATAGGCAACACTTCGAAAATAAGAAATAACGCAGGAGTAATTGTTTACAGAAAAGGAAAAGAGATACGACATCCTGTAAGTGGTAAGTCTCTGGGATGGGATACGATAAAACTTGGCGAAGGCTACGTCGAACAGGTGCAGGAAGGTTTTTCAAAGATAAGGTTATCTGACAAATTCAGGAATCAGGAAGTGAATGTAAAGGATTTGATTGTTACAAAGTAAAAGCGGAAAGGGACAGTCAGCACACAGGCGCTGCTCCTGCGGCAGCATAGTGTATTGGGAAGTGATGGAACTTGACGTGGAAAGGCTTAATAGGAGAAGCTATCGTTGAAGAGGGACAAGGACTGCAAGGGGGAAGCACTCTGATAATAATCAAAAAAAAGATGGCTTTTTTGTTGTGCCTGCTCACTCTGGTTCTATTTCACGCAACTGTTTTTGCAGCGCCGGTTTCCGAGGCCACAGCCTGGCAGGCGGCAAAGAACGTCTTACAGAATCATGTGGCATTGCACAGCGACTGGAATGGGGACCAGTACCCCAGCCCGAAGTCCATAGAAGTGGTATCTTATAAAGGAGAACCAATAGCATACCTTGTTGATGTTTACCCTTCAGGACATTTGCTGGTGGCGTATTACGACGATTTCAGCCCTGTTCTGCTGTACTCTCCCAGTTCGACACTGGACCCATCCAGGGCAGACGACCCGAACGCCATAGAATCATGGATCATCCCGGAGATATACAACAATATCCAGCACATAAATGGAAAAGTTCCGGTTATTGACAATAAAACCGGGCAAGCAATCCATTTGGACGCCTCGAACAAGAGGTTAACAGAAATCAGAGAAAAGATCTCTGCTGCATGGAAGATGCTGGACGTACCGGCAGAATCATTTACTCCCGCTACGCGGTCCTCTGCCGGACAGAGGGTTGATGCGTCAACTCAGTCGGCATACGCCTCGTCAGTAGGACCGCTATTAACAACATCATGGGACCAGGGAGGGCCGGGCAATTACAATTTGCACACCCCGGCGGCTTCGGGTTGTAATCATACTATGGTTGGTTGTGTCGCGACTGCTATGGCTCAAGTGATGAAATACTGGAATTGGCCTGATAAAGGGGTAGGCAGTCATTCCTATATATGGAAGGGGACCAACTTGAGCGCTAGTTTCGCACACGCCTACGACTGGGATGGGATGCCCAATTCTCTATCTTCTTCCAGCACCTTTGCTCAGAAGGATGCTGTTGCACGGCTGATGTCGGACATCGGGGTATCCGTTGAAATGGACTATGGCTGCAGTGCTTCGGATGTCACTGATTCGCATATAGTGCCAAGCCTGCGGTCCTATTTCAAATACAAGATAACCGCGTCTCTTGTCAAGAGGCAAGACTATGGAGCTGCGGATTGGATGAACCTCATCAAAGGAGAGCTGAATGCCGGAGTACCCCGTGTCATAACGTTTAGTATTACGGACACCTCTAAGCAGCCTCAGGGTCATGTGGCTGTGATTGACGGCTATCATACAAGTGTGAGCGGGACGGATCAGGTCCATATTAATTATGGCTGGAGCGGAATCTTCAGTGGTTATTATGATATAACCAACAACTGGGCTGCCGGGGATCAATGGAGCGCCAATAATCAGCACCTCGGCATTGGGATAGAACCGGAATGCGTCTATACCCTCGATTCATCCAATCACAGCTTGAGTTACTCTGGAGGAACGGACAGCGTAACAGTAAAGACTTCGCCGACCAACTGTAGTTGGACCGCAGTCAGCAATGCCTCATGGATAACTATAACATCCGGCAGTAGTGGTACCGGCAATGGGACAGTCTCTTATTCTGTTTCTGCCAATACATCCTCAAGCCCGCGCACCGGAACGATGACAATCGGGGTGCAGACTTTCACCGTAACACAGAGCTCCCAGG
>JADFXI010000122.1 GCA_015233655.1 Nitrospirota bacterium | reverse complement strand
ATAGACGACTACTGTCTTGAAGCCGCTGATTCTTGCAAGGAGGCCGACCTTGTAATATTGGCCTCTCCGGTAGGCTCATTCAAGAAACTCTTGTACAGCATGCGTGACACCTTAAAGCAGAATTCTCTTGTGACCGATGTCGGAAGCGTAAAAGGCCGGCTCGTATCTGAAATGGAAGCCTTGATTCCTGAGGGTGTTCGCTTCATCGGGTCACATCCTATAGCCGGGAGCGACAGCTCAGGCATCGCCCATGCCCGTGCAGACCTTTTTGAGGGGGCACGGTGCATAGTTACTCCCACATCCCGTTCGGACGAAAATGCACAAAGAAAAATCATGTCCCTCTGGGAATCATTTGGCGCCAGGGTCGAGATTATGGACCCTATGCTGCACGACGAGATTTATGCGGCTGTAAGTCATCTTCCGCATCTTCTTGCCTATGCTCTCGTAAACACGGTTGACGACAGCAACCCCGAATATTTGCAGTATGCGGGGTCCGGCTTTAAGGACACTACACGGATAGCTCTCAGTTCTCCGGAGTTGTGGAGGGACATCACTCTTATGAACAGGGAGAACCTTGTAGCATTGATAGATCGGCTGGAGAGCAATCTGGATTTGATGGCCTCGCTGATCAAGAATGCAGACGCCGAAGGTATTGAGCGTGAATTCTCAAGAGCACAGTCCTTGAGAAACAAACTAAAATAAACATGCCTGTGCCTAAAGCCACCCCACCCGTCTTTCCGATATTATTTCACGCTCTCTTTCAGAAACGAAGCGGACAATCATACTCCTGATCCTCTCGTCCATGGCCACATATTTCAAAGCAACCCGGCAATAGCGCCTGTAAGGCTCTACGCGCACTACTTCCCCATAAACAAGAATCGGCTCTCCCCAATCGTTTTTAAACATTAGTATAAGGCCCACAATATCGCCCAGCTTGTAAAACTCATCAGATTCGAACGCAATGCCTGCGCCGCTTATGTCCACCCGCTTCAAGGTTTCAGGGGACCATGTACTTACTGATGTGGAAGGCAGTACTTTGCTGCGGATGTTTGCCCTTTCGTCGTGAGGTACCTGACCGCTGATAAGGTGGAGATGAGCATCAACCCTGAAATAATCCCTGTCACTCTTCGACTTGGGGTCAACGCCTCCGGAGCTCTTTCCGTTTTCTTCGCTCTGCTTTTTCTTTTTCACAATATTCACCTCGCCATAGCGAATAAAATCCATGTCCGTACCCAGACATTTTCATTGCTCATTGTGGTATTATTTCTCTGTTCTATTGTACTGCAAGCCTTTTATGAAATAAAGGAAAAAACAATTACTCACAACTCAAAGAGTTTAAGTAACACATATTTACTGAATTTCTGACATATAATGTTTTTCTTTTATATCTGTGGTGGAGCGGCAACAAATCCAAATATTTGAGGAGAGAGCATGGGCAAAGTAAAAATAGGCATTATCGGGGGCTCCGGCATGGACGACCCTCGCATCATGAAAGGGAGCAAAGAAAAGAAAGTCGCCACGCCTTATGGCCGTCCGTCTTCACCGCTTACTGTAGGAACTATAAACGGAGTTGACGTAGTTATTCTGGCGCGGCACGGCAAAAATCATTCTATATATCCTTCAGGCGTCAATTACAGGGCCAATATCCACGCCCTTAAAAAAGAGGGCTGTACTCATATTCTTGCCACTACCGCGGTTGGGTCTCTCAGGGAACGGATAAGACCGGGAGATTTTGTCTTTGTCGATCAATTTATAGATTTCACAAAGCACAGGCCTCTCACTTTCCATGAAGAGAAGGTGGTCCACACGCCGATGAGCGAGCCTTTTTGCCCCGGCCTAAGATCTCTCCTCGTTGCTTCTGCAAAGGACCTCAAGTTCAGACACCACAAAAAGGGCACCGTCATAACCATAGAAGGGCCACGCTTCTCGACCAAAGCTGAATCGCACATGTTCAGAAAGTTTGGGGCCGATGTCATAAACATGTCTACAGTGCCCGAAGTCATTCTGGCCAGAGAGTCTGGCATATGCTACCAGTCAATAGCTATGTCCACCGATTACGACTGCTGGAAAGAAGGAGAGGAACCGGTCACCTGGGAAATGATAAGCGCCATAATGGCGAGAAACGCGGAAAATGTAAAAAAACTGCTCATCAAGACTGTCGGCAAAATTAAGCTCACAGATTGCTCATGCAGGAGCTAGGAGGAATGCTAATGCCCATCAAATCAAAAATAAGGACCATACCCGACTATCCCAAGAAAGGGATAATGTTCCGGGACATCACCACACTAATTAAAGACCCGGTAGGGTTCAGACTGGTCATAGACAGCCTGACCCAGCGTTATATACAGGCCGATGCGGCCTTCGATGTCATTGTAGGTATAGAATCGAGAGGGTTTATTATCGGCGGAGCGCTGTCCTATACGCTTGGCAAGGGGTTTGTGCCTGTAAGGAAGGCTGGCAAACTCCCTGCTGAAACGGTGCGGCATGAGTACTCCCTGGAGTACGGGACGGACGTCATAGAGATGCATAAAGACTCAATCCAAAAAGGCACCAGGGTGTTGCTTATAGATGATCTTCTCGCTACAGGCGGAACGGCGCTGGCAGCTGCAACACTCGTCGAAAAATTGGGTGGCATCATTTCCGAGATGGCATTTATTGTCAATCTGCCTGATGTAGGCGGATCTAAAAAAATAGCTGCAAAAGGGTATAAGGTATTTTCACTGACAGAATTTGAGGGTGACTGAGAAGACCGGCCCTGAAGTTTACCTGACAATTATGAGAAAAGTTATTGCAATCGACGGGCCCTCCGGTTCAGGGAAAAGCACTATATGCAGGCTGCTGGCAGAGAAGCTTGGATTCCAGTACCTTGATACAGGGGCGCTCTATCGCGCAGTAGCGTTGCACTTAAGAAAAAATAATGTGACGGATGGCAACAACGACCCCGAGATCAAGGACGCGCTGAACGGAGTATCGGTTTCTTTCAGGAACGGCCTGGTTTTTTTGGGCGACGAAGACGTATCCGACGCAATAAGGACGACAGAGGCCGGACATTATGCCTCTGTTTTTTCCGCTCGCAAGGCCGTAAGGGATTTTCTTATGCAGACTCAGCGCGACTCGGCCCTTCAAAATGATATCGTAGCCGAAGGAAGGGACATGACCACTGTCGTATTCCCCTCTGCATGGAGAAAATTCTACCTCGATGCGTCGGAAGAAAGCAGGGCGAGAAGGAGATACCTGCAACTTCAGGAGAAGGGGATGGCTATAACTATGGAGGAAGCCCTGAAGGATGTTCGGGAAAGGGACTTGCGTGACAGCCAACGCGATATCGCACCGCTCAAAAGGGCTGACGACGCAATTTATATCGACACCACTTTAATTGGCCTTGATGAGGTGATGGCAACCATTATTTCTTTTCTGTAATTTTTTTCTAACGCCTTGAAAAATCTGCGCAAAATTCTGTATCCTAAAACATGAGCGATAACGTAAAAATCATAACTGCCAAGAGGGCCGGTTTTTGTTTCGGCGTGAAAAGGGCGGTCGATATGGCGTTTAACACTGCGCAGAGCAGCAGTAATGTTTACACTCTGGGACCGATAATACACAACCCTCAAGTCATAGAGAAACTGAGATGCGAGGGAGTGGAGCCGATTCAAACCATAGACAGCAGAGACATCAAGGTGCTTATTATTCGCACGCACGGGGTGCCGCGTGAGGTTTTGGGAAAGTTATGCAAGAAAAAATACAAGGTCATAGACGCCACCTGCCCCTTTGTGAAAAAGGCCCAGCAATATGCTAAACTTTTAAATGAAGATGGCTATCAGGTAGTTATTGTAGGCGATAAGGAACACCCTGAAGTCAAGGGCCTGATGAGCTACGCCGGCAAAGACGTAGTTGTAGTGAATCGCGGTCAGATGCTTCCAAAGCTGAAGAATAAGGTTGGCGTGGTTGTGCAAACTACCCAGCCTCTGTCGCTATTGAAAGAAATTATGCTCGAAATGCTTGAGCATGTCAAAGAAATTAAAGTTTACAACACAATTTGCAATTCCACCGCGCTCAGGCTTAAAGAGACTAAGGCTATGGCTAATGCGGTAGATATGGTGCTCGTTGTGGGCGGCAAGAACAGCGCCAACACAACGCAGCTTGCCAATCTCTGCACTTCCATGTCCGTTCCCACGTATCACATAGAAACCGCCTCTGAAATAAAAGAGGAATGGTTTTCAGGCGTGCGAAGCGTCGGCGTTACCGCGGGTGCTTCAACTCCTGACTGGATCATTAAAGAGGTTGAAGAGAGAATTAGAGATAGAGACACAGGAGGAAGGGCACCGAATGGATACCCAGACAAAAGAAGAAACAAAAGAACTCGAAAAACTCTATGCTGAGACACTTCACCGCGTAGAGAGGGGGGCCATCACAAAAGGACGCATTATTGCGGTCAAAAGCGATACGGTTGTAGTAGACGTAGGATATAAATCAGAAGGCGTAATACCGGCTTCGGAATTTACGGAAAGCGAACTCCGCAGCCTGGCGGAAGGCGCTGAAATAGATGTCTTTGTAGAAAGGATAAACGATGAAGAAGGCGTAGTTGTCCTCTCGAAGGACAAGGCGCTTAAAATCAGGTGCCATGAGAAATTGACCGCAGCCTTTAATAACAATGAACAGATCGAGGGGAAAATCACGGAGAAGACGAAAGGCGGTTTGTTTGTGGAAGTAATGGGAGCAACGGCGTTTCTGCCTGCCTCCCAGGTAGACATTAAGGGAGTAAAGGACCTCGATGCTCTTATCGGTACGGTTGTTCCGCTTAAGATACTGAAACTGGTTGCTCAAAAAAGCCAATTCGGCCAAACACCCGGGCTCTCCATAATAGTGTCACGGAGAGCAATCATTGAAGAAGATAAGAACAAAAAGAAAAGCGAAACGCTTAAAGTCCTTAAAGAGGGCGCAATTCTGGAAGGCACTGTAAAGAACATTACCGACTACGGGGTCTTTGTCGATTTGGGCGGGATAGACGGCTTGCTTCATATATCCGACATCTCGTGGAGGAGAGTGAACCATCCTTCCGAGTTTTTTTCTGTTGGAGACAAGGCAACCTTTCTCGTGCTCAAATATGATGAGCAGACCCAGAAAATAACCCTCGGATATAAGCAAAAAATAACCGACCCCTGGCTTACGGTCGAAGATAGATATAATGTCGGCATGAAGATTAAAGGAAAAGTTGTTACAGTCGCAGATTATGGCCTCTTTGTGGAAATTGAAGATGGACTGGAGGGTCTCGTACACGTTTCCGAACTCGATTGGGCCCCCAGGCTCAAACATCCCTCCAAGTATGTTGCTGTCAATGACGAGGTCGAAGCGGTGGTGCTGAACATTAGCAAAGACGAGAGGCGGCTTTCTCTGAGCATAAAGCAGCTGCATCCAAAACCGTGGGAACTGGTCGGCAAACAGTATAAGGTCGGAGACAAGGTGACTGGAAAGATCAAGACGGTCACCGACTTCGGGGCCTTTATGAGACTGCCTGAAGGCGTAGACGGATTGATCCACATTTCCGACTTGTCGTGGACCAAACACATAAAGCACCCCTCAGAAGAACTCAGGAAGGGCCAGAAGGTAGACGCTGTAGTACTTAGCCTGGACCCCGAAAAAGAGCGGATGGCACTAGGCATCAAACAACTGTCGTCCGACCCGTGGCAAAGTGAGATACCTGCAAAGTTCAAGCTGGGCTCGGAGTTTCAAGGAAAAGTTTTGAGGATTACCGATTTCGGCATGTTTGTAGAATTGGAAGGCAGCGTCGAAGGTCTTGTCTATTCCTCGGAGATAGATACGTCCCTGGACGTTAAGGAAAACGATGAGGTAAGGGTCAGAATAATAAAATTAAATATTGAGGACAGAAAGATAGGCCTCAGTATGAAGAACCTTAAAACACATGAAAGCTAAGAATACTTGTATTTTTATAGCGATTTTTTTCTTTATCCTGATTTTCCTGAGCGCTGTATTCACCTTGTTTAACAGCAAGGTCTCTTTCGTCGGTAAAGTGGCGCTTGTGAGAGTTGAGGGTCCGATAATCGAGGCAAAATCGATCGTAGATGAAATCAATGGATATATGAAGGACTCCTCAATTAAAGTCATTGTTCTAAGGGTCAACAGCCCGGGCGGAGGAGTGGTCCCATCCCAGGAGATATATTCCGCAGTGAAGAAGGCCGCGAGTCAAAAGAAAGTCGTGGTATCCATGGGCTCTCTTGCAGCATCCGGCGGTTATTATATTTCCGCTCCGGCGACCAGGATTATTGCCAACCCAGGTACAATTACCGGCTCCATAGGAGTAATAATGGAAGTCCCGAATGTAAAGGGACTCATGGACAAGGTCGGCGTAAAGACAGAGGTCATCAAAAGCGGCATCCATAAGGATTTGGCCTCCCCCTTCAGGGGAATCGGAACAGAAGAACGCGCGATACTGCAGGGCGTTATGGATGATGTTCACTCACAGTTCATAAGCGCAGTAGCCGAGGGGAGAAAGATGCCCGTTGACGCGGTGAAAAAGATCGCCGACGGCAGGGTATTTTCGGGCAGGCAAGCTATTAAGGCAGGGCTTGTGGATGAACTAGGCGACCTGGATTCCGCGGTCAGGACAGCAGCGAAAATGGCGGGTTTGAAGGGGGAGCCTCAAGTAGTGATCAAGAAGGAAAAACATAATATACTCGACCTCTTCAGCAGCCGGATAAATGAGAGCGTATCAAAGATGATGCCGACATCTGAACTGAAATATATGTATGCCCCTTAATATAAATATGTCAAAAATTGAATCTTAAACTCAGCGGAGGAGACACATGACAAAATCTGTATTAATCGAGAAAGTAACGGAACGGGTCGAAGGCCTCACAAAAAAACAGGTTGAAACTATTATTAACACCGTGTTCGATGGGATGAAAGACGCTCTCACCCGCGGCGAGAAAATAGAAATCAGGGGCTTCGGGAATTTCAGGATCAAACAAAGAAACGCGAAGATTGCGAGAAACCCGAGGACGGGTGAAAAGGTCGAGGTGCCCTCCAAGAAGGTATTGCATTTCAAGCTGGGCAAGCCTTTCCACGACGCGCTGAACGAGCCGGCCCAAGAGAAATAACCATTCCCATACATGACGGGGATGGCCTCTCTTCTGGAAATAAGAAACCTCTCGGTATCTTTCTCGACCGATAAAGGGCCGCTGAAAGTCATATCGGGCCTTTCCTTCGACATAAAAAAAGCCGAAGTCTTCGGATTGGCCGGCGAAAGCGGTTGCGGCAAGAGCATGACGGCATTGTCTGTCCTGCGCATCCTTCCATCCCATGCGTTTGCAGATGGTGAAATCTTCTTCGACGGCAAAGACCTTCTGTCACTCGATGAAAGGGGAATGAGGAAGATTCGCGGGAAAGACATCTCGATGGTCTTTCAGGAACCTATGACCTCACTCAATCCGGTATTGACAGTAGGCTACCAGATAGCGGAAACGCTGATGGCCCATTTCAATTTATCAAAGAAAAAAGCGATCGAAAATGCGGTGGAGTTGATGCGTGCGGTCAAAATACCGACTCCCGAATCAAGGGTCGGTGATTACCCTCACCAGCTGTCAGGAGGAATGCGCCAGCGCATTATGATAGCCATAGCCATAGCCTGCAATCCATCGCTCCTCATAGCCGACGAACCGACCACGGCCCTGGATGTAACCATACAGGCGCAGATACTATCTCTACTCCGGGAATTGAGAGATGAAAGGCATATGGCCATTCTTCTTATTACCCATGACCTGAGCATAATTTCTGAGCAGGCTGACAGGGTCGCGATCATGTACGCCGGAAGGATTATGGAGATGGCACTTGTGGAGGGACTCTTTGCCAGGCCCTCTCATCCATACACAATCGGTCTTCTTGGCTCTCTTCCGGTGTCCAAAGGCACAACTCTTAAACCGATAGCAGGTTTTGTTCCTTCTCCGGACCATTTACCAGGGGGATGCAAATTCTCCGACAGGTGTTTTGCGGTGATCGACCAATGCAAGTCAGCGGAGCCGGAACTCACAGCAGTCGCAGACAATCATTATGTGAGATGCATACGGTGGAAAGAGGTCCAGGGCGGGTACAGGGGTGCGAGGGCGGCATTATGAATAATCAGGGACAGACAAATACCCCCTTACTTGTTGTCGACTCGCTCAAGAAGCATTTCCCCATAAAATCGGATTTCGGTTCAACCGGCAAGTGGCTTAAGGCGGTTGACGGCATAAGTTTCGAAGTCGGCAAGGACTCTGTCTTTGCCATTGTCGGTGAGAGCGGCTGCGGCAAATCCACAGTGGCGAGGATGATACTCAAATTGCTTAAGCCTACAGAGGGAAAAATCTTTTTTAAGGGAGAAAACATTGACGGTTTCAGCGGACCGCGGCTCAAACAGTTCCGCAGGTCGGTGCAGATAGTATTTCAGGACCCATACGCATCTCTCAATCCTCGCATGAGGGTCTTTGACACACTATCTGAGCCTCTGAAGATCCACAAGATACTTCCAAGAAATGATATTAAGGGAAGAGTGGTCCAGCTTTTGGAACAAGTGGGCCTGAGCAGTGAATCGTTATACCGGTATCCGCATGAGTTCAGCGGCGGACAGCGCCAACGAATATGTATTGCCCGGGCGCTTGCGCTTTCCCCGGAATTAATTATTGCTGATGAACCGCTTTCAGCACTTGACGTTTCGATCCAGGCACAAATACTTAACCTGTTCCAGGAGATAAGGAAGACCTCC
>JADFXI010000121.1:8439-8885 GCA_015233655.1 Nitrospirota bacterium | reverse complement strand
GATCTGCGGATGGTCCGGCCCAAGATGGCATTTGCCGCACGTTTGCGGCTCCCTGGCCTGCGCTTTTGAAAAGTTGTGGCGCGCATGACAGGCCGAACACGAACCTTTAGACCCGTCCGGATTTATTCTGCCTATACCGGTATTGGGCCATGTATTGGTATCAAGCTTGCCGTTGGCGAGCACCTTGATGTTCGAGCCATGGCATTGTCTGCAGCCGACTGCAACTACCTCCTGGCCTCCGACTACTTCACCAAGATAGTTGTCGAGAGAATTGAGGATATCAGCTGCCTTTGCATGGTGACTGGTTGTCATCTCCTGCACTTCTTTTGAATGGCACCTGGAGCAACGCTTAGGTGTAACAAGCACTGCTATTGTATACCCGTTGTGGTCCATGGCGTCCTTATCGGATTTGTCCGCCTTGTGGCAGGAGTAGCAATCGACTTTCT
>JADFXI010000121.1:0-8353 GCA_015233655.1 Nitrospirota bacterium | reverse complement strand
GTGATTTTGGCCTTTGCCGCTTCCGCGTTACCATAGCCCAGAACTGTGATTAAACAAAAAATCAAGAAAACCGTTACTCCTGAAAAATGTCTTCGATCCATAAAGCCTCCCTTTGCTGGTCTTTGAACCGTGGTTTATTTTTCTGCTAATGTAAAACAAACGGCCTACGAAAATGTATGATTTAAATCATATCACCATTAAAGACCTCAGGCAACTTTGAGCATGGAAATGATATTTTGATATTACAAATGATAATAAAAACAGTAAGTTGATGGATGATATTGTCTGGTGTGGCAGGGGGAGAGGCGATTATAAATTTATTTTCTCGTCTTCAAGATCACATGCTGCATCAGCCATTTCTTTAATCAACTTCAATGTCTCAACCGCTGCTTCGTTGTCTACCTTCTGTATAGCAAAGCCGGCATGAACTAGCACATAATCCTCTAAGCGGGCCTCATCGGGCAGCAGGAGAAGGCTTACTTCGCGACGTGCGCCGCAAACGTCAACGATTGCCGTCATATTGTCGATAGTCACGATCCTAGAAGGTATTGCCAGGCACATAAGCGCTCCTCAAAAAATTCTATGCTTTATTCTACTCTTAGCCCGCCGCTTGTTGCAATACATTAATGTTTAAGGAAGAAAATCAACGCACTGGATAGTGTATAATACTGCACAGGATTATGGGCCGGGTTATATCCTAACATTATTATCGGGAGGTCCTTATGGCGGACGAGCATTCATTTGATATTGTGTGCGAAGTCGATATGCAGGAAGTTACAAATGCCGTTACCCAGGCAATAAAGGAGATAAGCCAGCGTTTTGATTTTAAGGGCAGCAAGAGTTCCATAGAGTTTGACAAAGGGAAGGGCACTATTACATTATTGTCCGACGATGAGCAGAAGATGAAGAGCGTCGTCGATATCCTTCAAACCAAGTTTGTGAAACGCGGGATTGCACTTAAGGCGCTTGAGTACGGCAAGCTGGAACCTGCTGCCGGCAGCACGGTCAGGCAGGTTATAACTCTCCAGCAGGGCATTCCTCAGGACAAAGCCAAGGAAATTGTTAAGATCATTAAGGACCTGAAGCTGAAAGTGAACGCTGAGATTCAAAAAGACCAGGTGCGGGTCAAAGCTAAGAAGATAGATGATTTGCAGGTAATAATGGCACATTTAAAGGAGAAGGATTTAGGCATACATCTCCAGTTTTCCAATTACCGTTAGTAAAGATTTACCAGGGAATGCAGAGTACCGCATATAATTATAAAATTTTGTTGATAAATCATTTCGATGCGGCCTGTGTAGTTTCAGTCATCTTAAAAAGAACTGGAAAATAAAAACGTTCGTCTGTTAAAATTATAGCCGACTTTTGACAGGCGGACTTTGTCGGGGGTAATGGAATAATCATGAAGGGACAGACTGCAATTATAACAGGAGCGGGGCGCGGTATCGGCAAGGCCATCGGAGAATCGCTTGCCGGGCGCGGCGTCAACGTCGTTGTTGTCGATGTCAACCTCGATATGGCAAAAGAGGCTGCGTCCGATCTTGAAAAGCTGGGGATACGGAGCATCGGCTTAAAAGCCGATGTGTCCAATTCGGCCGAAGTCGGCTCTCTTTTTGAGGCCGCGCAGAAGGAGTTCGGCAAAGTCGAGATACTCGTTAACAATGCGGGGATTACGAGAGACGGCCTTATCATGCGTATGAAGGAAGAGGATTGGGACGCCGTAATGAACATTAATCTCAAAGGCACTTTTCTATGCTCGAGGGATGCTGTAAAGATGATGGCGAAACAGCGGTATGGGCGTATCATAAATATTGCCTCTGTAGTTGCATTTATGGGTAATCCGGGGCAGGCCAATTATAGTGCGTCTAAAGCCGGTATTGTCGGTCTTACGAAGACCCTTGCTAAAGAATATGCCAGCAGGTCATTGACCGTGAATGCGGTCGCGCCCGGTTTTATTGCCACGGCCATGACCGAGGTGCTGGCCGATAATGTGAAGCAGGAGATGATGAAGTCGATTCCTATGAGCAGATTCGGAACTGCTCAGGATGTGGCCAACGCAGTGGTTTTTTTCGCGTCGCCTGATTCCGGATATATAACAGGCCAGGTAATCCATGTAAATGGTGGAATGTATATGTAAATAGCTGACAGCGGTCAGCCGGCAGCTTATAGTAAATGCAAATAAATTTTGGAGGTAGATAATGGTAGAAGAAAAAGTAAAAGAGATCATATCAAAGCAGCTCGGAGTGGACCCGTCGGAGGTTACGGCTGAGGCGTCGTTTGTCGAGGACCTCGGCGCTGATTCGCTCGATACTGTTGAGTTGGTTATGGCGTTCGAAGAGGCATTTAACATAGAAATACCCGATGAAGATGCCGAGAAGATAGCTAAAGTTAAAGACGCCGTATCTTATATACAGAAAAAAGTAGGATGATTGAAAAGAGAAGGGTTGTTGTTACAGGCCTCGGACTTGTCACTCCTATAGGCATAGGTGTAGAAGAGACGTGGAACGCCGCCTTGAGCGGGAAGTCCGGTATCGGTCCGATAACTCATTTTGACGCTTCTGCCCTGCCGGTGCGCATAGCCGGAGAAGTAAAAGGGTTTGACGCGGCAAATTATATTGAGGCCAAAGAAATAAAGAAGATGGACCGTTTTATCCATCTGGCCGTTGCCGCCGCCACAATGGCTGTCGAAGATTCGGGTTTCAGGATTACCGATGAAAATGCCGAGAGGGTAGGAGTTGTAGTAGGGGCCGGCATGGGAGGTCTTCCTGCCATCGAGCATTATCACAAGGCGTACCTCGAAAAGGGTTACAGACGGATTTCTCCTTTTTTCATTCCTATGCTTATTATCAACCTGGCATCCGGAAATATTTCGATCAAGTTTGGTGCAAAAGGGCCTAACTCCTGTCCTGTTACGGCATGTGCAACCGGCAGCCATTCAATCGGCGATGCCTTCAGAATAATCCAGCGTGGGGAAGCCGACGCCATGATTGCCGGGGGAACTGAATCGGTGATTACCGACCTAGGGGTAGGCGGGTTCGCAGTTATGAAGGCGCTGTCTACCAGAAATGATGAACCCGAAAGGGCCAGCCGGCCTTTTGATATGGATAGAGACGGCTTTGTCATGGGAGAGGGCTCCGGAGTTATTTTCCTGGAAACGCTCGATGGTGCTTTGGCCAGGGGAGCACGTATTTACGCCGAAATTACGGGCTATGGCATGTCGAGTGATGCGTATCATATCACAACCCCGGCTCCTGGCGGGGAAGGAGCTGCCCGCTGCATGAGGGCTGCTTTGAAAGATGCTGGGCTGGCGCCTGAAAAGATAGGTTACATCAACGCCCACGGCACTTCCACCAAATACGGAGACGAGCTTGAAACCGCTGCCATCAAGAAGGTTTTCGGAGAGCACGCGTACAAATTATGCATCAGCTCCACGAAGTCGATGGTGGGCCATCTTTTGGGAGCTGCCGGCGGTGTGGAGGCGATACTCTCTATTCTCAGTATTTGCCGCGGCAAGGTGCATCCTACTATCAACCTGGATAAGCCCGACCCGGAATGTGATCTCGATTATGTCCCCAATACTGCAAAGCAGGTTGATATAACGCACGCGCTGTCAAATTCTTTCGGGTTTGGGGGAACTAATGCCTGCCTTATCTTCGGGAAATATCCAGGGAATTGAATCTTCTCTGGGTTACACTTTCAATAACAAGTCGCTTCTCGCAGTTGCCCTGACCCATAAATCATACCACCATGAAAACATTGAGGCAGTAAAGGCCCACAATGAGCGGCTGGAATTTCTGGGCGATTCAGTGCTCGGTCTTATAATCGCAGAAGTACTCTATTTGAATAAAGAGTCTCTGACCGAGGCCGGTATGTCGAAAATAAAATCCTATCTGGTGAAGGAACTGGTGCTTTTCGAAATGGCCTCAAAGCTGTCTCTCGGGGATTATCTGCTTCTGGGTAAAGGCGAGGAGTCGACAGGAGGCAGGCAAAAGAGGTCCGTTTTGTCCAATGCCTTTGAAGCTCTTGTAGGCGCTGTCTTTCTGGACAGCGGTTATATGGTTGTCAGGGAAGTAGTGCTTCGTCTTTTTAATGAAAAGGTAGCAAGCGCGATACTTAAAAATGAGGCGAGCGACTTTAAGAGTGAGCTTCAGGAGAAGGTGCAGAGCGCATTGGGCACGCTCCCGGAGTACCGTATAGTCAAGCAAGAGGGTGAAGAGCACAAGAAGATATTTACAACCGAGGTTTATATAGAAGGGAAGCTGTTCGGAAGCGGTACCGGAAAAAGCAAGAAGGAGTCTCAAATGGCTGCGGCAAAAGAAGCTCTTATCATGCTAGGGAATGAATAAAAAAATCCTTTCGTGGTGCCTGTTCGACTTTGCAGGTTCCAGCTACTCGGCGATTATTGCCGCTGTCATATTTCCTGTCTATTATACGAACGTCATCGTAGGTAATGCCTCAGGGCAGGGTGATATATGGTGGGGCCGTGCCATCTCGTTAAGCATGGCCCTTGTTGCCTTAAGTTCCCCTTTTCTCGGAGGAGTTGCCGATTATGCAAAAATCAGGAAGAAACTGCTCTTCGTTTATACATTCGTATGCGTAGTATCTGTTTCGTTTCTCTACTTCATGGAGAGAGGGATGGCGATGGAGGGATTTCTACTCGTAGTCCTTGCGAATGTGGGAAAGGAAGGCGGGCTTGTCTTTTATAATTC
The DNA here is from genome assembly GCA_015233655.1 of Nitrospirota bacterium. GTDB lineage: Bacteria > Nitrospirota > Thermodesulfovibrionia > Thermodesulfovibrionales > Dissulfurispiraceae > JADFXI01. The sequence goes on along the minus strand of JADFXI010000121.1, from coordinate 3,644 downwards.
CTTTCTGCCTGAAATTGCCGGACCTGAGCGCCAGGGCAGGGTCTCTTCATGGGGGTTTGCGACAGGGTATGCAGGTTCAATCGCCTGCCTCTTGCTGGCTATCGTGCTTATAGACAAAGGTCTCCTGGCCTATGTTTGGCCGATGTCAGCCCTTTTTTTTGCTCTGTTTTCTGTCCCGGCATTCTTGTTCCTTACTCCTGACGCTACATCACGGCTGAGGATTGCAGGCGCTGCCGGAGAGGGCTTGCGCAATACGATTGCTGTGTTAAAAAAAATATGGGCTAGCCGCGAGCAGAGGAAACTCCTCATCGCTTATTTTATCTATGCTGACGGCGTAAACACAGTCATCGTTTTTTCGAGCATTTTTGCCGCGACCACACTTCATTTTTCTTCGCGGGAGTTGATTCTGGTGTTTCTTACTGTTCAGTTTACAGCGCTGGCCGGAGCGTTTTTACTCGCAAAGCCTACAGATGTCTGGGGCCCGAAAAAGGTCGTGGTGCTTTCTTTGTATTTGTGGATCGTTATATCGGTTGCAGCTTTTTTTGTGACGTCAAAAATATTCTTTTTTATCATTGCATCGGCAGCGGGACTGGGTCTCGGCACGGTACAGTCCGCCACCAGGGCCTTTTATGCGCAGTATATTCCTGAAGGTCAGGAATCCGAGTATTTCGGGGTTTATGCTTTGATGGGTAAAACGTCTGCCATCGCAGGCCCTCTTATCTTCGGCTATGTGTCATCGACATTAGGCAGTCAAAGGCCTGCTGTGCTGTCGGTAGGGGCCTTTTTTATCGTCGGTCTGATATTGGTGCGTAAAATTAAGGGTGGCGGGCCTAATGTAAGTACGGTTTAGACGGCTTACCCTGTTATTTAACATTCCTGTAACACATCCTGACCATCAAGTTCCTTATAATAAATATATGAGGTATTTAAACTAGATAGTCAATGATTCTGTCTGTTGCAGTGCCCGCAAATTGGAGGAGTAAGCATGATGCACGCTGTATATACATTTTTCATCGCACTGTCGAACAACTTCGATAATATTGGTGTCAGAGTTGCATACAGTCTGCGCGGAATCAAAATATCCAATATGATAAATTTATGGATTTCGGTTATTACATTTTTTATTTCGGCGTTCGCTGCCTATTCAGGATCGATGATCTCCGGAGTTTTTAGTAAGCAACTGTCGTCGATTATAGCTATGCTGCTTCTCTCTGCTATTGGTTTGTGGATGATAATTGACCATTACAGACATAAGGGTAAGAACGAAGTGGAGGAGTCTAACGACGATAATGAAGCAGGCATATTGCATATATTGGCACATCCTCACAAAGCTGATAAGGACAAGTCAAAGCATATCGATTTTAAAGAGGCCACCGTGCTCGGCATCGCTCTTTCCATAAACAATGTAGGTGGAGGATTAAGTGCCGGGATGATTGGTTTAAGCTCCTTCTGGGTCGGACTGTTGTCCGCTGTGATAAGTTTCGTTGCCCTGTGGGGCGGAAACTATATATCGGAATACTTTATCAAGTGGCATATAGCTGATAAGGCCACAGTCCTTGCAGGCGTTGTGTTAATAGCGATCGGTATTGAACAGCTTTTTTAATTTGGATTATTAGTCAGGCTGTGATTTTTTTCTCTTGATGCAGAGTAAGACTTTACTTTGACGTTTACCAGGTGGTTCCTGTAACGGATAGACAGGCGGGATTGATACCATCCGGTTTCAGGGTCAGTCACATATTGATTTGTTTCAGGCCGGCTGTGGGCCGGCGTGTCATAGGTTATGTTCAGTTCCTCTCCGTTTTCGAACTCTACTGTCTGCTTAACAGGTAGAAGGTCTTTTTTGCCGATTATGACTTCCCTGCTCGAATTTTTTAAGACATAACTGTCTTCTCTTTCCTGGATTGTATAGTCACTTATGGTCCACCACATAAAGCTGTTTTTCAGTCCGTCTACAAGAACAATGCTTTTGTATTTGTCGATCTTAGGCTTGCTGCTGATTATGCCGTTGTTCTCTTTAATTTCTCCTGCCAGAAAACCGAGATAATATAATCTAAGGTTGAGCGCGTCGCCGGAGAGATTCAGGGCGGCATCGCCGCTCATCGCCGCGTCATTCTTTTCGTAGTTGATAGATAGTACGGCTTCAATGGACTGGATGCTGTTCATTCTTGAAAGCATCTCTGAAAGAGAAAGGCCTTCACGGGACGGCCTTTCAGCATATTTCGGGGCGCAGGACAACACAAGAAGAGAGAGGACAGAGGTCAGAACGCAGAAGACGGACATGTTCCATGCCTTCAGCCGGCAGTCCTTGTTTTGCAAGCCTTGACTTCTTCTAACCTTTAATGTGTTCCATCGCTTCTTCAACATTCTTTACTCCAGCAATAGCGAGCCCCAAATCGGACTTCAGACGCTCCGCGTTGCCCTTTGGTATTATAGCTTTCTTGAAGCCAATCTTTGCAGCCTCTTTCAGCCTTGTTTCTCCTTGTGCGACCGCCCTCACTTCTCCCGAGAGGCCGACCTCTCCGAAGAGAAAGGTTTTTGAATCTATAGGAATTTCTCTGAATGAAGACGCAATTGCGGCAATGACGCCGAGATCCGCGGCCGGTTCGATGACCTTCAGACCGCCAACGATATTGATGAATACATCCATTCCGCCCAGATGCATGCCCGCCTTTTTTTCGAGCACTGCGATGAGGAGGTTTACCCGGTTGAAATCGACGCCCATGCTCGTCCTTCTGGGCATGCCGAATGTCGTTGGGGCCACGAGCGCCTGTATTTCGACCAGCAAGGGCCGCGTGCCTTCGAGGCTTGCTATGACTGTCGAGCCGGAGACGTTCAGTGGCCTTTCTGAGAGGAAAAGTTCGGATGGGTTACTGATTTCTGCGAGTCCGCTGTCGGTCATCTCGAATACGCCGATTTCATTTGTCGAGCCGAACCTGTTTTTAACGGTGCGGAGTATGCGGTATGGATGCCCGCGATCGCCCTCAAAATAGAGGACCGTGTCGACAAGATGCTCGAGCACCCTGGGTCCTGCAATAGCGCCTTCTTTTGTAACATGCCCTATAAGAAAGACCGGCATCCCGGACTTCTTCGCAAATTGCATAAGCTTTGCGGCTGATTCCCTTATTTGTCCCACAGAGCCCGGCGCGGAGGTCAGGTCAGCAGTGAAAACAGTCTGAATGGAATCTATTACGAGTACGGAAGGCTTGATATTCGATGCGGAAGCAATTATATTTTCAACTAAAGTTTCGGGAAGCAGGATAATCGTATCAGCATTTATTGAAAGCCTTTCAGCGCGCAATTTTATCTGTTCCGGCGATTCCTCGCCCGAAACATAGAGAACAGATTTTTTGCTCGCTATCTTTGCGAGTGCCTGAAGGATAAGAGTTGATTTCCCGATGCCCGGGTCTCCGCCTATGAGAACAACGGCACCGTCAACCAGGCCTCCGCCCAAAACACGGTCCAACTCAGGAATTCCGACACAATTTCTCCGTTCTTTCCCTCCTGTGATCGCTGATAAGGGCTGGGCCTCTGCAATCCCCCCTAAGGCTGCAGTGGATTTTAAATCTCTGGGGCTTTGCCTTTCCTCAGAGAAACTGTTCCAGGCGCCGCAATCAGGGCACTTGCCGAGCCACTTGGGACTTGCG